>CAZEWA010000191.1:0-10190 GCA_964515685.1 uncultured Polyangiales bacterium | reverse complement strand
TGCTCTCAGCGTCCCGGTTCGGCGGCTCGCGACTCTTCGACGCCCTCGAGTGCCCTGCCTCGCGTCGCCCAGCCGATGGATGCGTCGAGCCCCAACCGCGTTGCCGTGAGGGTGACCGCACCGAGCAATACGGGACTCAGCAGCACCGACAGCCCCTGACTCCCTTCGGCGAGCACCGCCAACAGTGCGGTAGCACCTCCCGGCGGGTGAAAGCTGCGCGTGGCCAGCATCGCCACCCCCGAAACCGAGACTGCTACCGCTGCCAAGACTCCCTTGGGGGCACCGGGCAAGGCGGCGAGTACGAGCAGGGTCACCACCGCGCTCAGCACGTGCCCCAAAATCACGTTCCTGGGCCGCCCAAACGGGCTCTCCGGCGTGAAGAACACGATCACCACGCTGGCGCCAAAAGGCGGCACCATGGCCGGCAAATTCACGGCACCGAGCGTCATCGCATCGAGGAAGCCGAGCACCAGCATGAAAATGCAAACGCCTATGGCGCCGAGAAGCGCGCGACGCGTGGGATCTACAACCTGCGCTAAGCTCACGGGGCGGCTATGTAACTTGAGTACATGCGAGCGTCTAGCTGCTTGAGCAGTTTACCTAGCCGCGCCTACGCTCAATAGCGAGCAAGCTCCGGGTCGATGTCACGCGCGTAAGCGTCGATACCACCCGCCACGTTGAAGACGTACTTAAAGCCTTGCCGCAAGTAGTGCTCTGCCGCTTGCTGACTGCGTCCGCCGTGGTGGCAGTGGAAGTAGATTGGGGTATCGCGATCAAGCTTTGCGAGCTTCTCTTGGGCCGCCTTGTCGAACGGCTCGGCCGCATCGAGCTTGACGATGCCGCGCTCCTCGGGGCTCCGCACATCGAACAGCGCAAACGGTTTGTTTGCGTCGAGCAGCGCCTTGAGATCTTGCACGGTGATCTGCTTGACTCGCGCTGGCTCGTTCGGATTCTCAAGCTTGAAACCGCCACCCTCGTCGCCAAGGAAATCGATGCGCAGGCCATCGGCCTTGAGCGCGCTCTGGCGGTCGAACAGCAGGGTGAGCCCGGAAGCCTTGACCTGCAGATCGCCCTCGTTCGCCTCGTCGATGGATAGCGAGTACTCAAACTGCGGAGAAATCTCGATGCGCAGGGCGGAAGCTGCTCCTTCGCTGGCGTCGAGCACGGCTTGCTTTGCGGCCTCAGTCACGGTCACGCTGGGCAGCTTGACCTCAGGCTTCGCCGTGCCGAGCACCTCGTAGATTTCACCGGTTGCAAACATCTCTTTGACGATGTCGCAGCCACCAACGAACTGCCCTTTGACGTAAAGCTGCGGGAAGGTAGGCCAACTGGCGTATTCCTTCATGCCGTCACGCAGGTCGGCACGGGCAAGGATGTTCACGTCTTTGAGCTCGCGAACCCCCGCTTCCTTCAGAATGTTGACCACGGTGGCAGAAAACCCGCATTGCGGGAAGCTGCGGGTGCCCTTCATGAAGAGCAGGACCGGGTGCTTCTGTAGGAGCTCCTCGATCTCGGCCTTGAGCTCTGTGTCCATCGTTCTTGTCTCGCTCCTTGCCCCCAGCGTATGACCGCGGAGGGTACCGTGCCAGCCGAAGGACGTTTGCTATCACAGGGCCCGTGTCCGTACGTCTCACGCAGTTCCCTAAGCAGCGGCCCGCGCGCATTTTGAATGTAGGGGGCGCCCGCGCCCTTCGCAGGCGCCTGATGGAGCTGGGGCTCACGCCTGGCACCGAGGTCACAGTGGTCGGCGTATCGCCCCTGGGCGACCCGCTGGAGCTGTCTGTGCGAGGTTCGCGCATCTCCATCCGCAAAAAAGACGCGCTGCAAATCGAGGTTACGTCGTGAGCGCCCCTTGCATTGCGCTGGTCGGCAACCCGAACACCGGCAAAAGCACGCTCTTCAACCGCTTGACGGGTGCCAGAACCCGCGTCGGGAACTATCCCGGCGTCACGGTGGAGCTCGAGCAGGGGCGGCTCGACTTAGGAGGCTCGGCCGGCGTAGTCGAGGTCATCGACGTTCCCGGTAGCTATTCATTGGTCGCGCGCAGTCGCGAAGAGCAGGTGGCCATCGATTGCCTGCTCGGTTTAGGCGACCTGCCACGGCCCAAGCTCGTGGTGTGCTGCGTCGACGCCACAAACCTCTCCCGCAACTTGTATTTTGTCCTACAGGCCCAGGAACTAGGCCTAAACATGGTGATAGCCCTCACCATGATCGACGAGGCTGGGCCCCTCGTCCCCAAGGCCGAAGATCTCGAACGCCTGCTCGATTGCCCCGTGGTGGGCGTCGTGGCGCGCACAGGCGTGGGCATGGATGCCCTAAAAACCGCCATGGCCGCGCAGCTCGGTAAGGCTGAAAGCCCGCGCTTTCGCTTCACGCCGAGCCCCAAGCTTCAGAGCCAAATCGACAGCGTCCGCAAGGCATGCCCGGAGCATCTCGCCTCCGATGCGTTTACGCTGTGGGCACTGATGTCCGTGTCGGAGCAGGACGAACTCGAGCTTCCGGCCGCACTGCGCGATGCCGTAAAAGCAGCGATACCCGACGAAGAAAGCGGCAAAGCACTCGACGACGAAGTGGTGCTCGGGCGCTACGCCTTCATCGACGCGCACATCACGCCACTTGTCACAGGCAGCGTAAAGCACACGCTCACCGAGCGCGTAGACTCCGTGTTGATTCACCCGGTGTTTGGCTTCGCCACCTTCCTTCTCATGTCGCTTGTGCTGTTTCAGTCCCTGTTTGCCTGGGCCAATCCTGCGATCGAAGCCATCGAATGGGCCTTCGGCGAGCTGGGCGATGCCACTTCTCAATTGCTCGGGGACAACCTCCTCAGCGAGCTGATCGTCGAAGGCGTGATCGGCGGCGCAGGCAGCGTCGTGGTGTTTCTGCCGCAGATTCTGCTGCTTTTCCTGTTCGTCGGCCTGATGGAAGACTCAGGCTACATGGCCCGCGTCGCCTATCTGATGGACCGCATCATGAAGAGCATGGGCCTCCACGGCCGCGCCTTTGTACCGATGCTCTCGGGCTTTGCGTGCGCCATTCCCGCCATCATGGCCACGCGTACCATGGAGCGGCAGCGCGATCGCCTGCTCACGATGATGGTCGTGCCGCTCATGACCTGCTCCGCGCGCTTGCCCGTGTACACGCTGATCATCGCAGCGCTTTTCCCAGAGAAAGGCACGTGGCTCGGCATGCCCGTGCAAGGCGGGCTGATGGTCGCCATGTACGTGTTTTCCGTGGCGGTTTCGCTGATCGCCGCTTGGGTGCTCTCCAAGACGATGCTGCGCGCCGAGGGCAGCTCCTTGGTGCTCGAGCTCCCGCCTTACCGTCTGCCCCGCCTTACAGACGTGGTGCTGATGGTCGGTCGGCGCGCGCGCATGTTCCTTACCGAAGCTGGCACCGTAATTCTCGCCTGCAGCATCGTGCTTTGGGCGCTCCTGAACTTCCCGCGCCAGCCCGAAGAAAAGCTTGCTGGCCTCGACCCGGTGGAGCAGCACGCGCTCTCGCTCTCCGAGAGTTACGGGGGGCAGCTCGGTCATGCCATCGAACCCACCATCGCTCCGCTCGGATTCGACTGGAAAATCGGCGTGGGCTTGATCGGAGCCTTCGCCGCACGCGAAGTGTTCGTGGCAACGCTCGGCGTGGTGTACGCCGCAGGCGAGGAAGTCGACGAAGAAGACCTTACCCTGCGC
This sequence comes from uncultured Polyangiales bacterium, assembly GCA_964515685.1. Taxonomy (GTDB): domain Bacteria; phylum Myxococcota_A; class Polyangia; order Polyangiales; family DASUME01; genus DASUME01. Next base: position 6,504 of record CAZEWA010000191.1, on the reverse strand, counting down.
GACAAGCTCAGGACCGAAAAGAAAGCCGACGGCTCCACCGCGTACACACCGCTGGTGGGTCTGTCGCTGCTGGTCTTCTTTGCCCTCGCCTGCCAGTGCATGAGCACACTGGCGGTGGTGAAGCGCGAGACGAAGGGCTACCGCTGGCCAGCTTTCCTGTTCGGCTATATGACCGTGCTGGCCTGGGTCACAAGCTTCATCGTGTATCAGGGCGGGCGCTTGTTAGGCTTGGAATAGCGAGCGGTACCGCGGGCTTGTTGGGCACGATGCTCTTGGTCACGCGCGCTGTGGCGATGACTTTGTCTCCGACTTTCGCCACCGCATCCATGAAGGCCAACGTGCGCCCTTTTTGCACGAGTTTGGCCTCCACACGCAATGTGCTGCCCAACAACGCAGGCCGCATGCACGACACATGAATATCGTGCGTGACCGCCATTTCATCCTCCGGCATCACGCTTGCGAGCGCCGCAAATCCCGCGACATCACAGATCGTGTAGATGACCCCTCCGTGCAGAACACCGAGCAGGTTCGCATTGTCGCGGTTCACTACGAGCTCAAGCACGCTCTGTCCGCGCGAGGCTTCGCGCAGCTTGATCCCGAGGTGTTTGTGCAGAGGAAGGTCACACAGGGCATCGATTCGACTTGGCATACTCACTCGGCAATCATTCGGGCGACTGGGTGCAAAGACCAGTCCCCACGCATTCCCTCGGCTCGAATAGACGAGAAACGCCCTCAGGCCTTCACCCCAAAACGAGCTAGCCTCAAAGCGGTTGTGTGGTAGGGCGCCAGCATGCTTACACGGCTCTCCCCCACCCTCATTGCAGCGTTTAGTCTAACTCTGTCTCTCGCCGCACTGAGTAGTTGCGATTCGAATACGCCGACCCGCTGTGTGCCAGGGCGCCAGGTCAAGTGTGGCTGCGAGGGCTTTCGAGAGGGGATTCAGCGCTGCTCGGAGAACCGCACGTACGGCTACTGCTCATGCGATCCGAGATACTCCTCTCCCTCCGAGAACAGCGATGGAGATGGGGATGATTATTCGGGAGGTGGCGATGGGGACGACTACTGGGGCATCGGCGACGGAGACGGCGATGCCGTTACTGGCGCGGATGGAAGCGTACCGCTCTCCGGCATGGAACTCGCGCGCGGTAGCAGTAAGCTAATCGATGTATATGCCGCGGGAACCAACGTATGGGTAGTAGATCGCGACGGCGTGTCTCGCCTCTCCCTTACAGATGGCAGCGAGCTCGCACGCTGGAACGCACCTCGTCCCTTGGCCACCAGCGCGTTCGACGGAACCCACGTGGTCGCCGCTGATGGTGCCAAGTTCAGCGTACTGTCTGCAGACACGCTCATGGCCCCTGTCGAAGGCACGCTTGTCGAAGCCTGCGCGGCAGGCGTAATCCTGGGCGACGGCCGCTTCGTGTGCGGTCTGGCAAACGACTGGGACCGCATTTTCTATACTTACGACATCGTGAGCGGCGCGTTGCTTTCGAGTTCTGCCAAGTACACTTACAACGGTATTCCGATGCGTGCCGTTCCCGGCCGCGATGCCTTCGTGACTGTGTCATCAGGCTCGCCGTCGGATTTCCATGTATATGAGATGCAGGCCGACACCGGCGAGATTGTCCTTCGGGGCGAGTCCCCTTACCACGGTGACTTTGCGGCAACCAGCGTCTACACCTTCGACAGCGGCGAGAACGCCAAAAGTTTGGTCAGCAGCGAAGGCTTGTTGCTACGAGTGGACACCTGCGATGGCACGCAGGTCACCGTGTGCCTCGAGAAGAATGGTGCCCTCGGCACACTCACAGACACGCAGCGCTTTGTGGGGCTCGATGTGGTGGGCGGCACAATTTACGGTTTGGTCAGCACGAACACCAGCTACTTCCCCTATCCCCCCACCGCGGACGATGGCTACCTGCTCCAGGTCGTCGATGTCCCCACGCGCGAGGTCACGCACCAAGAAGTTGTCGAGCTTGCAAGCGGCTTCCTCGCAGCAGTGCGTGGCTTGCCTGAGCAAAAAGCAGTCGTCGTGGGGCATCGCCTCGGCGGCGGCACCTTCCCGTACGACTCGAGTGACGATGGCTACGTAGTCTTGCGGCTCGACCTGCCAGAATGAAGCGGTCTGTAGGCGTCGCGCTGTGGCGATGACTTTTTCGCCCTGATACGCGCTCAGTGCTGAGACCGGCACTGCAAGCAAGGCTCATCCACGCCAGGGGCGCAGTCGATCACATCGCAAATGCCGAGCAACCCCTTGCCGAGCTCACACTTCTCGTACGCCTTGGTGCATACGCCGGGACTGTCCTGCCGCTCTCTCGCGCCCTGCCCCTCCGGGCAGGCAGAAAGAAGCTCAACCGTGATCATCGCGCAGGCTAGCGCCCACGCAGCTTGCGCTTTGGCCATGCCTCGACCTTACTTGCAGTACTCTGCAGACACGCACAGACCGTTGTTCCCTACGCCGCCGTCTTCGAGCGTGAACGCCAGGCAGCAGTTGCTCTCGCAGTCGGAGCCCCGTTCGCACGGCAGCTGGCAACCCGCGAGCAAGGGGTCGGCATCGCTCTTCACACAAACAAGACCTGCACAGCAATCATCGTGCTTGCCACCACACGCTTCGTTCCGACGCTTGCATTCCCCGACGCACGGAGCAGGCCCCGCAGAGCAGAAGTCCTGGTCGAACAGCGCGCTTTCGGCGCAGCAACGACTCGTGCAACTCTCATCCTGTTCGCAGGGCCGCATGCACAAACCAAGGCGCGCTTTCCCGGCAGCGTCCTTTCCGCCCATACACACAAGACCTTCACAGCAATCGTTGGGCCGACTGTCACACAGCGCTTGCTCTGGAACACAGGCGGTCGCCTCGGAGCCCCTGACACTCGCACACTGGTAGGCAACCTCGTGACTGGCCTCATTCAGACACACGCATGCAAGTTGGTCCGGTGTAAGACACGCGCCTGCCACGCAAATAGGTGCATCCGCAGGGCATCCAATGGGCGAGCAGCTGGTTACCTTGGCGGAGGCAGAATCAGGTAGGCACACACCTGCCAGGCAAAAATAGCCCTTTGTGCATGGTTTATCGGATTCGCACGTGTTACCCAAAGGTCCACACGGCTCGGACGGCGTATAGCCGCCTGGAAGTTCTGTCGGTCGCTCGCTATCCCCTGCGTCGACCTGCGATCCGGGCCTTCCATTTGTTTCGATGGCCTCGCTTTTAGGGCTGTCGCACGCCCCCAGCGGAAGCCAAAAGCCCATGATCGTCAGAATTCCGACACGAGAAACGGACCAGGACCGAGCGTGAAGACGCTGCGCCAAATCAGAGAGCATGGCGAGACTCTACCTCGCCTGGGCCCAACGGGAAAAGCTTCCGTAGAAACTGCTTACGCGGCGAAGAGGACGAAGCCCTGGCAGCATCGGCCGAGCTGGACGCTTGCCCTGTGCGCTGCCGCCTTCGTCACGGGGTGCTCGCGAAACGCGGAGCTCAGCAGTTTCACTCAGTTGCTCGCGCACCCCAGCGCGACCAGCCCCGATGCCCCAAGCTCCGGGTCCGGGCAAGAAGAACTCGCGCTCAACCACGTGCAGCTCAAGGGCTCCCACAACAGCTACCACCAAGCGCCGCGCATGGCCGTGGTGAAGGCCTGGCGCTACAGCCACCTGCCGCTCGACAAGCAGCTCGATGTGCAAGGTGTTCGGCAAATCGAGCTCGACGTTCGCTACAGCGGCGGCGAAGTGGTCGTAGGACACCTGCCGGTCCTGGATGGGCGCTCCAGTTGCCGCACGCTCAAAGCCTGCCTCAAACAAATCAAGGGCTGGTCCAGCGAACATCCCGCGCACTTGCCAATCTTCGTGTTTATCGAGCCCAAAGAAGATGTTTCGCCGTCGAACCTACAGGGCCGCATGGAGGTACTCGACAGCGCCATCTCGAGCGTGTTTTCGCGCAAGTCGCTGATCGTGCCGGAAGACATCGTGGGCAATGCCTCCTCGCTGCAAGAAGCCGTGCAAACACGGGGCTGGCCCTCGCTCGAGGCGTCCCGCGGCAAGGTGGTGTTCGTGCTCTTTGGTCGCAAGAACCACACGCGCTCCTACGCACGCGGCCGCCCTCGCCTCGAAGGCCGTCTGATGTTCGCCACGGGCAATCCCGGCGACCCGTACGCCGCTGTAGCCTCCTACGACGACCCTGTGGCGATGCGCGGTGAAATCGCCGAGGCCGTGCGCCAACGCATGCTCGTTCGAACCCGTGCGGATGGCAATCTGCGCAAGGACGTGCGGCGCCGCGATGCTGCGCTCGAGAGCGGTGCGCACTTCATTGGAAGCGATTTTGTGGATCCCAAACTGGGATGGCTCGAGCTGGGCCCCCGCACGCCCGCGCGCTGCAATCCCAAAGCGGAACATACAAACTGCGTGAGCGCGGCTCTCCGTGAGGAGGTTCCTTCGATGGTGGCCCTGGAGCAGCATATCGAGGTCCCAAATCCGACTGGCCTGGAAACTACGCCCGCGCATGAGGCGGAAGCCCTGGACGGCAAGGCCCACCTAGAGACGGCGCTGCCTTCGATCGAAGCCATGCCTTGATCCGATCCCGAGCTGTTCCAAGCTAGGAAAGCCCCTCGACGACACGTTGAAACGCCCCTACGAAGATGGCAAAAGTCGAGGTTGGTGGAACAGGGGGAAAGCATGCGTTTAGGCGATCCGGTCGATCCGCGCCTGCCTTGGGTGCGAAGGCTGCACAACTTGGATCAGGCTCACAGCCACAGCGCCCATGGCGTTCGACTGGCGGCCCTGGAGCGGGCCGGTGTGCGACTCGGCGATGCTCTGCGCGCGGGCCCTTCCGTGGTCTCCGTGCGCACGCTGCCCCTGAGCACGCTGCTCTACCCAACGAAGTACGCGTTTCAGGGCGCGTGCCGGGTGCCCGTGCCTTTCGTCGTCATGACCCACCGTGCGCTGCTCGTGCAGGTGCAGTTCGACGGCGAAATCCGCAACATCCTCTTCAATCCGACCTCGGTGGAAGCAGGCCTCGCCACGCCGTTTTTTCGACAGCTCGCAGACCTCGCGGGCGACTTCGCGGTCAAGCATCTACTCACGACACGCTACGGCAGCGTAGAGGAACAGCTCGCGCGCCTGGGGCTCTCGCCTTCTGACATCGACGTCATCGCGTTCGACCACTTTCACGTGCAGGACCTCAGACCCCTGCTCGGTACACGCGGCCCAGGCCAACCCGACGTCCCAGGGCTCTTCCCGCGTGCGCTCTTGCTTGCCCCGCGCTGCGAATGGGAGGACTGGGACAATCTGCACCCGATGCAGCAGGCTTGGTTTGTGCGCGATGGAAAGCGCGGCATTCCCCAGGAGCGCGTGGTGCTCACCGACAACGACCTAAGCTTGGGGCGCGGCGCCTTGCTGCTGCGCACGCCGGGCCACACGAGCGGTAATCAAACACTGTTCGTGCACACAGAGAACGGAGTCTTCGGCTGCAGCGAAAATGGCGTGGCGGTCGACAACTGGGCCCCTGCCGAGTCGCGCCTGTACGGCCTGCGCCAGACCGCTCGTTTGCAAGGTGTAGACGTCATCCTCAACGCCAACACGCCGGAAGCGGGCGCGCTGCAATACACGTCGATGATGTTGGAGCGCGCACTCGTAGATCGCTTGCCAGAACAGCCCGCGCTATTTCAGATGTTTCCGTCGAGCGAGCTCACCGCCTCGTGGCTTGCGCCGGGCGTCAGGCCCACGCGCGTGCTCTCGGAGCGGACCTCGGGCCAGGTCGTGTTTTCCCCACGGCGCCGCACGAACGTGTCCCACGCGGTCGCGCTCGCAGAGTAGTTTTCGGAGCGATGACGAAGCGCTTCATCCTGGCCTCTACCTCGCCCTATCGAAAAGTCCTGCTCGCACAGCTCAAACTCGCGTTTGAGACCCAATCGCCCAAGTGCGACGAGGACGCCGTCAAACACTTGGGCCTCGCGCCTCAGACCCTGGCGGAACGACTCGCCGTCGAAAAAGCGCTCGCCGTGGCGCAACGCGCGCCCGATGCGTACGTGCTCGGCTGTGACCAAGTGGGGGACCTCGAAGGCGAAGTCCTCGGCAAATCCGGCAGCGTGCCCCTCGCTGAGGCGCAACTGCAAAAGCTCAGCGGACGCAGCCACCGCCTCATCACTGCCATCGCCCTGCACTGCCCGGATGGGCGCCTCATCACGCATACCGATGTCACCGAGCTCCAGATGCGCGCCCTCTCGCGAGAAGAAATCGCCCGCTATGTGGCTCACGACCAGCCGCTCGATTGTGCGGGAAGCTACAAGATCGAGTGCCTGGGCATCGCCTTGTTCGAGTCGATCCGTTGCGCAGACTTCAGCGCCATCGGGGGGTTGCCGCTTATCGCTTTGACGACCCTGCTGCGCGCCGAGGGCTTTGAGGTGCCGTGATCCGGGCGAGCCAAAAGAGGCCAAACACGACACCTCAGAAAATTCCGCGCATACAGAAGTAGGCCCCGCGCCGATCTTGGGTCACGCGAAACTCCGGCCGCATGTACAC
>CAZEWA010000190.1:0-10291 GCA_964515685.1 uncultured Polyangiales bacterium | reverse complement strand
ATGGGACCGGCGTGTGCGATGCGAAGCCTGCAGCGTGCAGCAAGGAGCTTGATCCAGTTTGCGGTTGCGACGGCATGACCTACAGCAACAGATGCGGTGCGTACGCAAGTGGTGTCTCTGTGCTGCACGCCGGAGCATGTAAGAAGTAAGCAGCGTAGGGAGCGCGAGAACCGCATGAGTCTGCAACGAAGTCTCGCGCGCTGGGTCCAAGCTGGGCTCATCGATTCGGAAACAGCGGCTCGCATCGCGGGGCACGAAGCCTCACTGCACAAGCCCGTGGCCCAGTACGCCATGGGGAGCTTGGGAGCGGCTACGCTCGCATTGGGGCTCATTTCCGTGGTTGCGAGCAACTGGGATGCGATCCCAGCGAGCGTGAAACTTGGGAGCGACCTCCTGCTCCTGTGCGCGCTTGCCTGGGGTGTTTACACTACTGAGCGCGCGCAGCACGGCTTCTTGCGCGAGATCTTGGTGGCGCTGCTTTACGGCGGAGTGTTGGCGTCACTCGGCCTCGTCGGACAGGTGTACCAAACGGGCACACCGCTCTACCAAGCGCTGCTCGTGTGGTCCGTTTCCACAGCTCCTTTGATGCTGCTCGTGCGCACGCGTTTCGTTGCAGGTTTGTGGCTCTCGGGGTTGGCGTCGACGCATGGCATGGCCTTCGATGCGTGGTTCGACGTGTTAAAGCTGCGCCTTGGCCCCAACAGCCCTGCGGTTTTCAACACGGTTGTGTGTCTGTGCTTTGTGTCTCCGCTGCTCTACGCGTTCGTCTCACGTGTACCGTGGCTGAAGCGTGCGCGTCCCGAAGTGTCGCGTGTGTTCAACGATGGCGCTTGGGCCACCATCTTTCTCGCGGGCTTCTTTGCGCAGTTCATTTGGTACACGGAAATCCGAGCAGAAGAGACGCTGAGCTGGGCCGTCTTCGTACTCCTAGCCCTGGCACTCGGCAGTGCTGCGCTCATGCCGAAGCTGTACCTGGAGTGGCCCCGCAAGGCGCAGTATGCGGCGTCGGGGCTGATCCTTCTTGCCTGTTTGTCACTTGTTTTTGCCACAAGTTTTGCGCGGCCTGCGCTCGACTACGTGGGAGCCTTGTTGCAAATCGGGTGGCTTTTCGTCGTGGCCTTTGGCCTGTTTTTTGCGGAACATAGACGCGCGTTCCACGCGACTACGGGCTTTATCGCGCTGCGCGTGCTCGTAGTGTATTTCGAAGTGTTTGGGTCGTTGCTGAGCACCGGAATGGCCCTGATCAGCGGCGGTATCTTGACGCTCGGATTGGCTTGGTTCTGGCGCAAGAAAAGCTCCGCATTGACGCAGCACATGCAGACTGGTGGCGGCCATGGCGAATGATCCAAAGAGCGACCTCAGCCGTGGCTTTGTTCTATTCGCGGTCGCGTTGCCTGTGCTGTGCGTGATCTTTGGGATCGTTCGATCTGCCAGCTTCTCGGCCAGCTCCGTGCGCTATCTGTTCGCCGTCGAGGGCTACGACCCTCGTGATCTTCTGAGAGGGCACTACATTCAGTATCGCCTGCGTGTGCAGACGTTGGGTGCAGCCGAGGCCTGCGACGATGCGCGCGAGGCATGTTGCCTGTGTTTCGATGCCAAGCCGTTCGATCTGGTGAGCGAGGGATACAAAACCCGGTGCGACGCACCCGCCGCCGCGTGCTCTGCGCGTATCTCGACGCGGTATGTCGACAAGCCCTTGCGTTTCTACGTGCCAGAAGCCCGCGCCAGCGAGATTGAGGCACGCTTACGGGAGGTGTCGGGGCAGGAGCGCGCGCAGGTGCTGTTTGCCGTGGGCTCGAATGGCGAAGGCGTAGCCCAGGAGCTGCGCATCGACGGGGTTTCGGTGCTTGCTGCGCAGTGAGAGTTGAACGAGTGGGCCTGGCGCTACATCTTGGTGAGTGATGAAGAGCACTACGTCAGCCAATGAGCCCTTGCCCATCGGGCCTCGAGTGGAGGCCATCCTCGAGGTGGCCTACCGTGCGCGACGACCCGTGTTGCTCGAAGGGGCCACCGGCATCGGGAAATCGGAGCTGGTGCGCCAACTCGCTCAGCGCTTGGGCATCGCCCACACGGTGCTCGATCTGTCCTTGCTCGAGCCTCCAGATCTTGTCGGATTGCCGACGATTGAAGACGGTCGCACTAGCTATGCGTTGCCGCGCTTTTTGCCGCGGGAGGGGGCGGGCATTCTGATGCTCGAGGAGCTGAACCGCGCTGAGCGCTACATACAGCAGCCGGCCTTGCAGTTGCTCACTGCGCGCTCGCTGCATGAGTACACCTTGCCGGAAGGCTGGGCTTGCTTTGCCGCGATCAATCCCGAGAACGGCGACTATCAAGTCACGCCCCTCGACGCAGCGTTGCGAGCTCGCTTTCTGCAGATTGAGGTGCGCCCCGATCGCGCCGCGTGGCTTGCGTGGGCCGAGGCCCATCAGGTGCACCCCGCAGTCACGGCGCTCGTGCGAGCCCATGAGCGCGTGTTCGAGTCGGTGCCGCCGCGTTCTTGGACCTATGCAGGCAGCCTGCTCTCCAGCATGACGCCGCGGGAACTTGCTGATGAGCAGCTCGTGCGTGATGTGCTTATGGGCTACCTGCCTTCCGTTTGGGTCACTGCCTTGGCATCGAGCTCGGCTTTGTCCGCACGTCCGCTTGAGATCGACGTACTCGAGCTGCTGCGAGACTACACACCGAAGGGTCCACACGCACAGCGCATTCAGGCTTGGAAAAAGGCGGGGGAGGCAGACCGGATAGACGAGCTCGTGGCGCGTAGCATGAGCGTTCTGTCCGGCCCGGAGTGCGGTGTGTTGATAGGGAAGCGCGCCCTGACGCTGGCGAGCCTCGAGGCTTTCATCGCGGACTTGCCTGGCGACTATCGTGAAAAGCTGCAGGCTGCACTCAGCAAAAATTCCACCGCGGTCACACTCGTCGACGTAGCTCCCAAAGACGTGCTGCAGAACTACGGGGGAAGCTCGGCATTTCAGCGCGTCGAGGAGTGGAAGATCGACCCCTACAAACATCACCGGATAGGTTTACTTGTCACGGCGGTGCGCGCCCACGTGCTCGCTCCCGCGCATGCGCTCGAGTTGCGTAAGTCGAATGCGCAACGTGCTTCGATGGGGCACTTCTTGCTGCAGCTTGGGGAGCGCTGGGGACTGCCGTTGGCGGAGGCGCTGCAGCAAATCAACGTCACGCCGATTCGGCCTCCGGCATGAAGGCGCCGGAGGCGACGAGCGACTTGCGGAGCTTTCTTGCGGCGTACACGCGGGAAGATGGCTTTTTGGCCCGCTATCCCTTTTATACCCATGTGCTCGCGTTCGTAGAACCCGTGTTGGACCCCAGTGTGCCTGCGATGGGGCTATCGCTGCACGGCGTCGTTGGGCGAGGCGGCCGGTACTACTTGCACATCAACGTCGAGCAGATGCAGCGAGAACCCCAGTTTTTGAGGGGAATCCTGCTGCATGAAGTGCATCATCTCGTGCTCGGGCACTTGTCGCACCCAAAGTTTTTTGATGCGGCCGAGCCTGAGTTGATGAGCCTTGCGCAAGAGATGAGCGCCAACGAGTACATCACCGAGCTTTTGCCGAGTCCCATACTTTGGCAGCATTTCGAAGCCATGGGAGTACGCGCCGGGCAGAGCACGCTGCAGCGTTATGAGCTTCTGTGTAAAGCCAAGGCCGCGGGGCGAACTCCCAAGGCTGCACGTGACAGTGCACGTGTCGATGAGCATACCTGGCAGCAGCAGGTCTCTCCACCGCCAGCCGGACTCGAAGAAACGCGCCAGATTCTCTCGCGGACGAAGGACGCAGGACACGAGGACGCGGAGCGAGCACGCGTGGCGCATCCGGAAGCTGCGCGACTGGCAGGGGCCACACCTGAGCAGCTGCTCTTGCAACTCGGCGGCGAGGGGACGCGTGAAGTCGAGATCGATTGGCGCAAGGCTCTTCGCAGCTTTGCCGCCCAAGCGCGGGCGCCCATCCACACGTGGTCGCGACCCAATCGCCGATTTCCCGGCCGTATTGGTGAGGTCCCAGGGCGGGGCTATCAGCACCGCTCGGTTCTGCATCCGCACGTACTTGTGGTGATCGACACCTCGATGAGCATGACGCCGCGCGAACTTTCCGAAATCGCGAAGCAGCTTACGGCGATGAGTGAAGTCGCACGTCTTACGATCGTGGAATGCGATACCAAGATTGTGCGCAGCTATCCGTTCGTAAAGAGTCTCCACGAAGTAGAAGGACGGGGCGGAACCGACTTGCGACCCGTGTTCGAGCCAAAGATCTTACGGTCTTTTTCGGCTGATTCTCTTGTCTACTTTACAGATGGGGAAGGTCCTTTCCCAGAGCAGCCTCCGTCCATTCCCGTGCTTTGGGTCCTCACGAAGGGGACAATCTTTGCTTGTGGCTGGGGCATGCGCGCAACGTTCGAGCGTGACAAGCGTGTGGGTCCTGCATCGAAAAAGCGCAAGATCTGAATCGTAAACGACCGGTATTCGGCGACGTCGGCCAGCGAGCGCGGGGCTTGTCAGCCGCCCCAAGCCCGTGACGTCGCAGCATCGCTTCGAGCGATCCTTCGGTAGTCCACGGCAGGGGGGCAGGCCCTGCCGAGCGCATCCACAGGTAAAGATCAGCACTCCAACGCAGGGTGTCCGCGCTAAACTGTCTCGAGGTTTGTGTCGTCCCACTCTCAAAGCGCGCCACCCCCCGAGCCCAGGATAAGCCTAGAACTTCATCCTGAGGTGCCTACAACCGACCTGCCGGAAGCCGATCGGCCGAGCGCTGTGGCGAGTGGCCAAGACAGCGCCACCGTGATGCGGCGTGCAGCACGCGGCGCCTTCGTCGAGACGTTTGCCTACGTGCTCAATTTGGTGATTCGTTTCGGCTCGAACGTGTTGCTCACGCGCATGCTCGAGCCGGAGGTGTTCGGGCTGCTCGCGATGGTGCAACTGATCCATTTCAGCCTGCACATGTTGTCGGATGTAGGGCTTGCGCAGTCCGTAGTTGCGGACCCCAAGGGCGACAGCGACGACTTCCTCAACACGGTTTGGAGCATGCAAGTGGTGCGCGGACTCGCCATCTCGGCTGTCACGCTACTTGCCACTTGGCCCGCTGCGGTCTGGTTCAAAGAGCCGCGCATGTACTGGATCGTGCCCGTCGCGACCCTCTCCACCTTCGCGCACAGCTTCGCGTCCTCGCGCATCTTTTCGGCCCACAGGCACATGCGATTGGGCGCGTTGTTGAAGCTCGAGCTTGTGACGCAGAGTGTCGGCGTCGCTATCAATCTTATCGGCGCGTACCTTGGATACGGTCTCATTTCGCTGCTGATAGGCCAGTTTGTGGGCGCCGTCTTGTTTGCGGGCCTCAGTCATTGGCTGCCGGGGAGTGCCCACCGCGACAAGTGGCATATGGACCCCAAGATTCGCGGCGATGTGCTGCGCTTTGGGCGTTGGATCTTCTTCTCGTCGGCTCTCACGGTGGTGTCGACTCGCGGCGATTCAGCCATGCTGGGCCGCGTGCTCGGACCTGCGACGCTCGGGCTCTACAACCTCGCGACCAACATCGCAGATCTACCAGAGTCTCTTGGTTTTCGTATCGTGAACTCGGTCATCTATCCGACCATGTCCCGCACTTTCCAAAGTGCGCCGGAGACGTTCTCGCGGGTCTTCTACCGCATTCGTCTGTATTTCGATGCCGCTTGCCATATCGCTCTAGGCGGGCTTGCCGCCATGTCGGGCTTTCTTATCGAGTTGCTCTATGACGAGCGCTACCACGCAGCGAGCGCCATGCTTGCTGTGTTCACGGTGCGTGCCTCGATTGGGCTCATGGTCACGCCTTGGGAGAGCGCTTTCTTTGCGCGCGGGCACACGCATTTCGGTTTTCGTCGCGCGCTGCTGGCTTCGATTTCCTTGCTTATCGCCATGCCGGTCGGCTACGCGCTGTACGGGGGGATTGGGGTGGTGTGGGGCACCGTATTTGCGCGCGCTACCGCCTTTTTCGTCCTCTGGCCCCCGGCCTATACGGAACGTCTGATCCGTTTCCATCGGGAGCTTTTGCCGGTTGCTTTCTTTGGTGCGGGGTTTGTGTTGGGAAATGTGGCGGACGGCGTCCTGCGTAGCTTAATGTCGCGCTGATGGAACTCAGCAGGCGCCGACTGTATGGAAGTGCAGCGTTCGCGGGAGTTACGTGCTTGCTCCTGGGGCTCGCCTGGCTTCCATGCCCGCAGGGCGGTGCACAAGGCTTTCCGCAGAACGTGTTTCACGCACGGAAGGCGAGTCGACATATTCAGCGCACGATGACGTTGCTCGCCACGAGTCGACCGCAGATGCGCAAGAGCGTCCGCATCTTGTTTTACGGGCAGTCCATCACGGAGCAGGGCTGGGTTGTGGAAGTCGAGCGGAACCTGCGCCGCACATTCCCTCACGCAGATTTGGTAATCGAGAATCGAGCCCTAGGCGGGTTTCCCTCTCAGCGCTTGGTGAAAACAGCGGAGACCGATGTCTACAGTTTCTATCCCGATCTTCTAGTCTTCCATGCCTACGGCGCCCACGATAAGTATGCCGACCTGATACAGCGCGTGCGGGAGCGGACTACCGCCGAAATCATGATTCAGACGGACCATGTCACGCATGACTCAGACTTTACGGAGCAGACCCAACGGGATCTTGTTCGGATCGACAGCTCGCCCTGGTCGGAGTTCATGAACCAGCGCTGGTTGCCCGAGGTGGCAGACCGGTTTCAGACCGGTCTATGCGATCCTCGGGCTGTTTGGAAGCGCTATCTGAAGCACTACGGGCTGGCTCCGAGCGCGCTGCTGCAAGACGAAATCCATCCGAATGCGCACGGCGATTATCTCCTCGCCGAGAGCGTCAAGGACTGCCTCGTTCGCGACAGACGGCAGACCTCACCCGCAGAGGATTGGGTCCGCAGCATCGAAGTGGGCAAGGACGTGGACTGGGGAGAAGGCGTCTTGCGCGTGCCTTTCACTGGCAATCGCGTGGATGTGGTGTTTGACCCCGCACAGAAATGGCCGTCAGATTCCTACCGCGTGCTCATTGATGGCAAGCCGCCGTCAGAGTGGAGAGAGCTGTATTCGCTAACTCGCGCGCTGTCCCCGTCTGCAGGCAAATGGCCTCTCATCGTAGACATCGGTGCGGAAGCCGCACGCATCGATGAGCGCTTTCGCCTCGAAGTGGAGACGCTCTCGCGGGAACCGGAACGCTATGCCTTTCGCCTGTTCGGCTCCAAAACAGGATTCGATGGCGACGGACGTTCGGACAAACCCTTTGTTTCCAATTCGAAACGCGTGATCATTTCGCCTGAAAATTGGTGGGCGCGCTACGCCATGGAGCTTGCGGGTCGCCAGGTCCCCGAGCGTTTCGAAATCAGCTGGAACGTGATTCCACGAGGCGTTGACCAGTTCTGGCTGGCTCCGCCAGGACGTCGCGGGTCAGAGGCGAGCATCACGCTTGCACAGGGGCTGCCTAACGGGCCGCATTTACTTGAGTTGCGAGGAGCCGCACAGGGCATAGCTAGCCTGCGCATCTATCGACCTCCGCTTACCCCAGAGCCGTAGGGGAACCATACCCCCGAAAGTCTTCGCTCGGGCACAAGTTGAAATGACGAATCCGTAACTTTAGTAAGCGAAATAATGCGGAATTCGTGCTCAAGGATGTTGCTCGAGAGGAACAGAGTCGCCAAGCTCTCTCGGTCTGTTCGCCACTTTTGTTTCGTCGGAAGAATTTTCGGCGGAACCCTTCGCAGGTCGCCTGAATGTTCGAAGCAACCATCTCGCGCGCGCGAGCAACGGCTGTCGTTGCCTTTGCCTTGGGATTTGTTCTCCCCTCTGCGCAAGCGGAATCCTCCCAGTCCTGGACGATGGAGAGCGTGGAGCGCCGTGCGCTCGAATCCTCGCCGCACATTCGAAGTGCGACCGCGGCGCTCGAAGCCGCGAAGGCGTACCGGGCATTCGGCACGATGCCGGTCGTAGGCAATCCCGTGGTGGCGCTGCGTGCATTGGTCGGCAAGCCCGACGAGCGCGCGGCCACATATGGCGCCGTAGTCGGCCTCCCTTTCGACTTTTCCGGCAAGCGCAGGGCGTGGCGTGGAGAAGCCAACGCGGCCATCTCTGAAGCGGAGGCACGCCTCGAGGTGGCTCGCAACGAGGTACGCGCAGCGGCGCGCGAATCCTACGTATTCTTGGCATCAGGCGAGCTTGCTCAGCTTGTCGCCGATCAGAGCGCAGAGAACGCGCAGGGTGTACTTTCACGGATTCAGGCGCGCTTCGACGCACAAGCGGCGACCTTGCTCGACGTCGCGCTTGCTGAGCGCGAATACGGCGAGGCGCGCGCCGATACGGCACGTGCGCGCAAGGACGTCATCGACGCCCAAGCAGCCCTGCGTCAGGTCCTCGATCTACCGCCGACGGAGCCGGTCCGCGTAGAGGCTCTGGTGGCTCCGCGCATGCCCGATGGGTTGACCCCTGAGGAAGTCGTGAAGCGCGCCCTAGAGCGTCGCCGTGAAATGGTTGCGTTGGACGGTGGAATCGCGCGCTTGCAGCGCTCGGATACGCGTCTACGCAAGCAGGCCATCGCCCCGGTTACGGTGGCGGCCGAGGGTGAGGCACAGGGCAACAGAGATAGGCAGACCTCACTCGGCGCGAGCGTCGCTTTTGAGCTGCCCGTGGTTCTGCGCAATCAGGGCGAGCGGGCGGTTGCGAAGGGGCAAGCGGCAGCGCTCATGGTGGAACGTGAGATAGCAGAGCACACCGTGGCCCGTGAGGCGGCCGTGGCGTTGCAGCGCTTAGAAGCGTCGCTCGCTGAGCTTGCCGCCCTCGAGGAACAGGCGAGCAGTGCTGCCGATCGCGCCTTGGCTATGACGAATGAGATGTTGGAGGCCGGCGCGGTAGACTATTTTTACCTGTTGGCCGCGAGACGCAGCGCGTTTTCGTTGCGCACGCGTAGGGTCAACTCATTGAAAGATGCGTGGATGTCGCGTATCGCACTGGATCGCGCCATCGGCGGTTTGGAGGGAGCACCATGAAGGGTTACATGGGCGTTGTTGCGGGTGCACTCGCTGGACTTGCCGTCGGCATCGGTGTGGAGTCTTGGGGAAGTGGGGCCGGGGGAACTGAGCCTATCGCCAAGGCCGCACAGGCCGAAGTTGTGGCGAGCCGAGAAGTCACCTTGTCGCCCGAGCTCGCCAAGCGCGCGCAGCTGAAAACCGAGAAGGTCGAAAAGCGCTCGCTGTCTCCGATGCTCAAGCTGGTGGGGTCCGTAAACTTCGATGCCGACAACGTCGCGGACGTAGGCGGGCGCATCGAAGGTCGCATCACGCGCATGTTTGTTTCCATCGGTGACAAGGTCCAAAAGGGCGATGCTCTCGCGGAAATCGAGAGCAACTCGCTGGGCCATGCCATGGCGGACTTGCTCTCGGCGCGCGCAAATCTGATCGCTGCTGACAACCATGCCCAGCGTGAAACGGATCTCGGCGAGAGGCAGCTCTCGAGTGCCCCAGTGGTCGAGCGAGCCAAGGCGGCCGCGAAGGCGCTGCGCGCTGAGGCGCGAGGCGCCGAGCAGCGCCTGTTGGCGATGGGACTGACGCAAGCGGACCTCGTCGCACTGGACAAAGGTGAAGGCCCGCGCCGCATTACATTGCGCGCACCTATCGCGGGAGAGGTCATCGAGCGATATGCGGTGCTTGGCCAGGTCGTCGACCCCACGCACCCGATTTTGCGCATTGCCGACCTCAGCAGCCTGTGGGTCGAGCTGGACGTCTTCGAGCGCGATCTCGCGCATGTCGCGGAAGGCAACAAGGTAGAGATCGTTTCCGAGACCCATCCCGGTGTCGTGTTCGGTGGTGCAGTGAGCTACGTGGACGCGACCATCGATGTGGCTACGCGTGCCGCACGCGTGCGTATCGAGGTCTTGAATCCCGAGCGTCTCTTGCGTCCGGGACAGTTTGTCCACGCCCGTCTCATGACGAAGGGCGAGACCCGCGAAGCGCTCAATGTGCCGCGTCGTTCGGTTATCCGTGTAGACGGAGAGTCCAACGTCTTTTTGGCCATCGGAAACAACCGCTACGTGGCGCGTCCGGTGGAGCTAGGGCCTGCGACGGGCGAGTACGTGGAAATCGTGCGCGGCCTGCTCGAAGGTGATGTGTTGGTCACCGATGGTTCGTTCGTGCTCAAGAGCGAGCTCGAGCGTTGACCGCTTAGACATAGAAGCGCGCCATCGCGCGCTTGTTTGGAAATAGAGGCGCCTGTGCTTGAGAGCATCGTCGAGTTCGCCGTTCGGCGACGTGCA
>CAZEWA010000189.1:0-10321 GCA_964515685.1 uncultured Polyangiales bacterium | reverse complement strand
CCACCAAGTGCAAGAGAGTCGGCGTGATGTCGACGTGACTCGTGGGCCAAGGGATGCGCACGGTCGTGTCTGTGAGCCCCGGAGCGTAAAGCAGGAAGGGCACATTAAAGGCGCGGTTGTCGTGCGCCAACTTGCGTCCCACGGAGTGGAATTCCTCGGCGTAGCGCAGCCCGTGATCGCCGACGACAAGCAACAACACGTCTTCGTCGAGTCGGGCCGCCTCGAGCTTCTCGAGCAGGTGTCCAAACAGTCCGTCGAGCGACCTCGCCAACCTCTTCAGCTTCGTTGGGCCGTCGTCGTTCTCCTGGCCTCTCGGAGCGGCCCACGGAAAGTGACCGAGCATGGTGCCGAGAAACACTGCGGCCTTGCGCCCTTCGTGATGGGCTTGAACGATGCTCTCGAAGGCTAGGTCAAAGGAGGAGGCCTCGGCGGCGAGGAGCTGTTCGAAGCTGCCGTCGTCACGCAGCTGCTTGCGATCGGTGACCAGCTCGAAGCCGAGGTCGTGGGCTTGGCGGCGCTCTCCTGAGCCGGGTAGCCAATCGAGCACCCAGGAGTCGATGTAGTGCGTGCGGTAACCCCGGTCGCGCAAGGTCGAGCCGAGTGCGTTGCAGGAGATATGGCCCATGCGGCTTGGCAGACCCGAATTCGGCGGATAGAGGCCGCTCAGCATGCTGAAGTTTGCGACGCGCGTGAAGGGGCTGTTGGTGTAGTGATGCTCGTTGACGATCGCCCTTGAGGTCATACGTCTGAACGCAGGCAAGTCTGGGGAGCCGCTGGTGAGCGGGTAGTAAGCCCGCGGCGCGGTTTCGAGTCCGACTACGAGTACATGGCGAGGCCGAATCCGTTCCTCGAGTCTTGGAGCCAACAATGAGTGTGTGTGGTTTCCCTGGTCGAACGTGACGAGTCTCGTGTAGGCCTGGACGAGCTGGCTTGGGTCCGACGCCAGCTTTACGTCGTACGCCACCGAGGCGTAGGCGAACGCGGCCTGGGCCATCCGACTCCATGCTCCCCGTAGCGGAAAGGGCCCACTCGGGAAGACCAGGGAGGCGAGGGCGCTCAGGGCAGCGCACACGAGCGCGGCTGCGAGCCCTAACACCGGGAGCGCAGCTTGTGCACGGGCTAAGAGTGGCCGCCTGCTGCACAGCCAGAAGGTGGTGGGTGAAAACGTGATGCACATCATGCCAATCGCAAAAAAGGCGGCTGTCTTCGGTGTGAAGTAGTTGGCCGCCATCGTGCCGTAGGAGGTGACGAACACCACCGCTGTCACCAAGGTCTCATAGGAGGCGAAGGTGCCGATCTCCGTGAACGAAAGGTGATTCAGGCCGAGGAGCGCGAGCAGAAACGCGGAAACCGCGATGTATGTGGCAGGGCGTGCTGCTCTCGGCGTAGCGCGAACCAAGAGCAGCGTGAGCGAGCCGAGCAGGATCACTTCGAGCACGTCTTGGCTGATGATCTGCATCGCGATGAGCAGCGCCGGCAGATCGTTCCCCTTCGACATCTCAGTGACGATGAACGAGATGCCCTTGCCCTGATAGGCGCTTCTCAGGTACTCGAATTTGAGCGCAAGGGTGGCTGCGAACAGGGCCAGTGTGCCCCACGCAAGCTTGATCATAGTGTCACTTCGCAGCGCTCGATAAAGCGCGTCGACCGTGCGTCGACACGCGCGTGTCTGCTCGTTCATGACCTTTCGCCCCCTCGGCACCAAGTCCTGCGTCTGCACACACACTCGCACACGATTTCCCCGTCGCCAAAGTACATTTAGACACGGACTCTGCGTGCTGCATCGCCCGAGGCGGGCGACGTCCGAGCCTGGTTGCTACGAAAATTCGCACGCACAGTTCATGTCGGGGGACGTCGCATCCGAGGCTTTGGCCGGTACGAAAACACTTTCTGCATCTGTGGATACAGGGCTCGTGAGGACGCTGCAGGTATGAGGCTTGGATTTCGAGCGTCCGGTGTTTCAGCGTATGCGCGAGCGCCACAAGCACTACGGCTACCGCACTGGCTTCTTCACCGCGCTTATGTTCACGTACGAGAAGAGCGCTACAAGGGCACGCTCGGATACCTCGATCAGGTGCTGCGTTCGTTGCTCGCGCGCGTGAAAAAGAGCGGTGCGCTCGACGACAATACATCCTGTCTGCAGACCACACTCCTCGCCCGACGCTCCTGTTTGTGGCTCTTACAGCGTCTCCTACTGCAGCAGGATAGCCCCGCAGCCGAAACCGATAGAGAGCGCTCCGCCGTCCTTCACGAGCTCACACGCCGTGGGGCAAAACTCGATGCGCGTCTGTTCGGCGTTTGCAAACCAGCCGAGTTCATCGCCGCATTGCGCATTGTCCGTGGCGCGGGGGAACTCGGCCCTGGAGCTACCTGGAGGCGTGAAGAGCACGCGAACACCATTCTCCACGTCGACTTCCTGCCCTTGCGGTGGGACTGGTATCTCGAAATCGCAGGGCAGTGGAACCGTGGCGACCACGGCGGCTTCAAGCTCCTTGAAGAGCTGCGCAAAGTCGGTGCTGCAAATCTTTAGCGTCTTACCGCCGGTGGCCTTGGCCAAATTGATGTGCTCGGTACCTACTCCGCCTAGCACTTGCACGCAGCTCCCATCGTTGACGATGGCGTGATAGTAGAACTTGTGACCGAGCTTGCTCTCCATCTGCGACTTGAAGCCGTCCGCAAGCAAGAACGGAAACGAAGCATTATCGTCTGAGAGCATGATCACGTGCGTGGCCGCATTGGCTCGCAGAAAACCTTTGTACTTGTCGAAGTTGTTCACCACGACGGTCAGGCCATCGCTGCTGTCGACTGCGGCGACCACATGCTGATAGCGCTTCGGATCTTTGGCGAGGGGGGTATCTGCGAGCGGATCAGCACTACCGCATGCGCCGAAAGCTGCCACTCCCAAAATCCCCATATCGTAGAGCGCTACCACATGCGTGTTGTCGCCCACACTTGCAGCAAATGCCGTGAGATTGGTGGATACGTTGCAAATGCCCTGCGCCATGCTCAACGAAGAATCGAGCACGAGGATGATGTCGACGGGGCCACCCTCTACCTCGGCTGTCTTCTCGATTTCGCCGCAGCCTGTATCGATATCGACGTCCCCGTCACCGGTGTCGCCGGGTAAGCCGGTGCCGAAATCTCCATCGCCTCCGCCTCCGCCAAGGTCGCCGTCGCCCGAATTACCGTCACCTGGAATGATTCCAGCCTCACCAATGGCAGCCGGGGTCACGCCGCACGCCGCAAGCGCCAACGCCCCCAAAAGCCACGCTGTTTTATGCAAATGGTTCATATATGTCCGCATCCGTAATGGCCAAGCTCAGGCGATTTCTTGGTGTGTGCGCGCAAAAATACTGACGGGTCAGGGCTGTCTGAAGATTTTCCCGTGAAGGTTCGGCGATTCTTCACTCCGAACATCGCTCGTTTCCTGTGCAAGATGCCAGCGATTCGCACGCAAGAACGTCCCAAAGTCGTTGAATCGCACTCCGTGCGCTCGCATCAAGCGCTGGGATTCCTTGGCCACGAGCTGCCGCAAGTAAAAGGGTTCTTGTACAACGAAGTGGTGAATGGCGTGCGTCCCGCCAAAGTTGAAGCAAAACAGCTGTAGCGGAGCAAACCAGAGCGATGTCCATACCTGCGTCTGCTGCGCCGTGTTTCGCGGGTCGATGTCACCATAGTAATGCATGTTGGACGACACAAAGTGTAGGCAGAACGTGCGCACGACGTTCGGCAGCAGCCACACGATGACAAGAAAGTCGACGACCTGAAGAACCTCGAGCATCGCGGGCGGCAACGCCGTGTTCAGGCCACGCAGCCCCAAAACCAAGCGATACGCTTGAAAGAAGAGCCAAGCGTGCCACAGCGTGTAGTGCACGAGCCCGAGTGGGAAGTAGCTCAAGCGATTGCGCCAGAGTAGCTTGCGCTGTTCACTGCGGTTCGCCGGCTTCTGCGCGCGGATATACGACCAAACCATGCTCTTGATGGTGGGAAGGCGCAGATAGATAGCCAGCATACTGTCGACGGTCATCAGCAATCGCCGTACCCCCCATCGCTCACCGTTCGTAATGCCGCGCTCTTCTAGATCGCTCTCGGTGCCCGATACACGATGGTGATGCAGGTGCAGGTCCCTGCGTGTCCAGGGGTTGATGGTGCTCGGACGAAAGAGCCAAACTCCCGCCATCATCAGGTTGTAGACGAGCTTGTTGTTTCGGAAGTAGAGGCGGTGAATCAGGTCGTGCTCGATTTCATGGAGGAGCGACATGAAAAAGGCGGAGGCAAACATCACGACGTACGCTGGCAGCGCGCCGAGGCCATAGGCCCACCCGGCACCGACAATGGCAGAGCAGCTCAGCGCGAAGATCGTGATCCCGATCGCGTCCTGATGGGCAAGTAACGGGTGCCGCTCGCGATACGCATCACTCACGCGCTGCAGCTCGCGGCGCAAAATGCTAGGTGCACGGGCCTCAGGAGCGGTGCTCTCCGAGGGGCCAGAGCGCCGTTCCACGGCGTCAGGAACAGGGTTCATCGAGGTTTTCTTTCGCTGGGCCTCTGAAACCTATGCCGAGCCTGCGCCTTGCGCTCTGCACCACGCGCCAAGCGTAGATCCGAGCGCGCCAAACGGCGCGGCGCTGCCCCGGGGTCTCTGCGGCTTGCCTTCGGCCCTTGGTTTCTCACATGCTTCGGGCGACATGGCGCACGAACCTGTTCCTTCGGTCCTAGCAAGCTGGGTGCGCACCATCGTGGACGCCTTGAGCGCGCAGGATATCGAAGCGAGCGAGCTCTTGGAGGCCGCAGGTCTAGCGCACTCGGATTTGAGCGACCCAAATGCGCGTCTTCCGGTCGTGGCCATGGCGCGCCTTTGGAAGCGGGCCGCGGAACGCATAGGGGATCCTGCCTTCGGCCTTCGCGCATCGAAGTACATTCGTCACACCACGTTTCACGCCCTTGGCCATTCCATGCTGGCGAGCGCGACCCTGCAGGAAGCCGTGGAACGACTGGTGCGTTTCAACCACCTCGTAAGTGACGTCGCGGCGGTGGAGCTTGTTACTCACGCAGAGAGCGCGCGGCTCCTCGTGCGCTTGAAGACCGGCTACGAGACGGGGGGCTTGGAGGCTATGGACGCCATTTTGGCGCTCATCGCGCGCGCGCTGCGGCTGCTGTCAGGCGAGCGCTTTCCTCTCGAGGGCGTGACGATGCGGCGCTTGCGCCCCCAGGACCTCGCACCCTACGAACGGACGTTTCGCTGTCCTGTACAGTTTGGCTGCGACGTCGATGCACTCTCGTTTTCCCAAACCCTTCTTTTGAAGACGCTGCCCACCGGCAATCCCGAGCTGGCCCGCTACAGCGACGCGGCAGTCCGAGAATATCTCGCGCGCATCGAGGCGGGTTCACTCGTCGATCGCGTCCGAGCGACCATGGCCGAGAACATGGGCGGCGAACTCTCTCCTGAGCTCGTGGCCAAGAAGCTCGCTACGAGTGTGCGGAGCTTGCAGCGTAGTTTGAAAGATCACGGCACGACCTATGAGCGTCTGCTGCGCGAGACCCGCGAAGAGCTGGCATGCGCGTATCTGAGAGAGAAGCGCAACTCCATCACAGAGGTGGCCTTTCTCCTAGGTTATGAGAACCTTGGTGCCTTCGCCCGCGCATTCAAGCGCTGGACAGGCCTCTCGCCCTCTGAATACGTGGCCAAGACCTGACACAAGCGTCGGCGTTAACCTGCGCGACACAGGCCAAAGCGAGCGCGCGGCTGAAGCGCGCCACAGACTCGACACGCTGCTACGAGAGTGAGGATCATGCGCTGCGTGATCGATGCGAAACCATGGTGCAGTTTTTCGCTCTCCTTGTAGCTCGGGCCGAGAGGATACTCCGAGCTTGATTCCGCCGAAGTTTTGCGCGATTCCGAAACCCATGAAGGTTTTCCTGTCTGCCGCGCCTTGCCTGCTGCTCTGCTTCGCTAGCTGCGCCGCGGATCCCGAGTACCGCGCGCCAGATGCAGAGCCGGGCGAAACCTTCGAAGACGGCGGCAGAGAACCGGGTGACGACGACTCGGGGGCCTCCGGGGATGCGTCGGCACACGATGCTTCTTTCCCCGACTCCGAGGAGCGATGCGAGCCGGGCGTCACGACGACGCAGTGGGCCGAGGACTGCCCTACCGAGCCCAAACAGTGCAAACCTGGTACGTGGACGAATCCGGGCTCCACCACGAACGACCCCGTGCAATGCGAGAGCACACACTTCGCCGTGCACGCGCCGGCCGGCACCATCACCTCGCAGCAGTGCAAGAGCGCTACCGACACGCTCGAGAACCTGATTTGGCCAACCTACTTCGGGCCCACGATGCTCCTCCCCGAGCCCTATTGCGATAGCACCACCAAGTTCAAAGCCAGCATCGTGGTTCACAACGGCTGGGGACTCACCGGTGGCGGCTGGGGAAATGGCTACATGGGAATGTGGGTTGGTCCCGGCGCCACCAGCGACCACTGGGGCCTGGCCCACGAGTTCATGCACGCGGTGCAATCTCAGACGAAGGGTCTCGCCTGTGGCGGTCCCGCCGCGAACAACTTCTGTGGCTGGATCTACGAAAGTCACGCGAACTTCAGCGCGCACCAATTGGAGGAGTATCGCGGCGAGGTCCACTGCTCCGAGATGTTAGTCAACGCGCCACACCTCTATCTCGGCTCCACGCGAGACCGCTACTGCAACTGGCAGTTCATGGAGTTCTTGAAGGACAAGTACTGCATCGGCGCCGTCAACGACATCTGGAACGCTCCGACCCCGAGCAACGATCCCTTCACGAACATCGCAGCGACGCGAAACTTTACGGTGTCTCAACTCAACGACTTCTTCGGCGAGTGGGCCATGCACAATGTCACCTGGGACTACCGCAATCCCGATGGCAGCGATCAAGGCGCTGTCTACCGCAGCAAGTACGGGAAAGTCACCGACACCAGCAGCCCCGAACGACGCCTTCGCACCACGCGTCTCGTGCCGATGGAGGGCGCAACGCAGCGCTACACGGTGCACTCCCTGCAAGCGCCGCAACGCTGGGGCTACAACATCGTGCGACTTATCGTCGAGCCCGACGCAACCGAGGTGCGCGTGCAGTTTCGCGGCGTCGTTCAGGATGCCGCGAGCTCCGACTGGCGCTGGGGTCTGGTTGCGACCGACGCGAGCCTCTCGAAGCCTCGCTATAGCTCCCTGCAACGCGGCTCCGAGGGCGCCCTGAGGTTCTGTACCTCACCCGGAGAATCGCTCTTCCTGGTGGTGGTCGCCACGCCCAAAGAGCAGCAGCACATCGTTTGGGACCAGGCCTACCCGACCATCTATCGCTACCCCTACATGCTCGAGATAGAGGGCGCGGCCCCCGAAGGCACTCAGCCTGACGCCCCGAATCCTTCGGCAACAGGCAAGCGCTGGAGCAACGGCGGTGGCTGGGTTTCGAACGCGGCCAACGTAGCGGAAGGCGCCTACGTAGGGCCCTACGCCGCCGTGCTCTCGGGAACCGTGGGCGCCAATGCGCGCATCGACGAGCTCGCCATCGTGGACGGCGCCACTGTCAACGGCGGCACCGTGTCTGGACTCAGCGTGCTCCGATCCGGCTTGACCGTGAGCGGAAACGCGACTGTGCGCCTCGGCTGGCCCTACGCGCCCGGTTTCTTCGAGCGTCCCCAGAGCGTCAGCGGCACCGCGACCTTGCTCGGTGATCTGGAGCTACGCGGTGCCAACACGAGCAAGACCAGCGGCAGCTTCTGCGGCTTCGCCGACGGTGCCACGGACGACAACTGCAGCATGCCCGATGTGACGTTGAAGAGCTGGAGCTGGGAGCCCTGAGTCGCAGTACGGACTGCTCGGCCGCGTTCTGGCATACTGCAGGGTCGAGGTCGTCGTCCAATCTCGGGTCGAGTTCGCGCCTCTGCGGGCTAAGAATCTGAACGCGGGCTTCGAGTGGCTATCAGCGTACCGCTAGCTGGAGTGCGGTGTCGAATGCCGATGGATCGGTGAAGATGCGCATTCGATCACCCAGTTCTGCAAAGTGCTGCACGAAGTCCGCGGTGAGCTGAACGAATCGTGACCGTGTCAGCATGTTGATATGCTGGAAGTGCTCGCGGTTCGCTCGCAGCCAGCCTGCCCAGTGCGCGCTCACATCGACGCTGGGGCCGCGTGCATCGCGTGCGTCGATGAACATCTCGAGTGGGGTGCACTCCTTGATCACCTCATCCAATGCGGAAAACGGAGTACGACCGAGCTCCCCGACGTCGAGGCCCACGATCTGTACGACGACGGTCCGTTCCGCAGGGCGCGCGATGACAATGGAGCAATGCACCCCCTCAAGCACGCGAGATCCGCCTACGCTCATATGCATAGCGCCAAGATAGGTCATCGCTCGCTACAGAGAAAGCGAGATGTTAATCTCTCGATTCGATTCGAGTGAAAGCGAGGAATTAGGGAGCGTTGTTTCCGAGCCGGCGCGTGGACGTGCCCGGGGATCGACTTCGAAGTCGACTGCTATTTCGGCCCCATGGGGGTGGCTGCTCGGCTTCTCGGATTGCAGATGAGCCAAATGAATTTGCAGTTCGACGGCTATCCGGCCGGCTGTGTGATGACGGTAAGCATCGACGGCGTTCCCAAGTACAAACTCTTGCAAGCGGTCACCCCGATTGCGGACGGTGAGACCACCATGCATATGGTCATCGCGATTTACAAGCGCGCGGGCTGGACGCGGCGTCTCGCGGACTTGGTGCTCTATGGTATGCAGACTCGAGTTGCAGCAAGTTATGACGTTGCGATTTGGAACCAAATGAACGCCGAGGCGGGCGGTGCGTATAGTAAGTACGATCGGCTGGTGCTCAAGTACCGCAGCTTTTACCGGAGCTGGGTCGACCGCGTGGAAGCAGACGGCGAGAACGCCCTGCGCTCCGGGGAAGCTCGGGCGCTGACATTGAAGCAACGAGAGCGAGCACGCCGTACGAAACTCGATATCGACCATCGGACGGGCAAGTCTGGAGCATAGTGGGCTGCGGTTGCATGCTGTCCCACTTCTGCACGCTATGCTCGTCCCCGTGAGCAAGCTTCGTGTGGTGAGTTGGAACGTAAATGGACTGCGCGCCTGCGCGACCAAGGGCTTTCTGCCTTGGCTCAGTGCGTCGCGGGCGCAGGTTGTGGGCCTCCAGGAAGTCCGTGCGGAGGAAGGGCAGCTTCCACTTGAGGTGCGTTCGCCTCCGCGTTGGCACACGCATTTTGTAGCGGCGCAGCGCAAGGGCTACAGCGGTGTAGGGCTGTATTCGCGTAAGGCGCCGGATGCGCGCGAGTCGCTCTTGGGAGAGGCGCACTTCGATGCGGAAGGGCGCTTTCATGTTGCGCACTTCGGGCGGCTTTCGGTGGCGAATGTGTACTTCCCCAAGGGCAGCGGCACACAGCGGGACAATAGCCGTGTGCCTTACAAGCTCGCGTTTTACGCAAAGGTGCTTGAGAAGCTCGAGTCCTTGCGTGTGCGTGGTCAGCGTGTGCTCGTGATGGGCGACTTCAACACCGCGCATCAGGAAATCGATCTGGCCCGCCCACGCGATAACCGTAAGAACAGCGGCTTTTTGCCTGAGGAACGCGTAGCCCTCGATGCTTGGGTCAAGGCGGGTTGGGTCGACACGTTTCGGCATTTTGAGCCCGGACCAGGCCACTACACCTGGTGGCGCCAATGGGGCGAGGCGCGCGCCAACAATGTGGGCTGGCGCATCGACTACGTCTTCGCCTCTTTAGAAGCCATGCCGTACGTACAACGCGCCTTCATCTGGCCGGAGGTGAGCCTCTCTGATCACTGCCCGGTCGGCGTCGACGTGAGCGCGAGCATCACGCAACCTTGAGCAGAACTCTTGCTCAAAGCTCCGACCCTGTCTCGCGCACGGGCGCTCCGAAGCGCCCGCCCGTGGTTATGCGAGCGAACAAAACATGGTTTTCAGCGATGGAGCCAACGCGGGGAGCCGGTCTCGCTCGGGCCAATCGCGCTGCGGTTCAACGCAGGCAACAGGACAAGTGCGCCCAGCCCGGCCAGTCCAATCAGGGCGTAGAGCACGCGACTGCCAGCGTTGGCGCTCGCGGCGCCACTGCCGCCGAACAAGTCGTCGACCAAGTTATAGTTGAAGAAGCCGACTAGATCCCAATTGAGCGCACCGAGAGCCGCGACCAAGCTAAACCCCTTCAGCAGGGTAATCACGCCGCGGTTGTATTCGCTTCCGCCTGTTGTCGTTGCTTCCATGGCCGTAACCTCCTTCTGCGGTGCTCTTCATTGAGGCTCCACCATTCGGGGTGGGTGGGCCAGCTCGGAGTC
>CAZEWA010000188.1:0-10334 GCA_964515685.1 uncultured Polyangiales bacterium | reverse complement strand
ATGGACATGGACTCCACGCTCATCCAGCAGGAGGTCATCGACGAAATCGCCGTGGCCCTCGGCGTCCAGGACCAAGTGAGCGCCATCACCCACCGCGCCATGAACGGCGAGCTCGACTTCGACCAGAGCCTGCGCGAGCGCGTCCGCCTGCTCAAGGGCACGCCCGTTAGCGCCCTGAAAGACGTCCTGCAGCGCATCAAGCTCACGCCCGGCGCCGAAGATCTGGTGCGCGTACTCAAGCGCCTCGGCTACCGCACCGCCGTCATCTCGGGCGGCTTCATGGAAGTGGTGGAGCCAATTCAAAAGCAGCTCGGCCTCGACTACGCCTACGCGAATCGCCTGGCGGTCGAAAATGGCGTCCTTACGGGCGAGGTGGTCGGCACCATCGTCAACCGCCAGCGTAAGGCGGAACTGCTCTGTGCCATCGCGCAAGCCGAGCGTATCGAGCTCGATCAAGTCATCGCGGTAGGCGACGGTGCAAACGACCTCGACATGCTGCATCGCGCAGGGCTCGGCATCGCCTTCAATGCCAAGCGCACCGTCCAGGAGCAAGCCCAGGCCGCCATCAATCAGACAAGCTTGATGTCGATTCTGTACCTGCTCGGGATTCGCGACATCGACGCCTTGTCCATCGGAAACGAGTAATCATGCGTCTTTTACGGGAGATCCCCGATGAGCGCTCCGCGCGGATGTTGGTCGATGCACTGGACGACAGCGGCATCGACACAGACCTGAAAGAGACGCAAGGCGGGGGCTTTAGCGTGTGGGTCATGGACGAGACCCAGCTCGACTCCGCGCGCGAGCTGAGTGCCAGCTGGCTCGACGAGGCTCGCTCCGAGGCGTTTGCGCTGGCCGCAGCCCGCGGACGCAGCGCGCGGGAAGTGAAAGAGCGTGCCGATCTGCGGCGGCGTCAGCACGTCGAGGCCGTCACCCGCGAATTCGAGGCCCGCGCCAAGCCGCGTCCGACCCCGCTCAGCTTTGGCCTCATCGGTTTCTGTATCGCCGTCGCGATCCTCACGAAGCTCGGCCAGGACCAGCAGATGCTCGGCTCGCTGACCATCGCCGATCCTCTGCGCCCTGTGCAGGTGACCCAGTTCTCCTTGTTCGGGCTACAGCTTGAGTGGCTTGCCCTGCCATGGAGTGAACCCTGGCGTCTGGTGACGCCGATGCTTGTGCACTTTGGCTTCCTGCACATCCTGTTCAACATGCTGTGGCTGCGCGACCTCGGCCGCATCGTCGAAGCGCGCCATGGTACGGCCTACCTTTTCGTTTTCGTGCTTCTGTGCGGCGTTCTCTCGAACATCGCGCAGTTCGAGATAGGCCAAAGCGCGCGTTTTGCGGGCATGTCTGGCGTGGTCTACGGCCTGCTCGGCCTCGTGTGGATCCGCGGCCGCCTCGACCCCGCCGTCGGCTACGGCATCACGCCGTTCACCGTTCAGTTCATGCTGATCTGGTTGGTGCTCGGGTTCCTCGGCGACTTCGGTGTAGCCAACTGGTGCCACCTGTTCGGCCTGCTTACGGGTCTTATTTGGGGCTTCATCAGCGCGCAGCGCAAGCGCAGCACGTAGGAAGCGCTCGCCCCCACGCCTCAGGCCGCTCGCCTGGGCGGAGGGTGGCTCGGACGCTGCGTTGCCTGCTGGGTTGCCTCTGCGGCAACCCCCTGCGGCTTGATGACGGTAGGCTTCTCGACGTGCTCGCGAATCGGACGGCCCTTTTCATCGTAGGCGTAGTCGATACGTGTGCCCATCAGCCAATCGAACCACGGCCGAGTCACGCCCCAGTTCGCATCTTGATCGATGCCCATGTGATGATCGTAATGGTGCTTGAGATGCTGCTTGGCCCAGGCCGGGTCGAGATGCGCCTTCCGGTGCTTGTAGAAGTAGTTCGCAGCGGCGTAGCAAACGGTGGACGTGAAGAAGGGAGCCACCGGAAACAACGGCAAATGCAGCGCGACCAGGCCGACCAGCGCTAGCGCCTCTTTGCCCTGCGCGTGATTGCCGAACACCGAGCGCTCGTAGTCGGGGTCGAAAAACCCTTGCTTGCGTGATGTACGGTGGTGCTCACTCCAGTGGAAGCTGAAGAAGCTCTTCTTGTTTTTGCCAATGCCGTGAAGGACGTACTTGTGAATCAACCACTCACCCGCGTTGGCATACAGGAGACCAAGGGGAATACCTATCATGGTTGCTACCTCCAGCGACAGCGGCCAGCAAAAACCGTGACCACATAGTCATTATATGAACTGGCGCGGACCAAGAAGTCGAGTCAAAAGATGACTATGCGGTCATCTTTCATAGTGAGGAATGTCTCGCCCCGGGGGCCCGGAATCGTATGAGCTCGGAACTCAAAGGATCTTCGCCCTCGTTGGTGCCGGGAGAGCGTCCAGGTCCGGTCGGCGGAAAGCGCGATGCAAACCGACGCGCGCGCATACAAGGTCTCTCGAGCGCTGCGCTAAAGCTGTTTCTCGAGCACGGGATCGAGAGTGTGAGCATCGACGACATCACGCGTGAAACAGGGGTCGCCAAGGGCAGCTTCTACCGCTACTTCGCGGACAAGGAGGCGCTGGTGCGCGCCCTACTCGCGCCCATTCGTGAGCGCATCCTCGGGGCGTTCTCGCGTGCCGAACGCAAGCTGCACAGCGCGACGGGCCCCGAACAAGTGCGCACGGCCTACTTGCGATTGGGCCGCGAGCTCGCCGTGGTGTTGATTGGGGACCGGGAAACCGCACGCCTCTACCTACAAGAGACTCGCGCTCCCGGCGGTCAGAGTCGTCTGCCGATACGCGAGCTCGAGCGCGAAATCGCAGCGGCGGCCAGGAGCCTGACCGAGGTCGCGCTTCAGCATGGCCTGATGCGCCGCGTGCATGCACAGGTGAGCTCGTTGACGGTCATCGGTGCGGTCGAACGTCTGTTGCACGCGTACTTCAACGGCGACCTCGAGGTTGATCCGGTCTCTGCGATGCAAAGCCTGGTCTCGACCATTCTCGAGGGCATCCGCGAAGCGTGAAAACGCCCGCGTTTAGACGTGCTGTTCGCGGTCCCGTAGGAACTGGTACAACGCGCGCGTGGCCATGCCGCGGTGCGAGCGCGCGTTCTTCTCGGCCTTGCTGAGCTCCGCGCTAGTTCGCTCTAGATCAGGCAAATACAGCAGCGGATCGTAGCCAAAACCATTCTCTCCGCGCGGCGTCGTGGCGATGATTCCGGCGTAGGTGCCACGCGTTTCGAACAGCACTTGCCCGTCCGCGTCGCACAAACACATGGCGCACACGAAGCGAGCGCTGCGATCGATGTCGCCGAGCGTCGCCAGCTCAGATAAGAGCTTTTGATTGTTTGCCTGATCCCGCTGTTCGCGCGCGCCCGTAGTGCCGGCATAGCGCGCCGAGTGCACGCCGGGCGCACCGCCCAAGGCGTCGACCTCGAGGCCACTGTCTTCGGCCAAGCAGGCGCACCCGAGCGCGCGCGCGTAGGCCACAGCCTTGATGCGCGCGTTGCCCTCGAACGTGTCCGCGTCTTCTTCAGGCTCCGGAATGGAGGCGGCGGACTCGGGCAAGCCTGAAACCTCCACCCCAAGCGGCTCGAGAATTTCGGATATTTCTCGAACTTTATTGGGATTCGTGGTGGCGACGACAAGCTTCACGGCGCGCTTGCATCCGTGAGGAGACGCTCGATCCATGTGCCGAAAGCGTCTGATGCCACAAGCGCCTTCACGCCGGGAGCGACCGCCGCAAGCGTGAGGGCACGCGCCTCATCGAGCAGTGCGTTTTCCTGCAACAGCTCAGCAAGCGAGCGCGTCCCCACCACGGCCATCGCCGCTGCAATCTCTGCTTCGATGATGTCGCGGAACCATGCTTGCTCAGGCAAATGGCCCAGCACCTTCGCCACGACTCCGGCGATTTCCTGCTCTGGCAAGTGACGAAAGTCCGTGATGACGTCCGTGAGCTTGCCGACCAGCACGCGGTCGACGACACGTTCGCGAATGCGCAGGACAATCTGGCGACCCTCCGGACTCTTCATGCGCACAGTGAGCGCAGTTCGAAACTCCGTGATTGCGGTCTGCGAGAAGTCCCGCGCCACACCGTTCATTACGCTCTTGCCCACGTCGGCAAGCTGACCTGCGCTGCGCTGCACTTGCTTGCCGATCATGCCGACGAGCCCACCGAAACCGCCGCCCGATCCGCCGCCGCCCCCTGAGCCGCCACTGCCGCCCGAGATACCGGGAATCGGCAGTTTTGACGCGAATTGCAGGAGTACCTGCTGCACCACGGGTGCGACGAGCTGGCGAATGTCGTCTGGGTCGACCGCACCCTTCAGCCAAAGCAGACGCGGGCCCTTGCCGCTCGCCACGAGCGCTCGCAACTGCGCTTCCGCTTCGGCCGAAAGACCATCTTTCAAGCGCTGAGGCTTGTCCGCGAAGGCGTCCTGAAGCCGCGCGAAAATCGGCAGCACGTGCCGCTCCGCGATGCGCTCGGCATTTTCCGCAGTGAGCGCCTTGTAAATGAGCGGGACGAGCTGAGGATCGCCCAAGATAACAGACAGGGGCTGAGCCGTAATGGCATCGAAGGTGAGCGAGAGGAGCTCGTCGCGGAGCGGGCTCCCGTCGGCCGAAAGCAAAGCTTGAATTTTGTCACGTTGCGCCTGAGACATGCGCCGACAGTGCGAAGAAATGGTCGTTCAGTCAACTGGCTGTCACTGGATGTGCAACAAGACGCACGCTCTTCTCCAGCCGAGTGGTAACGTTCGGCATAGCGAGGGAGACGGATGAGGAAATTTCGGGTTGTGTCTGTATTGGGGGCCACGGTACTGGGAGCCTGTTCGGGCTCACAAAAGGTAGCCGAGTCGACACCTGTCGAGGCGACCTCCGGGGGAACGGGAACGGAACCTGGCCTCACCAATGGCTTGGGCGGACGCCTGTTCGACGACTGGGCGCGCGAACTGAAGGTGGAGTTCGTTCCCGACAACCCTCAGACGCCCGAGGCGGACGGGAGCGGCGGTCCTTTCGGCAACGGAACCCTGCCAGACCACGACGGCAATCCCATGCTCAACACCGGTCACGACTACAGGCTGAAAAACCTGTTTGGCTGGGATCTGCGCGGCGCCGACGGCATTTATGGGCCGGAATACAAGAACAAATCCCATGTCCTCCTACCCGATCTGCTGAAGAACACCGAGCCCCGCGAAGTATGGATAGCCCGCATCGAAGCAGGCGAAGACGCCATTCCCGCCTTCGGCAAAGTGCTCACGCGGCCTCAGATCGAAGCCGTGGTGGACTTTCTCTTGGACGTGCGTGATGGCAACCTGCCGAGGCCCGAGGAGCTCTTCTCGCTCAGCACCACAGCACCCGGCAACTACACCCTCGTAGGCGAAGGCGACGCGGCTCGCGGTCACGCGTACTACGCCCAAAGCTGCGCGAGTTGCCATGGAGCTCAGGGGACGAACTTCCTGATTGGTTCCGGCCAGCACTCCCTCGGCACGGCGATGCGCACCGAGGCCTACGAGACGTGGGTAAAAATACTCAGCGGCCAGGCCGGCACAAGCATGCACGCTCAGATCCCGGGTACCGCAACCCACGACGAGGCCACGCAGATTCTGCAAGACCTCAATGCAGCCACCTGCGACCGCAGCGTGTATCCCCGAGGCGAGGCCTCCACGGAAGATGTACCAGACGGCGATCTTCGTTGTGGCCC
Source organism: uncultured Polyangiales bacterium (assembly GCA_964515685.1). Taxonomy (GTDB): domain Bacteria; phylum Myxococcota_A; class Polyangia; order Polyangiales; family DASUME01; genus DASUME01. The sequence goes on along the minus strand of CAZEWA010000188.1, from coordinate 4,654 downwards.
ACATTTGAAGTAGCCATGACCGACGCAGATTTCCCAGTGCTCGAGGTCACACACCTCGGCGAAGAATCCGTGCACGCAAACCTCGCCCGCGCATTCGGTCGCACGCTGCAGGAGTACGGCTTCGCAAGCATCGCAGGGCACGGAATTTCTGCTGCGTTGCGCGCACGGGCCTATGCCGCGGCCAAAGCCTTCTTCGCCCTACCGGAAGCCCAAAAACGCGCATACCACCTAGCTGGGCGAGGCGGCGAACGCGGCTACACCCCGTTTCGCGTCGAGACCGCCAAGGACCAGACACATCCCGATCTCAAGGAGTTCTGGCATGTGGGTCGTGAGCTCTCACCGCGCGACCACGCGGCGCTACAGCTGCCGCACAATGTATGGCCCACGGAGATCGCGGACTTTCGCGAGAGCATGCTTACGCTGTACACGGCACTCGACGCGCTAGGCAGCTCCTTGCTCTCGCTCATCGCGACCTATCTCGGCCAACCCCGCAACTGGTTCGATGACAAGACGTCGCACGGCAACAGCGTCCTACGCCCCCTTCACTACCCTCGGCTCACTGGCAGCTTTGAGGGCGTTCGTTCAGCCGCCCATGAGGACATCAATCTCATCACGTTGCTGATCGGATCTGGCGAGCCAGGCCTCGAGATTCTGCGTCCTGATGGCAGCTATCTTCCGATCGCAACGCCCGAAGATCAGATCGTGGTGAACGTCGGCGACATGCTGCAGCGGCTCACCAATCACGTGTTGCCGTCCACGACACACCGGGTCGTAAATCCGCCTGCACCGTGGAGCTTGCGATCGCGTTACTCGATGCCGTTCTTCTTGCACTTCAATCCCGAGTTTACGATCTCAACGCTGCCAACCTGCATCACCGAAACACGTCCCGATCGCTACAGAGAGCCCATCACCGCCAACGCATACCTCATGCAGCGCTTGCGCGAGATCGGCTTGTTGTAGCGCGCGATCGCGAACGACGTGCATTTCCACACGCGCGCTTCGTTGGCTCGCGCCACGCGATTTCGGATCGACAAGCGCGCATGAGAATGATCTAACTGCCCTCATCCCATGATGTTGGCTTCGACGGACGTTCGCGCTGAACGCGCAACTACGACCTGTGTTCCCACGATCCGGCTAACCACGCTTTCGTTCACGGTCAACCGCGGGGACATGTTTTCGCCCGAGTACGAAGATGTCGTCCTGCCTGTCATCGCGCTTTCGTTCGACTACGGCAGCTACGTGATCGAAGCCAGTGATCTCGACGCCGATCCTGTCGCCGACAACGACACCCGTTTTTCGCATGCGCTACCGCGCGACCGCGCACAAGAACACCGCGCCCGCGTACTGCTCGAAGGCTACGGCGCAGTCGACCTGGATTGTCTGGAAGATTACGGCCGCGACCTCTCCGCACGCGCAGATTATCTCGTGCACCTAGAGGAAGATCCGGCGGCCTACTGCGCATTCGCAGCCAACGCGATCCCCGAGCTTGTGCGCGCTGGCTTCGCAATCGACATCGACAAGGCCTATCCCTATCGGCTGATCCAGACCGACGTCAACTGGTACTCCGAGCTTGCAGAAGACGATGAGCGACCAGGTTGGTTCAACCTGGAGCTCGGCGTGGAGATCGAAGGCAGCCGCGTGAGCCTCGTGCCAGTGCTGCTCGAAATGCTCGAGCGCAGCGGCGACATCGCAAGTCTGCGCGCGCTCGAGCGCGGCACCGAGCGGCTCTTGGTCGTCAAAGCGGAAGACCACGGCTACGTGCGTGTGGAACCCGAACGCCTCAAGCGTCTGTGGAGCGTGTTGCTATCGCTCTACGACCGCGGGGCACAGCCGAGCAAGTGCCAGACGCTTCCCGTGCACAAGGGCGAGGCCGGCATTTTTGCAGGTTTGCGCATGGCGTTTGCCGACAGCGAGCTTGCAATCGATGAGCTTCGGCACGAGGGCGATGCACTGGAGCGCGCACTCGGTGAGCCTGCCAAGATCGATCCGGCCACGCTGCCTGTACACGCCACCTTGCGCGGCTATCAGCTTGAAGGCGTGGCCTGGCTACAGCACCTGCGCAAGCTTGGCATGGGCGGCATCCTCGCGGACGACATGGGCCTCGGCAAAACGCTTCAGACCATCACTCATCTAGCCCTCGAGCACAGCGGCGTCGCGCTGCTTCCGCCGTCGCTCATCGTGTGCCCCACGAGCCTCGTTGGAAACTGGCAACGGGAACTCTCGCGCTTTGCTCCGCAGCTGCGCGTGCGCTGCTACCACGGCCCCGACCGACACACGCAACGCGAGTGGCTCGATGGCGCCGATGTGATCGTCACGAGCTACCCCATCCTCCTACGCGACGCCGAAGTTCTCGAGCCCATCGCTTACCACATGCTCGTGCTCGATGAGGCGCAGGCCATCAAGAACTCCAGCAGCTCGGTGCACCAAGGCGTCAAGGCTATCAAGGCTAGTCACAGGCTGTGCATCAGCGGCACGCCCGTGGAAAATCACTTGGGCGAGCTTTGGTCTCAGTTTGATTTCTTGCGCCCCGGATGGCTCGGTAGCGAAGGCGCCTTTCGCGCTCGCTACGCCGCAACCGCGCAGGGCTCGCTCAGCGATCACACACGCTTGAGCGCGCTCCACCAACGCGTCTCGCCCTACATTTTGCGGCGCATGAAAGACACGGTGGCGCCGGATTTGCCGCGCAAGATCATGAGCGTGGTGCCAGTGGAACTCACCGGCAAGCAACGCGAGCTTTACGAAAGCATCCGCGCAGCCGCTCACCACGATGTGCGTCGCGCCATCAAGGTCAAGGGCATCGAAGGCTCCGTCATCCAGGTCCTCGATGCGTTGACCAAGTTGCGACAGGTCTGCTGTGACCCGCGGCTTGTGGGCCTCGAGGCCGCGCGCTTCGTGCGCGATTCCGCCAAGCTTGCGCGCTTGATGCAGCTGCTTGAGACCCACCTCGAAGTCGGGCGCCGCGTCCTCGTGTTCTCGCAGTTCACGAGCATGCTGTCCCTCATCGGCCAAGCGCTCGGCGAGCGTGACGTCGACTACCTCGAGCTGACGGGCGCGACGCAAAACCGCCAAGCCAAGGTGGACCAGTTCGAGCGTGGCCATGCCGATGTCTTCCTTATCAGCCTGAAAGCAGGCGGCACCGGGCTCAATCTCACGAGTGCAGACACCGTGATTCACTTCGATCCCTGGTGGAATCCCGCAGCCCAAGATCAGGCCACCGACCGCGCCTACCGCATCGGACAAACCAAGCCCGTCCTCGTGCAGGAGTTGCTCGTGGTCGGCAGCGTGGAAGAACGCATGCGCGCCCTCGCGGAGCAAAAGCGCGAACTTGCCCGCGCGATCTTGCACGGCCAGCTCGACGAGGCGGCGCGCCTCACGGAACATCAGGTCGACGACTTGTTTGCGCCGCTGCGTGACTGACACGCTGAATTTCTGTGGCACCTGAAATCGCTAAACGGCACCATGCGCCCATGAGCCGCGATGCGATTCCCTACGAGCTTGAAGGCATGGTGTCCACCGTCACCGTGCTTCGCCTTCTGAGCGACGATCTCGGCGCCGTGCAGAAAGCGTTACGCAGCAAAATCGAGCAGATGCCGGGCTTCTTTCTCGATGCGGCGGTCGCGGTCGATCTGTCTGCCCTCGAAGGCACGGACGACGACGCCGAAGAAGAAGCTCCCCCTGCACGTCGCGAAGTCCCGCTTGCGCAGATCGCGAACATGCTGCGTGAGCTCAAGTTGGTTCCGGTCGGCATCCGCAACCTGCGCGAGGCGAGGCGCAACGAAGCGCGCGCAGCTGGCCTCGGCGTACTGCGCGGCACAAGCCGCAAGGGCACGGCAAAGGCGCCCGCAGCACAGCGCAGCCCGCAGGCTCAGTCCAAGCCAGATGAGCGCCGCAGCGGGGACGAGAGGCGCAATGAGCCCCCCGTAGTCGTCGCGCCCGCAGTGCCTCCGAGCACGCTCGTTTTGCGTACGCCCCTGCGCTCGGGCCAAGTCGTGTACGCAGAACAGTGCGATGCGGTGGTCCTGGCGCACGTCAACGCAGGCGCCGAGCTCATCGCAGACGGCAACATCCACGTGTACGCGGCCCTACGCGGGCGAGCCCTGGCGGGTGCGCACGGCAACGAAGAGGCGCGCATCTTCTGCAAGAGCCTAGAGGCTGAGCTCGTCGCCATCGCGGGCTGCTACTTGCGCTCCGATGAAATTCCCGAGAAGCGCCGCGGCAAGCCAGCCCAGATCTACCTTGAAAAAGGCCAGATCGTCATCGCGGACCTGTAAGCCCCACACCGCGAGCGGCCCTTGTTCGTGGGTTTGCTCGCATTATTTTGCGTTCTCCGCCGCGATGACCGCTTGATGCGCCATCAGTGTCCCTCCCCCGGCCACTGGAGACGCAACTTACAATGCCTACATTTCATCACATGTAAGCATTCGAAATCGTTGCCGAAAATTTGTCTCGCGGATCCGTTTCGCTGTTTATGGGCAAAACGCGCACGGTCTCACACGATCGTCGCGCGCTCAGACGAAGTTTCAGACGCGACGAAGGAGCTCGGGTAACCGAGCGAGCGACGTAGCCGGGCATGGTGAGGTCGTTCGTTGGCTCCGGGAAAGCGGGGAGGTCCGAAATGGCAAAAGTGATCGTCGTGACGTCCGGTAAGGGCGGA
>CAZEWA010000187.1:0-10353 GCA_964515685.1 uncultured Polyangiales bacterium | reverse complement strand
CATGATGCGCGTGGCGTCCGTATCATTGTGGTGAAACACAGAACTCAAAACGTCGACCACGAACTCACGTGTCGTGTAGTGGTCATTATGAATGAGGACTCTGTAGAGTGACGGACGCTTGATCTTTTCCCGAGCTTTCCACTCGGTAACCACGTCGGCTTCGTGGTCGGATTTGTGCGCCATGCATCCTCTCCTGTGGCGCGCGGGATAAGGGCCGCGCACTGGCCTGCAGTCTACATTGCTCGTGAGTTGGGAGCAGCAGACGTGGTGATTCAATCGTCGACTGGGTCGGACGAAGCTGCCCAAGCGTTTCGTAACTTGGACACGAGTTCGTGGATTTCAACCCCTGGGTATCGCGGCGGTATGTGTAGTGCTGGCGCGCCTTTTCTCGTTACCAGGATCGTAAGGCGTTCCTCGTCAACAGCGAGGTCCATGACCTCATTCCAGGAAACCCAGACGGGGGGGCTCGGAGCATCGGCCCAGAGCAAACCGTGGGCGTGGGCCGCAAGGTAAGCCGCGTGGGGCGAGATGGCTCGCTGTGCGGCTTTGCGCGCCTCACGCAACCAAACGAGCGAGATCGCAAGGCCGAGTAGGGCGACAAGAAAAACCGCCACCGGCACTCGGCTCAGGAGCACGAGAAGGGAGGCAACCGCCGAAACGCACGCGGTCGCCATTCGTACGCGAGCATACGTCCGCTCCTCGGTTGCATCCGCATCGAAACGCACGAGGAGGGGGCCGTAGGCGTCTTCAGGCACCGGAGGGGGCCTTGTCTCGCGTCTGGGCCACGACGTGGGCGGTCAACGCGGATGCGAGCCCTTCGGCCGTGTAGGTCGATGCGACGACTTGTGCGGGCAGACCCAGCCGTGAAAGGGCACTGGCGGTGAGCGGACCGATGGCGGCGCGCACGGGCTTTTCAAGCAGTTCTCGCGCGGTTGGGCCGAGGCCTTCGAACAGCCGTTCCACCGTCGAGGCGGAGGTGAAGGCGATAACATCGATGCCCCCATCTTCGAGCTGCTCACGAATCAGCGCGTATTCGCCTTCGGAAACGGGGACGCTTCGGTACGCGAATACGAGATCTACGTGTGCGCCTTGGGCCCGAAGCATGTCGGGAAGCACTTCGCGGGCGACTTCTGCGCGGGGTAGGAACACGCGTTTTCCGGCGAGCAACGTGAGCTTTGAGAGGGCTTCGGCAATCGCCTCGCCGCGATATTCCTCGGGCATGACATCGGCACGAATCCCACGCGCGAGTAGGGCGTCACGGGTTTCTGGGCCGACGACTGCGATGCGGCAGCCTGCCCACGCGCGGGCGTCCTTGCCGAGGCTGTCCAGGGCCGCGAACACAGAGCGAACCGAATTGACGCTGGTAAAGATGGCCCAATCGTACGTGTTGAGCTGAGAAAGCGACTGCGTGAGCGCCGATGGGTCTACCGGAGGTACGATTTGAATGCTCGGCAGCGCGACGGGGTCGGCTCCTCTGTCGCGCAGGTAGCGCGCCAGAGACGCGTCTTGGCCGCGGGGCCGGGTGATCAAAACCCGTTTACCGAACAACGGTTGCGAGTCGAACCAGCGCAAGTGCTCACGCAGCGAGACAACGTCGCCGACAATCGTCAGCGCCGGCATACCCAACGCGGCTTGTGCCACTTTTTCGGCGATATCCGCCACGGTTCCGACGATGGTGCGCTGACTCGGCAGCGAGGCGCACGACACGACAGCGACAGGCGTCGCCGGAGAGCGCCCGTGCGCGACGAGGCGCTCCATCAAGGTATCGAGGCGACGCAGTCCCATGAAAAAGACCAGGGTCTGTGTGGCCGTGGCGAGCTTGTCCCAGTCGTGAGCGCTCCCATCTTTTTCGACTGATTCGGTCGCTGTCACGTAGGCGACGCTGCTCGCGAGATCTCGATGGGTGAGCGAGATGCCGGTATAGGCCGCTGCAGCCATGGGAGAAGGAACGCCTGGGACCACTTCGAACGGCACGCCGGCCGCAACCAAAGCCTCCGCCTCCTCGGATCCGCGCCCGAACAGGTAGGGATCGCCTCCTTTGAGACGCGCGACGTTGTGACCCGCCTGGGCTTCTTCGATGAGCTGGGCGTTGATGTTGGCCTGACGCTCGCTGACCCTACCTGCGCGCTTTCCGACGAAAACCAGCTTGGCAGAAGCCTTCGCGTGCTGCAGCAGCTCAGGGTGAACCAGGGCGTCGTAGAGCACGACATCGGCTTCGGAGAGGCGCCTCAGGGCGCGGCTCGTGATGAGATCCGGCGCACCGGGGCCTGCTCCGAGCAAGGAAACCAAGCCTATCCGTGGTGGCGGTGGTGGGACAGCGGGCATTTCGCCCAAGCATAGCAGTGAGGCGAGCCAGCAAGCCTCGACGATCGGTGTTCTGAGTGGTAGCCACCGAATCATGGTGGACATGCGTGGGCCAGCGGCGCTGGGCTTGATGCTGTTGGGGCTTGCCTGCAATGGCGCGAGCGCTGGGAATCAACGGGCTTCCGAAGTGCAGGAGGTGGCTCCCGTACGCTCGCTGCCTACCAAGCCGAGACCCCAAGGGACCCCACAGTCCACTTTGCCCAAGGGCCTCGTCGAATTTGAAGACGAAGCGCCGCGCGCTCCTCTTTTAACCGTGAAGGTCGAGGTCGCCGATACCGATGAAGAGCGACAAATGGGGCTGATGTTTCGGGAGGAACTTGGCGCGGATGAGGGAATGGTGTTTCTGTTTCCAGACCAGCGAATCCACAATTTTTGGATGCGCAACACCTTGCTCCCGCTCGACATGTTCTTCATCGATTCGGACTGGAAGGTGGTGGGGGTCGTGGAAAACGCGGAACCATTGACCGAAATTTCGCGAGGCGTCGACAAGCCCTCGCAGTACGTCCTCGAAGTAAACGCAGGCTTTGCTCGGCGCCACGGATTCGGCGCGGGGCACCAATTGCGCTTTGTAGCGCCGGGAGAGAAACCTTGAACACTCCGTTGAAAGCCCTCAAGTCGGGCAGAACGCTTCTTTGCGGCGTGTTGCTCGGGTCGGTGTTGTCCGCCTGTGCGGCAGAGCCCGTCGAGCCTCATTTCCAGGAATCGAGCTACTGGCCGCGCAATCAGGCAAAGCCCGCCGCGGCCCAAGCCCCCAAGGTTCGCTCCGAAGAAACGCCCGCAGCGCCTCCCCAGCGGCCCTTGCCGCGGAGCGCGCGCGTGCCGAGTTCTCCCGACCCGCTCAACGGTTCCTTTTCGCTGAACGACGCGCTCTCTGGATTGCCTGGCAAAGGCAAGAAACTGCGCGCGACCATCGACACGGACCTCGGCAGCCTCGATTGCCAACTCTACGAAGACAAGGCGCCGCTGACCGTCGCAAACTTCGTGGGTCTGGCGCGTGGCGACCGGCCTTTTTGGGACGAGAAGCAAGCGGCCTGGGTCAAGCGGCCGCTGTTCGATGGCACCACGTTCCATCGCGTGATCGAAGGCTTCATGATCCAGGGCGGCGATCACTTGGGCAATGGCACGGGCGACGTTGGCTACAACCTGCCCGACGAAATTTGGCCTGGCACCAAGCACGACCGCGCGGGGCTTCTGTGTATGGCCAACAAAGGGCCCAACACGAACGGCGGGCAGTTTTTCATCACCGATGCGGCAGCGCCGCACCTGACGCGGATGAACACCTACACGGTCTTTGGCGAGTGCGCGCCGCTCGACGTGGTGCACCGCATCGCCAAGGCACCCAAAGCATCTCTCGGCAGCGAGCGCCCCGAACCGGCCATCACCATCAAGAAGGTCTCCATCGCGCGCCGCTGAGCGACCGCGAGGCTAGATTTCTTCGTCGTCGTCCTCTGGCTCGAGCTCCGAGTCGCTGTTGCCGCGGCCCTTACGCGGGCGCGGTTCTGCGCGTTTTACCCGCGTGCGTGAGCGAACATCGGGCTTTACGCCTACGCCGGCGTCGTTTGGAATGAAGCGGATCTCGGTCCGGACCTCGAAGGAGAGGCTGGTGAGGGCGGCTTTGATCTCGGAGGCCAAGTCGGTCGCATCGAGGAAGTCGCGGACTTCTTTGGCGACGATGCGCATCAAGTCGTTCTTGGTGTCGTCGATCTGTGTAAAGACGGCGCCCGCTATCTCGCGCGGCAGCTTGGCTTCTTGAAGCGCCTTGCCGACTGCGTTGGCCACGTCGCGAGGCATCTTCACCTCGCTGAGCACCTCGCGCACGGCATCGGTCGTCTCGCGCCCCGTCTCTAAGCTCTTCTCGAACGTATTCAGGCCAGCTTCGATGCTCTTCTCGATTCCGCGTCGGATGAGGCCTGGAAGCTTGCTCTCAAATCGGCGCCGCTCTCGTTGCGCAGAGGGGCGTTCACCTTCGCCAACACTCGTTTCCGCGGCGTTTGGTGGCGGTGGATGGCTACTCAGGGGGGGCGTCCCCTGACCTGCCTCCTTCGTCCCGGGGAGATCCGGCTCCGAAGGCCTCTCGTCGTCCCCCGGTTCCTCTGGGAAGTTGCTCGGCATGCTCATGCTTTCGTTCTACTACAGCCTGCAACAGTGAGAAACGACGTGCTAGGCCCAGGCGCCGATGTCTTCTATCCTTTTCGTATCCAAGCCGATAGCTCCACCCTGGAACGATAGCGGAAAGAACCTTGTACGGGACCTGGCACGAGGGCTTTCGCGCCATCGAGCGACGCTGATGGTGCGCGCTGAAATGGAGACGGCTGTCGAAGGGGCCGATCTCGTTTCTGTATACCGCCCCACTTCCGGGGGCTTCGCCCCGGCACTTTCTGACCAAGCGCGCGTGCTGGGACACTTGCTGACCGCGCGCGGCTTTCCGTTGTGGCATTTTTTCTTTGCGCCTAACCCCAAGAGCTGTCTGGCGGGGCGCGTGGCGACCACGCTGCGTCGCACCTCTTCGGTGCACACGCTTTCGAGCGCGCCGCGTGACGCGAAGGCCATCGTGTCGCTGCTTTTTGCCGATGTGAACGTGGCCCTGTCGAGGCATACGGAAGGGCGCTTGCTCGCCAACGGACTGCATCGCGACAGGCTCGTGCGCATTGCCCCTTCAATCGAGCCCTTGCATCCACCGAGTGCCGAGCGTCTGCTGCACTTGCGTGACCAACTGGGATTGCCTCGCGGTGTCGCAGTGGTGGTGTACCCAGGCGACCTCGAGTTTGGTGAAGGAGGCAATCTCGTGGTGGCGGCCCTGGCAGCGCTTGGGCGCTCCGACGTGCGCTTGGTCATGGCGTGCCGCGCCAAGACGAGCCGGGCTCAGGCGGTCGAGAATGAGCTGCGCGAACGCGTACGAAGTCAGGGGCTAGGCCATCAGGTGACCTTCGTGGGCGAGACCCGAAGGATTCACGATTGGCTTGCCTGTGCCGACATCGTCTGTCTGCCCTCGGTCGATCTCTACGCCAAGATGGATTACCCCCTGGTTTTGCTAGAGGCCATGTCGCTAGCGCGCGCTGTTGTCGTGGCGAAGGGGAGTGCGGCTGAAGAGCTGTGTGAGGACAACGCCGCGCTCGCCGTCGAGGCGAATGCCGATGCGCTTTCTGCGACGTTCTCACGACTTTTACAGGACGACCAAGGTCGCCGTGAGCTTGGAGCAGCGGCGGTCGGTGCAGTGCGCGAGCGCTACACCTACCAGGTCATGGCTCAAGCCTACGAGTCGCTCTATGACCGTTTGTTGGCGCGCTGAGCAATGAGCGCAGCTGCCGCCTTGCGCGCTGACGTTGCAAGTCGTACGTCGGCGCCTGATGACGATTTCGGAGTCCAACAACCAGACCTACTACGACGATTTCAGCTCGTGGTATGAGCGTGAGCGCGCCGCCGGGTACCATGCTCTCATCGACGACATCGAGGTCGATGCGGTCCGAGAGTTCGCCGAGGGCAAGCGCATCCTCGAGGCAGGTTGCGGTACGGGACTCGTGCTCTCGCGGTTGTCGCGCGTCGCAAGCGAAGCCCATGGTTTCGATCTGTCGTCTGGCATGGTGCAGAAGGCCCGCGCGCGTGGCCTTTCGGTCACGATGGGCAGCGTTACCCAGGTGCCTTTCCGCGACAACTCGTTCGACTTTGTGTGCAGCTTCAAGGTCTTGGCCCATGTGCCTGATATCACCGGCGCGCTTGCGGAACTTGCGCGCGTAACGAAGCCGGGTGGCACACTCGCGCTCGAGTTTTACAACCCGTGGAGTCTGCGTTACCTCGCAAAGCGCATTGCGGGTCCGGGGCGCATTAGCGAAGACCGGACCGAGGCAGACGTTTACACGCGCTGGGATGCGCCCTATACCATTCCTAAGCTTTTGCCGCCGAGCTTGAGGTTGGTCGATTTTCGCGGGGTTCGTGTCGTAACCCCAGCGGCGTTCGTTCACAAGCTTCCCTTGGTGCGTACCGTTTTCGCTAAAGCGGAAAGAGCCTGTGTTTCGTCCCCAGCGCGTTATCTGGGGGGCTTCCTGTTGGCGATCCTACGCAAACATGCCTAGAGTTGCAGCGAGCAAGCTTTGTGTGGTTGGCGTCGCACCTAAAAGGGGCGCACAGTTCGGGAGTAACCGAGCATGAAGGCAAAAGATCCGAGCGAGCTCGACAGACTCCGCGCGCGCATTGACGATGCGCTGCGTAAGGAGCGCCCGCGCGCCGAAATCATGCCGCTTCTCGAGCGCTTGCTCGCGAGTGCGCCCGATCACGGAGAGCTCTACGTATACGGCCACCGCCATGCAGCCGAGCTGCTGCTGCAGGACGAACCCTGGCGTGCCGCACTCCACCTGCGTCGTGTGATTCGCGCAGGCGCCAATGAAGACACGGCTCATGCGTTGATGGGGCTATGTCAGGCGTTGCTCGGTAACTTCGACTCGGCTGTGTACCATTACGAGAGAGCCCTCGTGCTCGATCCAAGCAACGCTTGGTATCACCACAATCTTGGGCATCTTCTCGATGTCGCGCTCAATCGGCCGAAGGCTGCTCTTCCTCACCTGCGCTGGGCCCATGAAGCGCATCCGATGGAAGACGAAGTGACCGCCTCTCTCGCGCACAGTTTGGCGCGGCTCGGTCAGCTCGAGGAGGCTGAGGCGCTCGCTCGCGAAGCGCTCGACCTCTCGCCTGAGCACGACAGCCATGCGTCACTCGTGGCATGGATTCGCAAGGGCGCCCCAGGCGGCTACCTCTTCAGCGCAGAGCAAGCGTTTCACGGTCGGGATCCACGCTCACGTCGCGACGCGGATGAGGCCAACAGCGAATCCAATCGTGCGGCCAACACGGACAAGGATGTGTTGCGTGCACTCGAGCGTGGCATGCAGGGCAGCGGTGCGCCCCAGGTGCTGCTGCAGCGCGCAGAGCAAGTTTGGCGCGATTATCGGGCGAGGCGTCCCAACGTGCGCGTCGCGAAGCCGGAAGTACACGCGGCCGCCCTTGAGTACGCGGTCTCGGTGATGCACGGAATCACTGGACTCACGCAGGTGGCCACGGCCAAGCGCTACGGCGTATCTTCCGCCGCGCTTGCCAGCCGCTACGCGGACATTCGCACGACGCTCGCGCTCGAAATCGGTGACCCCCGCTACCTGCACTGAGCGCAGCGGTGTAAAATGTGGGGCGTGCCGCGCGGCTTGACGCCCAAGAACTGCACAAAAGTTGCGTAGTTCGGGCCCTGTCCGGTACCGCTTTGGCATGGACGGGTTGCGCGCAGCGGTTCCTCTGGCTCGGTTGTTGTTGGCTCTCGCCGATCACCAGCGCACAGCGGAGATTCGACTCCGGGTACGCGGGAAGCCCATCACGGTGAGCCTCGATGCAGGCCAGCTGGTCGCGATTCGTGGAGTCGACGTGGACTCTCTCGGCGATACGTTGCTGCGAACCGGAGGCCTCAATACGGAGCGCCACCAGGTCGCGGTGTCTCGAGATGTTCCACCCGAAGGCCGAGTCGGAGCGTGGCTCGTGGCTGTGGGCGCCGCTTCCGAGTCCGATGTGCAGCGTGCCCTAGAAGCGCAGCTCAAGGCGCGGCTTACCTATCTGCTGAGGTACGTCGCTGCCGACGCCGACATCGTTGCGCGGGAAATAGCCGGTCAAGCAGACCGTCTGGACACACGGGCAGACCTTGTGTGGGCTGTGTTCAGCACGCTGCGTGAGCTGTCTCATGCCCTGTCGGAACGGGAGCTCCGGGAGCTCTCGGGCACGGGACCTCTGAAGCTGACGCGGAGCGGTTCACGGTTGGTTGAGGCTCTCGTTGCAAGCGCAGAGAACTGCGAGCCGCCAGATGGTTGGCTGCGCAATGCAGCCGAGACAAGCGCGTTCGGTGCGCGAGCCGTGTTACGCGTTTTGGGCGCCGCCGTGGAAGCGCGTTTCGAAGGGGATGTGTTTCGCTTACTGCTGCGAAAGCAGCGCGAAATCCGCCGACGTGTGGGCCCTCGTGCGCTGCTCGATCTGCCTCCCCACGCGCACTTTGAACAAGCGCGTCCTGCGCTGCGAAGGCTCGCGACGAAGCTGCATCCAGACCGGTTTCACGGACAAGACCCGGCGCTTTTCGCGGCCTCACATGAAGTCATGCGTGCGCTTTCGGAGGCCGCAGGCGAGCTTCGCGCCGGATACGCACGTGCTCGTTGAGGGATGGCTGGCCTAAAGCGTCGGCATACGCAACACTCCGAGAGCATCCGTGCGCAAGTCCATTGATGAGGCTCCTGTTCGCGCCCAAGCGGTCGATTCCCTCGTGCCTCGAAGCACCTTGAGGAGGGCTCTCCGAGCGCGCAGTCGGTTGATCTTCGTCACGCTCGTCGTCGTGTTTGCGCTCGATAGGGCGGGCCTCGAACTGTTCGGTTCTGGCTTCGTCTCTTTGCCCGATGCGGTCTCGGAACAGGGGCTTCTCGTGGTGCGCGAGGAGTCACGCACGCTCTTGAGCCAGCGCACGGGTACCTCGAAGCAGCTCGTCGTGTTTCGCGCGGTCGAGAAGGACGATGAGAGTACAAGCTTGGGCGACGTGTGGGCGGCCGATGCGGTGGTCTCGCCGCAGGGGCACGTGGCGAGTCTAGGGCGTGCGCGTAACCTGACACGCACCTCGAGCGCAGACGAAAGCACTCCCGTGATTTTGGGGCGCTGGGCGCTGTTCTCTCGGAAAATCGAGGGTCGATTTGCGGGCGTTGAGCTGCTCGACCTTTCGGGGGAGTCGCCGACGCACACGGGCTTGCTGTCGCGCTTTCAGCGCGGAATCAGCAATTTGCAGCAAACAGGCCAGTGGGCCGGCATTGGCAAGCGTTCCTACACGTTCAAAGTTCCCGCTAAGGAGCTTTCAATCCGCACGGAGGAGTATGCGTTTGTCGTGCGCTCCGACGGCGACACGCTCTTGATTGACCCGGTGCACGAACGTCCGCTCGAAGGAGCGTGGCTCGTGGATGTGCGGTCCGCGACTCCGGCAGTAAACGCCGTCATTCCATGGCTTGTCGATACGGTCCGCGAAATCTCTTTCATCGGCCCAGAGAAGATAGCTTGGCTTGAAAATAAGGTGTTCGCGCTGCGCGACCGGGCAAAGCAGGCCTATCACAGCGTCAACGAGGTGGACCACGCAGCGGAAGCAGCGCTCGATCTCGGCCTCACCGAACACCGCCCCAAAGAAGAAGAAGAGAAGGTCGAGCGACTCTCGGTGCCCGATCCTGAGAGTGGCTGGCCGCCCGCGCCGCTGAGTGTGCTGGTGGCCACGCCCGAAGTCGTTGGTGAAGGCAAGTGGCGGGCGATTGTCGACGACCCCTACGTGCGCGAGCTACCCGATGGCAGCCCGGTATTTTACCAGACGTTCCTGCGCGCTGATCCCCAGCGTGATTGGGCACGCGTCTACCTGACGCTTTGGGATCCGCGCGTCGTCCAGCTCCATGTGGTCGCGGGCACCGAAGAGCCCCTGAGCGCGACCGGAGAGACGGGAACGGGAACCATACCGCGTACGCCCGAAGTGATGCAGCGCTTGGTCGGCGCCTTCAACGGTGGCTTTCAAGCGGTGCACGGCGAGTTCGGCATGATGGCCGAGGGCAGGGTGTATTTGCCGCCCAAGCCCTGGGCCGCCACGGTCGCGGTGTTCGCAGACGGGCGTGTTGGAATGGGCTCTTGGCCGGGACCTCAAGACCGGCGCGCGGGTTACGACGAGGCGCGTGCGGTGGCCGAGATCCCCGCCGACATGGTGAGTTTCCGGCAGAATCTCACTAGCCTCGTGGAAGACGGTCGCTTCAACCCGTGGAACCGTTGGTGGTGGGGCGCCGCGCCCAAGCAGCAGAGCGAACAGACGCTTACCCAGCGCAGCGCCCTGTGCATCACGCGCGAAGGGTTCATGCTGTACGCGTGGGGCGACTCGGCTTCGCCGGAGGCTCTCGGTGCAGCGCTGGTGGCTGCCCGTTGCGCGCGCGCCATCCATCTCGACATGAACGCAGGGCACTC
>CAZEWA010000186.1:0-10452 GCA_964515685.1 uncultured Polyangiales bacterium | reverse complement strand
ATTAGAGGCGTGCGCGTAGATAATCGAGCTGCGCGTCGTTGAGGAGAAAGCGCTCCGGTGCTGTTTCACGAAACATCAGGTTGTCCTGATCTTCCACATGGGAGAGCCCGGCTGCGTGCCCTAGTTCGTGAGCGATAGCAGACGGCGTTGCACGCGTGACGATCCGTACGACCACTCCCTTGTGGGTCTTCTTGGTGTTGCCGATGCGCGTCTCGTGGGGATTGGTTTTCTCGAGGTCGGCTACGCGGACGACGATCTCCCCGTCAATCCGGTCCTCGGAATCCACGGCGCGAACCACGTAGAGTGCTTCGCCGATGAGCTCATTGAGACGCTCCACGGCTTCGACGATGTCTTCGGTTTTGGCGTCTGCGGAGGGCGCGACGTTGACAACGGTACTCGTGTCGTAGCCGCACGCTCCGAGCGCCCACAGCAGGAAAAACCGCATGCGCATGCCGCGGCATTTTTGCGCAATCTGTGGGCTTGTCCGTGTGGTTTTCGGGAGTAAGGGTGCGCAGTCGAGAAAACGAACCAAAAAGGCCACGCGTTGCCACACACAAGCGCACGAGAGCGCTCGTCTCGCAGCCAGGGGCGGTGCCGACTAGAGAGTCATGCCTTTGGGACAACACAACGTTGCGCTGTTCGACTCTCGATCGATGGCTGGGCAAGCGAGTGCGAGCCCTCGCCGCGTGTAAGCGGTAGGCTTCCGCCATGAATCGCATCAATCGCCGCATCCTGCTGGTTTCAAGGCCCGAAGGGGAGCCGACCTCCGAGAACTTCAAGCTCGAGGAGCACGGGCTGCCTTCCTTGGGTGAGGGCCAGGTGTTGGTGCAACATCACTATCTCTCGCTCGATCCCTACATGCGCGGGCGCATGAGCGAGGCCAAGAGCTACGCAGCGCCGCAACCTCTCAACGAGGTGATGCTAGGCGGCACCGTCGGCGAGGTCGTCGAGTCGAACAATCCCCGCTTTCAAGTGGGCGATTCCGTGGTCGGCATGGGCGGCTGGCAGGAGTACGCCATCATCGACAGTCGCCAGCGTGGCGTGCTGCAAAAGGTCGATACCACAACCATTCCGCTCAGCGCGTACCTCGGTGCAGTGGGCATGCCGGGCGTCACGGCTTGGTACGGGCTCACGAAGATCATCGAGCCCAAGGCTGGCGAGACCGTCGTGGTGGGTGCGGCTAGCGGCGCGGTAGGCTCGGTCGTGGGGCAGCTCGCGAAGCAGCGCGGCTGTCGCGTCGTGGGCATCGCAGGCGGTCCAGAGAAGTGTCGCTACGTGGTAGAGGAGCTCGGCTTCGACGCTTGCGTGGACTACAAGCAACACCGTGAGCCCAAGGCCCTCGGCGCCGCGCTTCGCACTGCAGCGCCCCAGGGCATCGACGGCTACTTCGAGAACGTGGGCGGTAGCGTGACCGACACGGTGATGCTGCAGATGAACGCGTTCGGGCGCATCGCGGTGTGCGGTATGATCGCGGGGTACAACGGAGAGCCCACACCCATGCGCGCACCCGTGTTGATCTTGGCGTCGCGCCTCAAGCTGCAGGGCTTCGTCGTAACCGAGCACATGGACGTGTGGCCGGAGGCGCTGAAGGAGCTAGGGAGCGCCGTGGCGGAGGGCAAGCTCAAGTACAAGGAGACCGTCGCGCAGGGCATCGAGGAGGCACCTGAGGCCTTTATCGGACTGCTGCGCGGCAAGAACTTTGGTAAGCAGCTCGTGAAGCTGAGCTGAAGCTGCGCGCTCACTCAGGCACGATCACCGCCACGTGCACCAAACCCTCGGCATTGTGTGCCGAATACAGCACGAGGCTGTTGCCCACGACCTGCATCGAGAGGTGGCGTGGTGAGATGGGCAGCGTGTCGAGCAGCGTGGACCAGCGCTGCGTCTGTGGGTCGAACACCTCGAGTGCAGGGTTTTCCACCAAGCCTCCTTCAGCCGGGCTCGAGCCGCCCGCAAGGTACAGCTTGCCGTTCAGCGCCACGAGCTGCGGCGAGATACGCACTGTAGGGCAGGGCATCTGGCTGAACGTCTTCGATGTAAAGGAGAACACGTCGCAGCTGGGGACAGGCGCAAAGCCGTCGGCCATGCCACCCACGAGGTAGTAGTTGTCGCCGAGCTTGGCACCGCCAAAGGCACGCCGTGGATGGGGCAAGTCGATGCCCGAAGCTCGGAACGACTCCCCGGGTTCGGCGCGCAATACGCCGCGTGGATGCTCGAACTGCGCTTCGCCGCGAGCCGGGTCGTAGTCGAGTCCGCCGAAGATGTAGAGCGCATCGCCGTGATCTGTGAGGCCGAACTGCGTGCGCGGCGTCTCGAGCTTGTGGGGCGATGGGGCCCAGCTCTCGGTCGCGAAATCGAAGACAAAAGCCTCCGATTGGGCGCGCGCCTCGCTCTTGGTGTCCGCTTTTGCTTCGAATCCGGCGTCGAAACCAAAGCCGCCGAGCGCAAGCGCGTGGTCGTCGCCTACCCAGGTTTGCATGGTCTGCCGCGCGTGAGGGAAGTCCCGGAGGCGCTCCCAAAACATGCCGGAAAGATCCAGTCGGCCGGCTTCGGCGCTGAAATCGGCGGGCGAAAAATCATGTTGATTCAAGCTGCGATTGCCGCCGAACACGTAGAGCGAATCGCCTGCCGCAAACACGCCCTGACGATTGCGACCTGACAGCGGGTTTGTGAGCGTGAACGTGAGGACGCGTGCTCCGCGCTGCGCGATGTCGAGTGTTTCTACGGGCCGAATGCGCGCGCCAAAGTGCATGCCCGAGATGCCGCCCAGTGCGACCACGTGCGTGGCGTCGGCCATCACGAGTTGATGGAAAAAGCGCGGAAACGCGAGCGTGCCGACGGCGCGGAAGGGGCCTTTTACATCGTCTAAGCCGTACAGGATGCCGTCGCGGGCGCTCGCAAAGAGGGTGTCGCCGTTGGAGGTGGCGGCGATGCCGAAGCCGTCGCTGGGCAGGTCGGGCCCGTGTGACCAAGTCTTGCTTGCGAGATCGTAGACATGCACGGCCTGGGAGGTCTTGGCCTCGCTGTTCATGCCGCCCAGCACCACGAGCTTGCCGTCGAGCATCGCTGCGGCCAAGGCGCGCAGGCGAAAGGGCTGCGCGAGCTCGGACCAGGCGTCCGTCTTGGCGTCGTAGACGAAGCCCGTGTCTGCAAATTTCCCAGCCTTGCGCTCTCCCGTGAGCGTCCAGCCGCCGAGCACGAACAGCTTGTCTTCGTGGGCGACCAAGGCGTGCGAGGAGCGGGCTTCAGGTAGCTGGGGCAGCTCGCGCCACAGCTGTGTTTTGGGCTCGAAGACACGCACGCTGGCGAGCGAGCGAATGTTCTCGGGTTCGCCTGCGGCATTGAGCGCCTGCATGCCGCCCGCCGCCACAAGATTCCCCTGATACGCGACCAGCGGTGTGCCCTGAGCGGGCTCGGTCGCAGGCAGCGTGCTCCAGGCCTTGAGCGGGTCTGCTGCGCCCAGCTCTAGGCGATACAGCTCGCCCGACTGGCCTTCGCGGCTGTAGGCGTGAGGCACGCCCGCGTAGCCGCCGAGAGCATACACAGCGCCATCGAGCGCCACTGCACCAAAGCTTGTGACGGCGTGGGGCATGAGCGGAACGCTTGTCGCAGTGGCGTCGCTCGGCGTCAGGCTCGGGACCTGGGCGTGACTTGCCGCGGCCACGGAATGCTGGGAGCGGACGGCTCCCGCGCAAGGTGTACGACCACACGCGAGAAGGAATAGAGAGCAGACCGAAGCGGCAAAAACGTGGCTTTTCATGGCTGGGCTCGCGGCGCTAGGGGGCGCTTAGGTGGCTCGAGGCGAAGGGCCCCGAAGCGCAAAGTGAGTCGTTCTCGCATTCTGACATCTCTGGCGTGAAGCGGGAGCTAGGACTTCTGCTACATCGCGCTCTAGCCATGCGGACGCCCCCCACGCCGAGACGCGCACAGGCGCGAACGCTGATGATCCAAGGCACGAGCTCCTCGGTCGGCAAGAGCCTGATCGTGACTGCGCTTTGCCGCTACTACCGCAACCAGGGACTGTCGGTTGCGCCGTTCAAGTCCCTCAACATGGCCTTGAATGCCCATGTGACAGAAGATGGGTACGAGATGGCGCGTGCTCAGGCGGTGCAGGCAGAAGCTGCGGGCATTCTGCCGTGCGTCGAGATGAACCCCGTGTTGCTCAAGCCCGAAGGCGACACGCGCTGTCAGCTGGTGTTGCTCGGCAAGAGCCAGGGTGCAAAAAACGCGTTCGAGCTCTTCAATGCGGGCGCAGAACACAAGATCGATGTGCGGGCCACGGTGCTCGATGCCTTGTCTACGCTGCGCGCGCGGCATGACCTGATCCTCATCGAAGGCGCTGGCAGCCCGGCGGAGGTCAACCTGCGTTCGCGCGACTTCGCTAACATGTTCGTGGCGCACGCGGCGGATGCAGAGGTGGTGCTCACGGGCGACATCGATCGCGGCGGCGTGTTTGCGGCGTTGGTGGGCACGCTCAGTTTGCTTGAACCAAAAGACCGTGCGCGCGTGACTGGACTCTTGATCAACAAGTTTCGCGGCGACCTGACGCTCTTGCAGTCTGGACTCGATTGGCTCACGGAATACACCAAGCGGCCTGTGCTCGGCGTGATGCCCCACCTCGGGCGCCTGAGCATGGCCGAGGAAGACTCGCTCAACGTAGATAGAGAAACCCAGTACGCGCGGGACGCAGCCATCAACGTGGCGGTGGTGCGCTTGCCGCGGCTATCGAATCACGACGAGTTTCAGCCCTTCGAGCACGAGCCCTACGTCAACTTGCGCTTCACCGACGACCCCGAAGCTCTGCTCACAGCAGACCTTGTGATCGTGCCCGGCAGCAAGAGCACCGTGTCGGATCTGCTGTGGCTGCGCAGCTGGGGCCTCGACCATATCTTGCGCTTGCGGGCCCAGCGAAAGCAGCCGGTGCTCGGCATCTGTGGCGGCTGTCAGATGTTGGGTGGGGCCATCGCCGATCCCTTGGGCGTGGAGTCCGAAAAGCCGCACGCCACGGGGCTAGGGCTGCTGCCGCTCTCGACCCATTTCATGGCAGAGAAGCGTACGCAGCAGGTCCTGGTGCGACCTGCGCAGGCAAGCTGGCTGACGCGGGCGCTGCCCCAGGACACGCAGCTTTGCGGCTACTACATCCACGCAGGCGTCACGCAGGCCGACACGCCGCTCTTGCGTGTGCGGGATGCTGAGGGGAATGAGCGTGCGGATGGTGCGTCAAGTGAAGACGGCAGTGTGCTCGGCAGCATGGTGCACGGCCTGTTCGAGCACGATGGGCTGCGGCACGCGCTGCTCGCGGAGCTGCGGGCGCGCAGGGGGCTCAGCCCGCAAGTCGGAACGCCCTCGCAGCGAGAGCTCGAGTATGATCGTCTGGCGCAGGCGATCGAGGCGCACTTGGACCGCGCGTTCTTGCAGCGTTTCATGGCGTAAATCGGTCAGTCGGCCGCTAGTCGAAAGAGGAGTGCCTTGGAGACACAGGAGTTCGACGTATTGATCGTGGGAGCGGGCCTGTCTGGAATCGGTGCCGCCTACCACCTGCAAACCCACTGTCCGGCCAAGAGCTATGCGGTACTCGAGGGGCGCGAGCGGTTGGGTGGGACCTGGGATTTGTTCCGCTACCCGGGCATTCGCTCCGACTCCGACATGTACACGCTCGGCTACTCGTTCAAACCCTGGACGAATCCCAAGGCCATCGCCGATGGCGCGTCGATCTTGGAGTACGTGAGACAGACCGCGGAAGACCACGGCATCGACCGCAAGATTCGCTACGGCAAGCGTGTCGAGCGCGCGAGCTTCTCACGCAAGACCTCACGCTGGACGCTCGACGTGCGCGATGTCGCCACGGGCGAGCTGTGCAAGTTCCGCTGCGCGTTCCTACTGATGTGCGCCGGCTACTACGACTACGACGAGGGCCACGATCCGGCGTTCCCAGGTCGCGAGCGCTTTCAGGGCCGCGTGGTGCATCCGCAGCATTGGCCCGAAGACCTCGACTACGACGACAAGCGCGTGGTGGTGATAGGCAGCGGCGCAACGGCTGTGACCCTGGTGCCTGCACTCGCCAAGCGCGCCAAGCACGTGACCATGCTGCAGCGCTCGCCTACGTACATCGTGTCGGCACCCGAGCAGGACGTCATCGCCAACTGGCTGCGCGAGCGCTTGCCGGCCACCACGGCCTATGCGCTCACGCGCTGGAAGAACGTGTTCGTGAGCATGGGCCTGTACAACTTCTGCCGGGCTTTCCCCGACAAGGCGCGCGAGCTCATCACCGAGCAGGTGCGGCGCCAGCTGCGCGGCAGTAGCACCGAGGTCGAGCCGCACTTTTCGCCTTCGTACAAGCCCTGGGATCAGCGCCTGTGTCTTGTGCCCAACTCCGACTTGTTCCGGGTCATCCGTAAGGGCCAGGCGGAGATGGTCACAGACCACATCGACGCGTTCACCGAGCAAGGCATCCGCTTGCAGTCGGGACGTGAGCTCGAAGCCGACATCATCGTCACGGCCACGGGCCTCAAGCTCAAGTTCTTGGGTGGACTCGGGCTGGACGTCGACGGCGTGCCGGTCGACATCTCCAAGGCCATGACCTACCGCGGCATGATGTGCAGCGACGTGCCGAACCTCGCGTTCGCAGTGGGCTATACGAACGCGTCGTGGACGCTGAAGGTCGACCTCACGTTTGAGTATGTGTGCCGCATGCTCAATCACATGACGGCCCGCGGCTACACGCAGTGCGTGCCGCGCCGGAACAACCCGAAGTTGAAGGAAGAGCCGCTGCTCGGGCTCAACTCTGGCTATGTCGAGCGAGCGGCCTCGCAGCTGCCGCGTCAGGGCTCGCGCTCGCCCTGGAAGCTGTATCAGAACTACGCGCTCGATTTGCTCACGCTGCGTCACGCCCGCGTCGAAGACGGCGCGCTCACGTTCTCCAAGGCATAACAGGTCTCGGGGCCCTCACTCGCGGGGCGGGAATTTATGCAGCATGCGCTGCAGGCTGCGCCGATGCAGCTTGAGCTTGCGCGCGGCTTCCGACACGTTGCCGCCGCAGTCGGCGAGCACACGGCTCAGGTGCTCCCACTTCACGCGCTCGAGCGAAGGCGGGTCGAGGTCGTCCGGCAAAGCCTCGAGCGGCGGCGCCTCCGCGCGCGCAAAGGCGGCCAGGATATCGTCGGCATCGGCAGGCTTTTGCAGGTAGTACACGGCGCCGAGACGCATGGCGTCGATGGTGGTGGCGATGCTGCCGTAGCCCGTGAGCACCACGATGCGCGTCTCGGGGTCGCTTTCCTTGAGTGCGCGCACGAGCTCCAGGCCCGAGGGGCCGGGCATGCGCAGATCGACCACCGCAAACTCAGGCGAGGCCTCGCGTGCCAGGAGCAACGCCGCGTCGTAGTCGCCTGCGGTGCGCACGAGATAGCCGCGCTTTTCCAGCGCGCGCGCGAGCCGCTCTCTCAGGGGCGCGTCGTCGTCCACCACCAAGATGAGCGGCTTACTTCCGTCGTCGACTGGCATCGTCATGCGGGTTGTACCGGTTCTTTGGGCCCATCGCCCTGCGGCAAATGGACGCGTGCCACGGTGCCCTGGCCCATGTGTGACGTGTGCTCGAGGCTGCCGCCCAAGCGCTCGCACAACGCGCGCGCCAAAAACACGCCGAGTCCCATGCCGTGGCCCGGCTCCTTGGTGGTAAAAAACGGATCGCCCACGCGCGCCAAAAGTTCGGGCGACATGCCGCTGCCGCGGTCTTCGATCTCGATCAGCACACGCCCATGCTTGCTTACGGCGCGCACTTGCACGCTGTGCGTCGAGGCCTGCAGCGCGTTGCGCACGAGCCCGCGCAGGGCACGGCCCAGGGCGCGCAGCGGCACATGCAGCTCGGCCTCGGTCTCTAGCGTGAGCTCCACGCGCGACAGCTCATGCAAATCTTCGGTGGCCTCGCGTAACAGCTCGCGGGCTGTGACGTGCTGAAACGGCTCGCCAGCGCTCTCGCCGGCATCGCTCGCCATCTGGTCGAGGATGTGGCGGCAGCGCTGCACCTCTTGCCGAATCAGGCGCGCATCTTCCGCGCTCTCACTGGCTTCTGGCAGGCTGTGCAGGTCGCGCTCCAGCTCCTTGGCGGCCACGGCGATGGTGGAAAGCGGCGTGGAAAGCTCGTGGGCGGCGCCCGCAGCCAGTGTGGCGAGCGATGCCAGGCGCTCGCTGCGCAGGGCCCGCGTGCGCGCGAGGGCGGCTTCGTTGCGCTGCACTTCGAGGTCACGCGTGACGCGCGTCACGAAGTAAGCGATGACCGCGGCGGCAATCGCGAAGGCCACCCACATGCCCTGTAAATGCAGGGTCATCGCGCTGTGGTGACCCATGTGCGCGTGGGCGGCCATGGAGTGCTGCTCGCCGTCGAACACGAACAGCGCGAAAAAGCAGACCATGGCCATGGCGGCGAGCGACCACGCGTAGCGCGCCTTGAGCACCACCGCGGCCAGGGCGATGTGCACCAGAAATAGCACCGTAAACGGATTGCTGGGCCCGCCTGAAGCCTGCAACAGCGCAGTCAGCAGCACGAAATCGAAGGCCATGATCGCGGCCAGCATCCACTCGCGCACCTCGCGCCCGCGCTTGAGCCAGACAAAGCAGGCAAGGTTCGACGCAAAGGCCACGCCCACCAGGGCGGCGAGCCGCAGGGCGTTGAGCTCCATGCCCATCAGGCCCACCACCAGCACCGTGACCGCCTGCGCGAGCACCGCCACCCAGCGCAGGCGCACGAGCCAGGCCATGTTTTGCGGCCAAAGCGGGCGGAGTGCGCCCGGGGACGCGTCGAGGCTTAGCGTGCTGAGGGAGGGGCCCATGACAAGAGACGGTGTGGCAGTCGCCTACTCGCTGCGCAAGTTCGCCAGGGTTTTTGCGAAATCCTCGGGCGGCTCGACCGTAAATTGCATGGAGCGGCCGGTCTTGGGGTGCACGAAGCCGAGCTCACGCGCGTGCAGCATGGGCCGCGGCGCCTGAACTCTTGGGCCGCGGAAGTCTCTTATGTACACGCGCTCACCGAGCAGCGGATGGCCGGCCTCGCTCAGGTGAATGCGGATTTGATGCTGCCTGCCTGTCTCGAGCGCGCACTCCACAAGGCATGCATTCTCGAAGCGCGACAGCACGCGCACGTGGGTCACCGCGTGCTGGGCATCGGCAGGCGGCTTGCCGCGACCCGGGCGAAAGTGGCCGAACGAGCCGCGCAGGCCGTCGCCGCGATCGCGCAGCAGGATGCTGTCGAAGGTGCGGCCGATGACGGAGCCGTGCACCAGCGCCACATAGCGCCGATGCACGCTGTGCGCGCGAAACTGGTTCGAAAGCGCGCGCTTGGCGGCCAGACTGCGCGTGAACATCACCAGGCCCGTGGTGTCGATGTCGATGCGATGCACGATGCCGAGCTCGGGGTCGAAGCCACGCGCGCCGCGGCGCCGCAGGCCCGCCCGGGCTTGGTCGATCAGCGTGTCGCGGTCGCCCGGTTCGAACGGCACCGTCATGAGGCCGGCGGGCTTGTTTACGACGACTACATCGGAGTCCACGTAGACGAAGGAGCCCTCCGACAGCACGCCGCGCCGCATTTTCGGCGCTGTGGGGTTCACGTGCACCTCGGCCCCCACGGCTACGCGCGTCTCCGCATCGAGCACAGGTGTGCCGTCTACTTGGACGCGCCCGGTGTGGCAAAGCTCTTTGGCTTTGTTCCAGGAGACCTGCGCGTCGCCCATGGCCTCACGCACCACGCGAGCCAGCGTGAGATCGGGGCGCGAAACGGTGAGGGAGACTGCTTTCACGAAGGGGCTCCGGGCCAAAAACCTAAACAACGCGGGAAATTCCCGGTGCGGGGCGCTCCTCTACCGCTGATTCGGGCTCGCGACAAGCCTGCAAACGCAAGCTCTGTTGCGTGCAAGGCGTGCGATTGCACGCAGCGCACAGTTCCCTCCGTGGAACCAAACCGCACAACCGCGCTACGATAGGGGGCTCATGCTCAAGGGACGCTCGTTTTGAAAGTTCGCCGCAGCCCGTCTGCCTCTAACCTGTACCAGCTTCCGCTCGATGGCCTCGACATGCTCATGCTCTCCTGCATGGATGGCGAAACCAGTCTGGCAGAGCTTGCGGAGTTAGCGGGCCTCACCGATGAGCCTGAGGAGGCGCTGCGTCGGCTGCGTGCGCTCGAAGAGCAAGGGTTGTGCGAGCTCAGCGAAGACAGTGCGCTGCACGCCTACGCGCCTAGCTCGGGTGAGCGCATCCTCAGTGTGCGCAGGCTGCCAGCGAGCCCCGGCGGCCTGCTCACCGACGACATGGTGACTCTGCGCCCGCCGCCTGGCACCACCATGGACCCCGACCAACGCGTGACGCTGCCCGCGCCGCCCATGGCAGCATTCGTGGGCAACGAAGCGAGCAACGAGCCGGCCAACGACGTGCTCCTCGCAGCGGATGCGCAAGCGCACGAGGCGGACG
>CAZEWA010000185.1:0-10490 GCA_964515685.1 uncultured Polyangiales bacterium | reverse complement strand
TAGCGCGTGAGAACACGCCACACCCGCCCCAAGTCAGGCCGGGACGGTAACACCCGGTGACCTGTGCGGCAACGATGGAGCGCAGCCAGGGCACGTGCGAACCTAGGAAAGCACGAGGAAAGTCCGCGAAGCCGCGCTTAGACCCTACTATTCCAGGGGAACGACCGCAAAGGAAGGCGCCTCACTCAGCTCCACGTGCTGAAAAGCCAGCGGTCGATCCACCTGCCAAGGCGAGGGAGGCAAGACCAGAAGCACCAACTCCTTGCTGCCGGGCGGTACGCTGAGCGCGACCGGATGCGTACGACGCGCGCTATCCCGCAGCGTGGAAACGTCGAGCACCTCACCTGGCAAGCCGAGTTCTTCGAGCGCTTCGGGGTCTACACCCTTTTGGACGCGGGCGACGCCGCCCTCGACCCGCGCCAGCACCTCGAGCTGGCTGTCCCCATCGAAGTCGAGAACCACGCCGGGCCCCACATTTGCGCCCTCTGCCCAGGCCTCAGCGCTCAGCTCATCGTCGAACACGACGCGCTTCAGATCCTTGGCATCACGCGCCAGAACCCAAGATCCAGTGGCGTCCGCGAGCAGCCCCTGGACCCCCTTGAGATTCAAGGTTTGCTTGCTCGCGCTGTCCGCGGCGGCGCCCGCTTGCGGTAGCGTCACACGCAGCACCATCCCGGCCGTCGGCAACGCCAACAACACCGAGCGCGGAGGCTGGGTGGATAAGATGAGGTCGCGAGGACTCAGGCCGACCGAAATTTGGGCAGCGCGCTGAAACGCGAGCCCGCCGGTGAACCAGACGAGGTCTCCTGGTCGTTGGGCAGACGCATCGCCCCGCGTCAGCACCAGAAAATCGCTGCCGGGGCGGCCTTCTGCGGGCAATGCCAGAACTCCCGACACGGGCGTTTCAATCAGGGCGCGCGCCGATTCATAGCCCCCGGCTTTGCGCCCACGCACAAAGAAAGCGCCCGCCCCGGGCCGGTGAATCGCAAGCGGCGGCGGCGACGTACCGAGCAGCAGGTCGACCACACCATCGCCATCGAAATCGGTCACGGCAACTCCACCGGGGAGCTCCACTCGCGCTGGAAAGCGAGCCAGGCGCTGCGCGCGAAACACGCCTTGCTCGAGCGCGAAGTCGAAGCGCACGTATCCACCGCGGCACCAGACGAAGTGCGCCTCGACACCGTTCTCTAAATCCGCGCGGTAGATGCGGGCACTGCCTTCAACCGGCACCTCACACAGCGGAACACGCCAGACCGAAAGCGGCTCGACAACCGCCCGAACGACCTCCTTCGCACCACTCGGTGCAGGTCCTTGAGCGACGTTGGAGCGCTCTACAAGCTCCGCCGGATCGAACTTCGTCACGCTGGGCTTGTCCGGCGCACTGCTCGGAACAAGGTCCAAGGCAATCGCCAGGAAAACCACAACGCTCACCGCGGCTAGACCCGAAAGGGCGCGCCCCAACGAATCTTTCACCAGGGCCTCCTCACGTCCGATTCAAACGCGCTGCGACTTTACCAAGCTCTTCGATAGTGAGTGCGCTCTCACTCACCGTAAGTTCACCCGATGCTCCGGTCGACTGGATTTCCAGCACGAAGCCCTGCGCCCCAGCCGCTTGCGCGCTTTCCGAGAGCAAGCCTGCCAGGCGCGCCCGACCCGTGGACTGACTCGCGTCGACCAGCACAGGCAGGTGTGAGCGCTCGCGAAGTAACGCTACCGCTGCGAGGTCGAGCGTACTTGGAGTCGCTCGCTCGAATGTGCGAATCCCGCGCTCGCACAGGATCACGCGGTGGTTACCGCGCTCCAGCACGTAATCGGCCGCACTCATCCACTCGTCGAGCGACGCCATGGGTCCGCGCTCCAGCACAACCGGCCTGTCGACGCGGCCAACTTCACGCAAAAGCGCGGGGTTTTCCATCTGCGCCGCACCCACGACCAGGATGTCTGCGCGCGCCACGGCACGGTCGACATCGGCGGGGTGCACCACTTCAACCATCACCGGGATACCAGCGATGCGGCCCACTTCTTCGAGCAAAGCGAGCGGATCCACACCGAGCCGTTCCCCGAGTTCGCGCGTCGCACGCTGAAAACAGGGCGCCCATAGCAACTGGGCCCCCGCACCGCGTGCAGCCCGCGCGGTATCGAGCAGCGATTCGCGAGACGCGTACTGGTTGACGCGCGCCACCACGACAGGCGCTGGCCCTCCGATGGCGAATCCACTGACCTCGATGACCGTGTCTTCAGGATGCCGGTGCCGCGAGCTCAGGCGGTTTTCCGAAGGGTCGAGATCACGCGCCTTGAGCCTTGGCATCGATGCCCTGGGCTCCTGGGAAACCCGGGGCAAGCGCAGGTCGGATGTGCGCGACTCGCGCATCGTGCGCCCAGGATAGCAACCGAGTAGTCGCAGGTAGCTCGTCTTTTCGCGCAGCTCCTCGAGCGCCGAGACCACGACCTCATCTTCGATATTGCCCTCGAAATCCACGTAGAACAGGTATTCCCAGGGCGTATGGGGCCGCGGCCTCGATTCGATCTTGGTGAGATTCAGGTCGCGCGAAGCGAGCGAGCCCAAGCACGAGAGCAAAGCGCCCTGCTCGTGGCGCGTCGCCAGAATCAGCGACGTTTTCGCAGCCACTCGCGAATCCACCTTTTCGGGCTTGGCCGCCACGATCATCATGCGCGTGAAGTTCTCTTTTTGGTTGGCGATGTCGCGCTTGATCACCACCAAGCCGTAACGACGCGCCGCCTCTTCGCTCGCAATGGCCGCTTGCGACAGGTCCTGCTCGCGCCCGACCCGTTGCACGCTCAACGCGGTGTCGGAGTAGGCCTCCACGTGGCAATCCGTGAGTGACGACAGGAACGTCGAACACTGCGCCAGCGCTTGGGGATGCGAAAACACCCGGCGGATGCGGCTGACCGGAATGGCCTCCAGGGCCACGAGGCAGTGTTCGACCTTCTGGATTTCCTCACCGACAACCGAAAGGTCCATCTGCGCGAGTAGGTCGTACGCGTCGTTGATCGAGCCTGCTGTGGTGTTTTCGATGGGCAGAACACCGTAGGCTGCGTGGCCATCGCGCACCGCCTCCATCATGGCGCGGAACGAGGGATAGCCTCGATACTGGGTCTCGCCGCCCCGCGGGCCGAAGTGCCGCATCGCCGCAAGATGGCTGTAGGCCCCGTCGACGCCCTGGTAAGCAATGGCCAAAACGCCGTTGCTCACGCGCTCAGGGTTTTGGTTCTTGGCGAGATACTCCTGTTGGAGGCGCACCGAGTGATCGATAATCTCGCGGAAAATGCGGGTGACATAGAAGCCATCGAGCCCTACCCGCTGCCCCTCCGCTGCGAGCCGCCCAAGCAATGCTTCCTCGCGCACGGCGTCGCGCACACGCCCATCGCCCTTCTTGGCTTTGCGGCGAGCCACCTCCATCACCAAGCGCTCACGCGCCGCCAAGGCGTCGACGATGCGTTGGTCGACTTCGTCGAGTTCCGCCCGCACGTCGTCCAAGCCCTCTAGCATTCGGGCTTCGTCGGCCTCTTGCTCGAGCTTCGTCTCGGTCGCTTCCTGGTCACTCTTCGTCGTCATGGGCTACTCGTCCTCACGCTTCCATGTTTTCTTGAGCCCATAGGCTTTGATCTTATGCACGAGCGTCCGCAGTGGCATCTGCAGCAGTTCGGCAGCGCGGCTCTGATTGCCCGCCGCCACATCGAGCGCGTCGGTTATCAGTTTGACTTCATAGTCACGAATTCGGTCGCGGAAAGGGACCGTGGAAAGATCCTCACGGGGCACTTCCACAGGAGTCGGCACAGGCGCGCCATCGTAAACACGTGGCCCTGTGCCCGGGTGCGCGCTCGGTCTCTCCGGAAATGCGAGACTCGACCGGAGCCGCTCCGGCAGGTCTTCAGGCTCTAGCGACTCTCCTGTGCAAATCACTGCGGCCCGCTCGATGACGTTGCGCAGCTCCCGAACGTTACCAGGCCAGCTATAGGCGTTCAGCATATCGAGGGTCGGCGGCGCAAACGCACGGGCAGAAGTATTCCAGCGCTCCACGGTCTGAGAGAGGAACGCCTTGGCGAGCGGCATGATTTCCTGAGCGCGGTTACGGAGCGCGGGAACCTTGAGCGTCATGGTGTTGAGCCGGTAATACAGGTCCGCACGAAACGTACCGGACTCCACCATGGCTTCCAAGTCGCGGTGCGTGGCCGCAATGATGCGCACGTCGACCTCGATTTCCTTGGTCGACCCCACTCGGGAGAAACGTTTGCTCTCGAGGACCCTAAGTAGGGCTGCCTGCGCAGCCTTCGACAGCTCTCCGACTTCATCGAGAAAGACGGTGCTCCCGTTTCCTTCCTCGAAAACGCCCTTTTTTAGGCTATCCGCACCGGTAAACGCACCCTTCTCGTGACCAAACAGCGCGCTCTCAATCAGGTTCGCGGGTAGCGCCGCGCAGTTGATGATCATCATCGGCCGCTGCGCTCGCGGACTTGCCTTGTGCACGTGGCGCGCAATTACCTCTTTGCCGGTGCCAGTCTCACCGAGGATCAATACCGGGACGTTACTCGCGGCGACGCGATCGCCGAGGGCGTAAAGGCGCTGCATCAGCTGCGCTCGGACGATGGGCGCCCCTTCTTCTCCAGACGCCCTGCCGCGTGCAAGTTGCACGAGATTGCTTTGCGTGGCGGAACGCGCAGCGGTGTGAGCCTCGCTGACCAGGGCCCCCGGCGACTTCGCCGTATCCGGAAAAACAGAGACACCACAATGGAGGAGACTGCCACCCTCCCCGACACGCGAAAGCTTGCGCGCCACGCGCTCGGCGAACGCAGCGTTCGCTTCGGGCATCAGGATCAGCACGCTGTGCGGTCCGTGCACAGCAATGATATCCACCGGACGCAGCTCGGCGCGAACCCGTGGCGCCCAGCGGCTCACGTGCCTGTCCCCTGAACGCCCCGCCTCACCGTCGGATGTGCGCGTATCGGAGGCGAATTCCTCAGGGGCAAAGACCGCAACCAGCGCGAGCGTGTGGCCAAAGGTCCGGGCCCGCACAAGCTCATCCTCGAGTCGAATCGCCAGCTGATCGTAGCTGCTGATCCCAAGCGGCGGTTCCGCCGCCTCGCTCAAGTGAATGGACACTGCCACGGTGCCAAGACGGATATCGTCGCCGGAACACAGGCGTGCCGACCGCACCCGCATGCCGCGAACCAGCGTCCCATTGCGAGAGTTGAGGTCTTCCACGTCGACCCCGCCCTCGCTGTAGCTGAAACGCGCATGTCGACGAGAAATTGTCATGTCGTCGACCACCACCTCGGCCGGTGCTGCGCGTCCCATGACGACGCTGTCCCCGGGGCGCAGGTCGATGACCCGCGTGTCGTCGTGCGCGTAGACTACAATTGTCGCGCGCGGTGACTTGGCCCAGGAGGGGTCGAGAAACCGAATGGCGTCGCGCTCGACCGTCGTACGGCTATCGCCTTGTTCGCTCACCCTGAGGCCTCTATCAGTGCGGGAAGGTTGCTCATGTATCTTCTTTGGTCAACCTGCGGAATGAGGGGGGCAGAGAGGTTCCTAGCGCTGGCAGGCCGCTCAGATCCAGGAGTTTTGACTCGCTGACACCGGCCTTCCACACTCGGCCCCGTGGAACATCAAGGTCGGCTTCGTCGCGCGGCGCGTCACCCCCAGGCAGGGATTTCCCTGGTCGAGACGGCAGCACTGATTTCACTGACGGGCGTCCTCGTCGCGGCCTTCATCCCCACGTTCACCCGCCATCTGCGCGCGAGCAAGCTGTCGGAGGCTGTCGACCGCTTGGAAGACTTGTACCGAGGAACCGCTGCTTACTATGCGGAAGAACGGCTTGTGAACGGCAAGCTCGTGCGCAACTGCTTACCCGAGAGTGTCGGCCCGCTTCCCCTGGAACCGTCTCCAGAGCCCCAATATGTCGATTTCCAGGCGCCGGAAACCGAAAACGCGGAGATATGGCGGGCCCTGGGCGACTCAGAACCGCTCATGCTGCGGTACAGCTACCAGGTTCGGGTAGCGAACCCGGGATGCGGCGTGCGCAACGACGCAAGCGTTCCAGCCGTGGTCTTCCGCGCAAACGGAGACCTCGACGGGGACGGCATTTTTTCAGAGATTGAGCGCGCCGCGCAGGTTTCGTCTGAGCCGCCCTATCTGCTCGAAGCAGTGCCGCCGCTCCACATTCGCCAGCGCGTTGAGTGAGTGAGCGCTAGCGAGCAACCTCTCGAGGGGCGGCTCGCTTACTGCAGCGACACAATCTGCGTCTGAACTTCGCCGGCCTTGATGCGGATGGTCAGGTTCTTACGCAGCCTGAATTCCGGGTTCACGAGCGTAATCTTGTGCTCGCCTGCCGAGAGCTGGAGGTTCATCTGGGGGGTATTGCCGATGGACTTGCCGTCGACAAACACCTGCGCCCACGGACGCGCGTTCAGACGCAGGGTGCCCATGCCACCGCTGTTCGCACTCACAGCAGATCCCGTAGAGCCACCGCCACCCGTCGGACGTACGCGAGGTCCACCCGCCTGCGGGGCCCGCGGCTCGGAACCGACGGCCGACGACGCGTCCTTCATGAGGACAGCTCGCACGGCCAGCTCAGCCGAACCACTGCGCGTGTTGAGAGTTTCGCGGTGATCCTCGAAGCCCTTCTTCGAGACCGTGAGCACCCAGGGCGTTCCGTTGTTGTCGAGCGTCACGTCGACTGGCGTTTTGCCTACCGGGCGCCGGTCGTTGTCGCGCGTCAATTCGACGTCGGCATTGGGCGGCTCGGAGGTGATCCGGACCCGAACCTGGAGTGCATCGAGCACAACCCGCGACAGGCTCTGATCGATGCCGCCACGCACCTCAACCGGGATGCTCGTCTCGCGGAAGCCATCGAGGCGCACCCGTACGTCGTACTTCCTTGGGGCAAGATTGCCCACGCGAAGCGGCGTCACACCGCCGAGTTCCTGGCCGTCCAGAAACACCTTCGCACCTGGAGGCACGGTTTCGAGGGAGAACGCACCCGTCTGAACCGATCCGTCTGGGGCTGCTGCAACGGAACCGACGCCCGCTGCGAGCTCCAAGCCGACTGGCAGCTGAAGGGTCTGGCCAGGTTGGACCTGAACCTCCTGGGACCAACTCGTGTAGCCCTCCTTCTTGACCTCGATCAGGTGGTTTTCGTTGGGAGCGACCCCAGTTACCACGAACGGACTGCTCGTTCCGCCGACTGGCTTGCCGTCGAACAGAACCTGAGCGTCCAGAGGATGGGTCGTAAGCTGAACGACGCCTGGCTCGGTCTTGGCCAAGAAGACGTAGATCGCCACACAGAGCACCGCGACCGCCGCCACCGCAAGCCCCGCGAATACGAGGCCGCGACTCTTCTCGCCTCCCCCGGACTGAGTCACGATGGGCTGGGTGACCTGGGCCGCACGCGACGTGACGGGCGAATGCGCAACCTGAGGGGCCGCCGCCGGGACCGGGTCGAACGCGCTGGGCACGTGGGCGTGGACAGGCGCTGCCAAGGCAGCGGGTGCATAGGTTGCTACGTTACTTTGCGCGTCGTAGCCGCCTGCATTCGCAGGGTCATAGGCGCCGTACGCGCCACTATCGACCTGGACATCCTCCGGCCGATCGTAGATTTGCGTCGAGAGTTCTTCGTCGTCCCAATCCATGCGCAGCACGGCGTTGGACGGAGCTGCATACCCGAGCGCAGTTCCAGTGCTCGGAGGAGGCGACGACACATAGCCCTGCCCAGGCGGAGGAGGCGGCATCGACCGACCTGCTGCCGGGGGAGTCGACTGAGGCGCGTTGACCGAGGGAATGGAAACCGGCGCAGCCGCAAGCATGCCCGGCGGAACCGAAGGCTGGCGCCGCGCCTGCTCTTGCACTGCCACCTGACCCGGCGGAATCGAGTGCCCACCGGAAGGAACGCGCGCTTGGCCCGGCGGCAGCGTCTGGCCGCTACTCTTGGGCGGCCCAGGCGGAATGGACGCTCGAGGCGCCGACGGCGGCACCGTTCGCGCGCGGACGGGCTCCGCTGCTGGAGGCGGCGCGGTCCGCGGAGGAGGAGGTGGCACACTTCGACCGTGGCCGGGTGGCATGGAAGGCGAGCCGCCCCGCGGAGGTGGCGGAGGTACACTCCGACCCGCCCCGCCCTGAGGGAGGCTGGCCGGCATTCCAAGCATGGTGCTGTTCTTCTTGGGGTTGCCCGAGTTGTCACGGTTCACGGCTATCGGCTCCGCAGGCTCTAAGGTGGGCGCTACATCGGTGTTTTCGGAGGTCGCCACCACCTCCACGTCCCGGAGGTCACCGACGGCCTCCTGGTCCAACGCGGCCTCGACCGCAAAGTGCTCGCGCATCCAGGCGCTAAGTTCTCTTCGTCCAAAAGATTCGCCACGACCATACAGGAAGCGCTGCAAATCGTCGTGTAGCTCCATCGCAGTTTGGTAGCGGTCCCCCGGATTCGGTGAGAGCGCTCGCATTACGATGGCGTCTAACTCACCAGGAACGTACTGGTTTCGACTACTTGGGCGTGGAACCGAAATTTCCCGGAGGATTTCAGCCGCAGGGGCGTCCCCAGCGCTCGGGAACAGGCGCTGGCCTGTGAGCAGTTCATGGAGGACGATCCCCACCCCGAACACATCGCTTCTGCGGTCGACCGCTTGACCTGCCACCTGCTCGGGCGAGAGGTAACTGAGCTTACCGCGGCGGGTCCCAGCCTGGGTCTTACCTGCTTGTCCTGCGGCGCGGGCTATCCCGAAATCGATGAGCTTCGCCTCACCATCGAAAGAAACCAGGATGTTTTGGGGGGAAACGTCGCAGTGCACGAGCGCCAAGTCCCGCCCGCCGGGGTCACGCTTATTGTGCGCGTAGTCCAGCCCCTCACAGGTCTTCATCATCGTGAAGCACGCCATCTCGATCGGGATGGGCTTCAAAAGACTGCGTGCTACGTCGCAGATGGCCCTCAGGTCCTTGCCGTGGACGTACTCGAGGGCGATGAAATAGGCCTCGCCGACCTTACCCAGGTCGAAAATCTGCGCGATGTTCGCGTGGTTGAGCTGCACCGCGGTCTTGGCCTCATCGATGAACATCTTGATGAAGTCGGTGTCCGCCGCGACGCTGGGCAAGATCCGCTTGACCGCCACGATGCGCTCGAATCCCTCGACGCCGAACGCCTTGGCACGAAATACCTCCGCCATGCCGCCCCAATGGATGCGGTCTAGGAGGTAGTACTTGCCAAAGGGAATGGGCTTCTTCACGCGTGCCCTCGTGTCCACGGGTCCACGTTCGGGGGATCTTTCTGCAACGGATACGCTACCTTCAACCACCTTAAGACCTGGCCAGCGGTGCTCTGATATCACACCTCGCACCAGAATTGGATCGGGGTAGGCCTCAGAAGAGCGCAATCTACGCATGGTCAGAAGCGAGGGTCAAGCGTGGCCTTAGGGGCTGAAACCACGTGTTTCAGCTGCAAGCTTGAACCCTTAGACGCTCGTGTACCCGCAGCCGAAAAGAGCGTTGTGAAGGTTACACGCCGACTATTTTGGAGCGGTGTCCAGGACCCCCTCCGGGGCCTTGGCGGTGGGCTCACCAGTACGGAAGTAGCGCACACGTTGGTTCTGGAGGTTCGCCCAACGCGCGTAAGGCATGGGGGCGTTGTCCGGAAACAGGATCTCCGCAGCCGGTACCGAACTCGCGATGAACTGCAGCAGCGTCCCAGACTCTCGGATTCGGGAGCGACCATCCACGCCCAAAACGCCCTCCTGGAAGTGCAGGCCGAGCCGGGTATCACGCGGCAACGCGATAGCCTGCTTGACACCTTGAGACGCGAGCGCCTCGTGCGCGGCACCGGGCTTTGCCTGATCCAGCTCGATGTAGAGCAAGAGCCCGTGGCTATCGACGCCGATGGCCGCCTGAACCGACATCTCGGGACGCAGCTGCGAGCCGCGAAGCAGCATTTCGCCGTTGGCCGGAGGTACACCCACCTTGAGCTTGCGTCCGGCCGTGGAGTTTTCGACGTACAGCGCGAAGTCGTCGATTTGGGGGGGCTGGGGCTGACCACGCAACGCGGCCAACACGAGCTTGCCGCCCAGAGGCACCTCAGCTTGCGGAACCGCGCGCGCCGGATCGATTCTCAGGAAACGCACGCCCCCCGCGACGCTGCGCGCGAACGCAGGCGGCCAACCGGCATGGGGCAGATCCTTGCTCTCGAACGCAGGCTCCCGTGTGGGTAAGGCGGTGCCCAGGAGGCCCGGTTTCACCGTCAGGTAGAAGTAGTCGCGTGGATCGGGGACGATGTAACGCGGCAGCGCAATGCCCATCGACGTCACCATCTTGCGCGCACGCAATGTGTAGCCAGGAAGCGCAGTAAAGGGCTTTTCCACACTGGAGGACGCACGCCGCTCTATGGATGCGCGCGGCTCGTCGGGCGCGAGCACGTTGTAGAACTCCATCCCAGAGTGCCCTGCGTTCATGTCGAGATGGATGGCGCGCGCGCAACGGGCAGCCACCA
>CAZEWA010000184.1:6636-10540 GCA_964515685.1 uncultured Polyangiales bacterium | reverse complement strand
CGCAAGCTCGGCGTCTTCATCGCGCCCTCTGCGCGCCCGGGGTTACCCACGCGCGTGGAGCCCACATGGTCGTAGAAGCGCTCGACCTTTAAGTCGTGGGCGAGGCTGTCGGTGAAGGCGGGGCCCGAGTGACAGCTCTGGCAATTCTTCTGGAACACGCGCTCTCCGTACAGCTCGGCGTCGGAGGCGAGGCGCTTGTCGAGCGTGCCGGCGGCAGTCAGCTTCGGCGCGGGTGGGAAGTCGACGATGCGGACGAACTGCGCCATCGCGTCGACATCGCGCTGGGTGAGCGAGCGACCGCCGGCCGTGAGCGCAGCTTGCATGTCGCCATCGAAATAGGCGGCCTGCTCGGTTGGAATGAACTGTTCGAGGCTACGCAGCGAACGCTTCGCGCCGAACCACGACTGCATGTACAGCCCGCGCAGACTCGCGGTGTCCATACGGAAGCGCTCACTTTGCGGACGCATATCGGGCGTGAGGCTGAACTGCGCCGTGGTGTGTCCGTTGACGTGGCAGTCCATGCAGGCCACGCCTTCCACCGCGTGCACGGTGGCGCGCTCGTTGCTCATGTTGTGATGCCTGGACGCAGTCTTCTGCAGCATGGCTTTCGCGCCCTCGAGCTGGGTGGGCGTGAGGACGTCGCGTAATAGCGAGTCGACATTGTGGCTGGTGATGAGCTGCCCTTGGCTCACGTCGCCTAGGTCGGGCCGACTCGTGAGGTAGAGCGGCGCCGGAAACTCCGGCAAGTAGGTCTGCGGCAGGTCGTAGATCAAATCGTTGCGATCGAGACCCACCGTGACGCCGGTTTGCACGGGCGGGAACACCATGCCGCCTTTGTCCTGCGACGGGTGCCAAAGTGGCGTAAACGGAAATGCGGCGCGTTTCTTGATGTCTTCGGGCGACATGCGCGCGAGCTTTTCCCAGGTCATGCCGGGGGCGAGGCGAGCGGTGGGGCCCACAGGGATGTGCTTGCGCCCGCCCGACATTTTCACAGTGGGATGAGAGCGCCCGGCGAGATCGAAGCGCTGCTGGAGGTATTCGGCCTGCTGCCGCGTGACCTCTTCTGGACGCATCGGCTGCGTCGGTTGCGGCGTGATAATCGTGCCCATTACCGTTTGCGTCACGCTGGCAGGTGGCGGTGCGCCCGAGGGCTTGAGCTCGAATGTCGCAGGGGGCGCAAAAGTATTCTGGTTTGCCGTGGATCGAGTCGCGCGCGGTGCTGCCACAGGAGGCTCCCGCATGGCGGGTGCAGGGGCGGGTGGGGGCGGGGGGCCCATCTCGTCGATGATCACATCGGCGCCTTCCTCGTCCGAGGGTTCGAGTTCTTCGCTAGCTGCGGCGGCAGTGGGGCCTACGGCGGCGGCGGGTACGAGATGACCTGCCTGCGTGGCGTCGGCGACATGCACAGGCGCGCTCGGTCTGGGGCTTGCTGCTCCTGAGGCTGGTGGGTTGGGCTCGGCCTGGGCTGGCAATCCCGATGAGGCCAAGGCCACCAAACCCAGCGAAGCGACGAGTCTGCTCAGCGGGTGTCGGACGATCGAATAGACGGACATGACAAACACCTCCGTGCAGGCGAATCGCCCGCAACGTGGAACAGACCGCCCCCCGGCCGGTAAGCCGTGTGACGAGTCACATGGTGGTCAGACGTTCCCGCATGCCCCCCGGCACGACTTCCTTCGAACGCCTGTCAACGCACGCTACCACGCGCAAAACGCCCAAGCCAAAGCGACCTGTCAGGGCCTTCCCAGCCAAGAACAGCGAAAAAACGCGCGCTTCTGCTCTCGACCAAGGATGAGCGGACGGCCGCGCAGTGCGTGCGCAACGAACCCGAGATGATGCCTTTACAGGGCGCGTCTGCGTCTCCACGCTTAGGGGGTGACCGAGCTGCCTATCCGAACCACGACTCCAATCTCCGAGGAACTGCGCGGGCGGTTTCCCGCATTCTTCGCCTCGCCTGCAACCTCGAAGGGGTTCGTCAATCCGTGGCAGCACGATCCGCTGCCAGACCTCTCGGGCGTTCTGCGCTGGAAGACACAGAAAAATGTCCTGCGCTCACCGGGCTATCGCGCAGAACCTCTGCGCCTGCCGGAGGCTCCGCTTTCGGATTTCGTAGGCCTCGGCTCGGCCCCAACGCGCGTGTTCTGGATAGGCCACGCATCGTTTCTGCTGGAGCTCGATGCGGTGCGCTTTGTGGTGGACCCCATCTTTGGGCGTGCGGGCGGAGTCGTGCAGCGCGTGACAGGCCCGGCAGCCATGCCTGCCGAGTTATCTCCGCTCGATGCGGTGCTGGTCACGCACGGGCACCACGACCATTTCGACTCGCGCAGCCTGCGGGCGCTCGCGCTCGCCCATCGCGACGCGGGCTTGCGAGCGCCTCTGTTCGTGGTGCCGATGGGGCTCGCCGCCAGCATGCCCAAGGAGTGTCAGCGCGTTGTGGAGCTCTCCTGGTGGGAACACATCACGCTGTCCGGGGTCAAAGTGCACCTCGTTCCGGCGCAGCATTGGCATCGGCGCGGCATGTTCGACACCAACAAGGGGCTCTGGGGCGGCTACGTCCTCGAGGGCACGCACCGCGTCTACCATTCGGGCGATACGGGCTACTTCGGAGGCTTTCGCGCAATTGGTGAAGCCTTCTCTGGCATCGATGCGGCGTGTCTTCCGCTCGGCGCCTACGAGCCCACCTGGTTCATGTCGGCGCAGCACATGAGTCCCGCACAGGCACTCGCCGCGTACCGCGATCTCGGGGCCAGTCACTTCGTAGGGATGCACTGGGGCGCCTTCGATCTCAGCGACGAGCCCATCGAGTCCGGACCTCGCTGGTTGTGCGCCGAGGTGGCGCAGCGAGGTCTACAGCCACAGTGCTTTCACGTGCTTTTGCCCGGCGGTAGCCTTGCGCTGCAGGGAGCGCGCGGCGGCACCGCGGCCGAGGCACGGCACCTCTTTCAGCCCGCTTGAGTCGGGCGGCGTTGGGCCTTGCTGCACGGCCGGCTAGGCTTGCGCGATGCAAGACGTACACGCGCCTCTCACCAGTGTCCTGCTGCTCGGTTGCGGTTTTCTAGGCAAGCAGGTACTTCGCGTCGCCACTGCGCGCGGGCTCGCCTGCACCGTGACCACCCGCAATCCCGCACACGTGCCCGAGCTCTCGGCGCTGGGTGCGCGCGTGCTGTGTTTGCCCGAGCTCGCGTTCGATGCGCTCGAAGGAGAGGTCACACAGGGCACGGGGCTCATCGCGAGCTTTCCGCCCGATGGCCACACAGATGCGCGCTGTGCGCAGCTGGCCGCGCTTGCTCACAGTGCAGTGTACGTCTCGAGTACAGGGGTCTACGGCAACACGTGCGGCTTCATCAATGAAGACACCGAGGTGGCCCCGGACTCAGCCCGCACCCAACGGCGCTTCGAGGCCGAAGGCCTGTGGCGTGCCGCATCGGCCTGCGTGCTGCGCGCTGCGGCCATCTACGGCCCTTACAGCGGCATGCACACCCGCCTCAGAGCCGGTTCTGCGCGCATCGCCGGCGAGGGAGAGGGCTTCGTGTGCCGTATCCATGTGGAGGACCTGGCGGCCCTGTGCCTAGGCTGTTTAAACGAGCGCGTCGGCGGCGAGACCTATCTCGCAGCCGACCACGAGCCTGCTCCGCAAGGAGAGGTCGTGCGCTATCTCGCCGTGCGTATGGGCTTGCCTGTGCCGCCCTCCGTGCCGCTCGAGCAGATGCCCGAAACGCTAAGGCACGACCGTCGCATCGACGCGTCGGGAATTCTGCGCCGCCTCAAGATGGGACTGCGCTACCCGACCTATCGAGAAGGATTCGAAGCCTGCCTCGCTGCGGAAGCCGAAGCAGAGACAGGCTGAATCGCTCAGAAGCTGGCTTCGCCCGCTTCGCCTGCTGCGAACAGGAGCTCGCCGCCA
>CAZEWA010000184.1:0-6536 GCA_964515685.1 uncultured Polyangiales bacterium | reverse complement strand
CGCTCAGAAGCTGGCTTCGCCCGCTTCGCCTGCTGCGAACAGGAGCTCGCCGCCATTCTCGGAAGAGGAGCCGAGTGACTCCACCGAGGCCGCGCCGCGGCGCTTGCCGGGCTTCTTGGCAGCCTTCTTGCGCGATGCCTTGGGGGCCTTCGCAGCCTTGGGGGCCTTCGCAGCCTTGGGGGCCTTCGCAGCCTTGGGGGCCTTTGCAGCCTTGGTAGCCTTCGCGCCCTTTGCAGCCTTGGGGGCCTTTGCAGCCTTAGTGGCCTTCGCGCCCTTTGCAGCCCTGGTAGCCTTCTTGGCGGCCTTCTTGGGTGCAGCAGCCTTCTTGGCGGCCTTTTTGGCAACCTTCTTGGCGGCCTTCTTGGGCGCAGCAGCCTTTTTGGCGGCCTTTTTGGCAACCTTCTTGGCGGCCTTCTTGGGTGCAGCAGCCTTGGGGGCCTTTGCAGCAGCCTTCTTCTTCGCAGCCTTCTTCTTCTTTGCAGCCATGTTTTCCTCCAGCAGGCAGATGCCTTTGCGTCGAGTCGTCAGCGTAGAGATGCGTCCGCGCTCGCGCAGAGCCTCACTCGTTGTGTAAATGATGCCCGCGAACTGGCAGCTTGCGCTACCGACAATCGACGAAGGGCCGTGCTCTTTTGGAACGACCCAACGACAGTCGTTCCGAAAGTGGTTCGGCTCTCGCTCGGTGCTCGGCTGTCGATCGATGAGAAAGACGCGGGGGTCATCAACGAGCAGTAATGTCGACCCGCACTCGCACTCTGTCAACAAGCTATATCGATCTGCATGTCCCACGAACACAGATACGAGGCGCTGGTGAGTGCGCGCTCGAGTGAAGAAGCCATCGAGATTGCCGCCGAGGGGCTCGGTCCCGACCAGCTGTTGGTGCGCAGCGAAGCGCTGGACGTGTCGGCCACGGAAGGCCCCGACAGCTATCACGTGACCCTCTGGTTCTCAGGCCCAAGCCGGCGTGGGGCGGGCGTCGGCGACTGAATCAGGCGGCCGAAAACGGCGCTCTCGGGGGCTGTGCAAAAGCCCCGAAAATTGCGCTAAGTGGCGGTGATTTTTGAGTTTGCTTGCTCACTGCGACTCCGAAACCAGGAAGCGTTTGAGGAAGCGTATCTGCTCGCCGAGCTTTTCCACCGCGTGCGTTCGCTGCGTGCGCGTGAGGCTCTTGTCGACGCTGAGCAGGAGCGTGCGGTGGGCTTGTCGTCTGCGCTCCGGACCCATGCCGCCATCGTTCCGCGTGCGCCACAGCCGAGTGAGTTCGGCCTCGATGGCGTCACGACCGGGCCGCGAATTAAAAAAGCGCGCGGCCTCCGAAAGTCGCGCCTTGGATTCGCGATATCGGTCCTCGCGGTCGTCTGGAAGTGTGCGCGCGACGGACTCGATGCTGTGTGCTTGGCTCTCTGAGAGTCGGCCGACCGTCTTTTCGAGCCCGGCTACCAATGAAGCGGAAAGCTTCTTGCGTCGCTCGCTGGGAGGCATGTGTTGATCTGCGTAAATCTCCTCCAAGTATTCCCCCATGCGGCCTTCGAAGTGGGCGATTTGGGGTTTCGAAAGCGTGTCGAGGAGGGCGGCGAGCTCGGGGATGAGGGCCAGGGCGACACGGTCGAGCCACTGGTCTGAGGCCTTCTGCAGCGCATCGAAGCGGGCTTCGACGTCGTCGTGATCGATGGCGTCCCGTACCTCGCGCATGAGATGAAGCAGCTTGGGCAGGTCATCGCGGCGTGCCCGGGTGATCAGCGTGTCGACCCGCTCGCGCACGTGTTTCTTTTGGGGGCGGGTGAGATCGAAGGTCTGATCGAGCTTCCTCGTCACATACCACCCGGCCATGTTGCTGGTGGCCTGAGCGCAGCCGAGACCGAGGCAGATGAAGCCTAAAACTAGGACGCGTACGGGGCTGAGAGCGGCGAGGATGCGCGATGCCATGCCTTCAATCTAGGCGCATAGACCGTTCGTGCGGGCGCGAATCGCGAACAACCGGCTCTGCTACACCTGGACCATGACCCTTCACGTGGCGATTTTCGGAGCGACCTCGGCGATTGCGGCGGACGTGGCGCGTCTCTATGCGCGGCGGGGTGCGCATCTGTTTCTTGTAGGTCGCAGCCCGTCCAAGCTCGCGGCACTGACCTCGGAGCTCGGGCCGCAGGTCTCGGGCCACATGCTCCAAGACTTCGACCGTGTGGAGGAGGCCGGCTCTTGCGTGCAGGCCGCGTTGCGCGCGCTGGGAGGCAGACTCGACGTGGCCTTGGTGGCTCATGGGTTGCTCGGCGATCAGCTCGAGAGTGAGCGTTCCGCCGAGACAGCGCTCCAGATCTCCCATACGAACTACGCGAGCGTGGTGGCCCTGCTGGTTCCGCTCGCAAACCAGTTCGAGCTGCAGCGCCGGGGAAGCCTTGCGGTGCTCTCCTCGGTCGCAGCGGAGCGAGGTCGGCCTCGAAACTACACCTACGCGGCGGCCAAGGCCGGGCTGAATGTGTACCTGCAAGGCGTGCGAAGTCGCCTCCATGCGTGCGGCGTCGGGGTGCACACGCTCAAGCTCGGACCGGTCGATACACCTATGACGAAGTCTCACCAGAAGAACATGCTGTTCGCCCGGTCTCCAGACGTGGCGCGCGAAATCGTAGACGCTATCCGCAAAGGACGCGCCGAGGCCTACGTCCCGGGTTTCTGGCGGCCGCTCATGTTCGTGGTGCGAACCCTACCCGAAGGGCTTTTTCAGCGGGTAGGTGCGCTCTCGGGGCGCTGACGTGCGCGCGAATCAGACCCGCGGCTGGGGCGGCGGCGGGTAGCTGTGGGAGTGCACGACCGAGGCGACCAGGGTCTGGAGTTCCCCGAGCTTCGAGTACGCCGAGCTGCCGATGATGAGGCAGGCTGCCGCAGACAGCGCGGGTAGTACGGGGAAGGCGCCGATGAAAAACAGGGCCAGTGCGGCGCTCGCGCAGGCCAAAAGCGGCAAGACGAGAAGGCTCAAGCCTTCGAGCGCGCGGCTCTTGAAGCCCACTCCGGGCATGGTGCCGTTGTGGACTTCAGTCCCAAACAGGCTGTAGCTCTTGGCGGCGGCGTTGGCGCGCCTGAGGATCAGCAGCGTCAGCAAAGGGAGCAGGCACGGCAAAATCTGCAGCAGGGTCATGCCGCCGAGGCGCAGGCCCGCCACTTCCATGAAGCGGTTGTGCCAGTTGAACTCGTCGCGCACGGCTTGCACTGCGCCAGCAGCATCGAGCTGGCTGACCTTGTCCCAAAGGCCGGCCTCCGTGGTTTGCGTAAAGGAGGCTCCCACCAGGGCAGGCACCGAAACCGTGCGGGCTTCGATGCGCACGGGAATGTCGACCGACTTGAGGGTCGTGGTGGCCGAACCGTCCTCGCTTGCCTCGGCGGTCAGACTCACGCGCGCCAGGGCAAAGGCTGGAATCACGCTGAATGATGTCTGCTCACGGGCAGAAGTCGCGCGCTCCACACTCGCGGTGTAACGACCCTCCACATCGGCAAGGGCTGCGCTGCGCTCGGTGAGGATGACCTTGGCCGCGTCGCGGGCCTCGATGGATTTGAGGATGACCTTCCATGGCAGGCCGCGCTTTCTGCGGGCTTCGAACAGATTCTGCTCGGCCTCGAGGCGCTTGGTGGCGGAGTCTACGGCGGCCTTGGCGCTTTGCTTGGCGGCTTGGAGGGCTGTGACCTCGTTCTCGAGCGCGATGTCATCGGCACTGGCTTGGCCTGAAATGATCTCGAGGCCGGATATCTGCACCGGCCCGGACGCGCCTTCGTGCGTCAGTCGCCATGTGAGAGCAGCTCCGACGCCTGAAAGATCGGGCACACCGATGGTGAGCGTGCTGTCGGCACGACCGTAGGTATGCGCATCGCTGAGATTGGTGAGTGAAACCACTGAAAGCGGCCGAATGGGGCCTGTACTCTGAGCCACGCCAAGCGCGGCCGAAGCAGGTGCGCCCGCGAGAGCGAGCTCCGGCGAAAGCATGCCTTGGGCCTCGGCGGCATCCCTCAGGTACTTCTCCGCGTTCTCGCGGTTGTAGCTCGCATGGAATGCAGACACTTCACTCAACACGCCCACGAGCGTGCGATTTTCCGGGTGGGGTCGGGCGATCAAGGCTACGGCCAGCGAGGCGAAGGGCAGTAGCACCAGGGCCCGTTGTACGGCGGTGAGCCGGGCTTGCATCGATAGACCTTGATCTGCTCCGCGACGGCGCGCCAAAATTTGGCGGATAAACAAGTCGCCGCCGGTGTCGGAGCTGAGCCCCGGCAGCTGTTTCGGTTGCGTCGCACCCATGGACTGCCCCCGTCACGCGCAACGCGATGAATTGTTCGCGCCCACACGTCCTCATGTCACCGTTCTCGTGTATCGCAGGAGCGCGTCCTTGCTGTCAATCCATCGAGTGTCCAGCTAGCTTGCAGTGGTGCGAAAACCCGCACCCGAGCCGCACGAAACCCATATTTCGTAGGCCGCTCATGTCATACCCCTACCTGCGCCCGTCGGCTCCACTGCTCGACGCTCACCCGACGGACAGCGTGTGCGGATCAGAAGAGCAAGGGCGTGCAGCCCGCCCGGCCTGGCGACGTTGCCGAGGGCGCATAGAAGGCGATGAAGGTGAAGGTCGCATGGTGTGCTGCGCTCCGCGGGGCAGGTCGCGCGTATGCCTGCCTCCAAACGTACGGCTTAGGCCTTCTCCTTCGGGTGTTCCTTGCGCTAGTGCCTCCTCGACGCAGAGATTTGATGGGTCAACGGGGACTGGACTGACGAAAAGGAGAACACCATCCAGTTCTTTGGCGAGGCATGCACATCATCAAGAACAATCGCCGACGAGCGTGGTCGTGGAGCTTGGTTGTCAGTTCATCGTGGTGCTGTGAGGTGGAGCTACGTCGGCGGACTTGGTCATATCACCGCGGTCGCGCGCGATGCGGATAGCTTCTCGCAGGGCGTCGCTCGCGAGCGACGCGGCGGCGCGTCCCAGGCCGGTCGCGCCCAGATCGTACATCATGATGGAGTACACACAGGTTGCCCGGAAATATAGGTCGAGTACTTCGCTGCGGCGCACGATGACATCGTCCGCCCG
Source organism: uncultured Polyangiales bacterium (assembly GCA_964515685.1). Lineage (GTDB taxonomy): Bacteria > Myxococcota_A > Polyangia > Polyangiales > DASUME01 > DASUME01. Next base: position 1,473 of record CAZEWA010000184.1, on the reverse strand, counting down.
GTCGCGGACTTCGATAGCTATTTGCACCGTGTAAGGTCGGCTGTAGTACATCGGTAGCAGACAGAACGTGGCTGCCTGAGCGACCGCCAACGGAAACGTTGGGATGAAGCTGTAATACGGTTCGCGCACGGGCTCGTATACACGACCGCTCACAATGAACTCGGCACGTTCATCTCCATGCTTGAGCACCCCATGATGTCCGCAGCTCGCGAGTTCCTTGAGCACTTCAGCTTCGATATGAGCCGGCTGAAAAGTGGCGGTTTCCTCGACGATGGTTGTGTTGGGGGCATAGGTAGGTAGGACCTGACTCGAAAAACGCCAGCTGTCGGCGACGAACGAGGAAACCGCTACCCACGTGTCATCCGGCGGCGACGGAGAGGACGGTGGCGTCAGGAGGTCTTCGGTCGTGCCTGGCCTATAAGCCGAGGTCCACGTGCACCCCCCCATCGTCACGAGCACCCATAGGAACGTCCCTCTCAGAAGCCATTGCGGCATGGGCCGAAAGCTACCAGGTTCTCGACTTCGCCGCACAGCCTCCTGCGACGTTCGAACTCTCAGGTGACTCATCCCTAGAGACGTAGATTGAGCGCTATTGTCCTGTTGACCTGGCGAATCGAAATCACACGAAGGAGCCCGTATGGCTGTCATCGACGATCCAAAGTTTCAGCAGTACTTCCACGGCACCAGGGCCGATCTGAAGGCTGGAGACCTCATCGAGGCGGGTCGCAGCTCCAACTACGGCACGAGGAGGAAAGCGGTTTTCGTGTACCTGACTGCCACCTTGGACGCGGCCACCTGGGGCGCCGAGCTGGCCGTCGGAGACGGACCGGGCCGCATCTACATCGTCGAGCCGACCGGGCCGATCGAGGATGACCCGAACCTCACCGACAAGAAGTTCCCGGGCAATCCAACGAAGTCCTACCGCACGCGGGAGCCGCTCCGGGTCACGGGAGAGATCACGGATTGGCAGGGGCACGCGCCTGAGCAACTCCAGACCATGAGGGACCACCTCGCACGACTCGCAGAGCAGGGGATCGAGGCCATCGAGTAAGCGACTTGCGAGACTCAGAGAGCGCAAGCTTCCGACGGTAGGGAACGATGGAGCGCATCCGCTGCAGCGATGAGTTCAAGCGGCCGGTGCAGCCTGGGTGTCTGGTCTGTCAGACCTCCATCGCGCCGTGCCGCCGTTTGCCGCTTGAACTTGCGGAGATCCGGGAAGGGTCTGCATCCGCACGCCGGCAGCACGGCAGCTGTTGCAGTGGCATTCCGTGCTGATGATGGGCGCGCGCTGCAACTCCAGATGAACGCGCCCGCAGGCACAATGGAGCGGAGTGATCGTGGTCGGTGTCATGGCTGTGCCTTCTTCTTCTGTGTCTTGTTTGGCTGGTGGTTCCGTTTGCCTCCAGAAGATAAGCCGGACAGTGCGACCAGGCCCTGCTGGTCGAAGAGGAATGGAGACTGCGATGACTTCAT
>CAZEWA010000183.1:0-10572 GCA_964515685.1 uncultured Polyangiales bacterium | reverse complement strand
TCGGAGCTGACCCCCTCAAAGGTGAATGGGAGCGAGGCCGGGGTTTTGTTACGGACGATGCCCATCTCTTCGCCGCCAGTCGTCGAGGGGTCGAGCGTGACTGGGGTTCACACCGAACGACCTCGAAGCTGCCACCCTACCTCAAACGCACAGCGGCAGTGCCACAAAACACACCTCGCCGCCTGTCGTTGTGCGGGTTCTACGGGGAATGTGAGGCGCCTTGCAGCGGGACTTGTCCCAACTTGGGGGGCGCGAGCACGCCCGAGCCGGTGGTACGCTGACCTAATGTCGGCGCGACCTGCTTCCACAATACCCTTCGTCTATCAGCCCGAAGAGCCTGTGTCGGGCGCAAACTTAATCGGCGGTTTGAGCGATTCTGGGCCAGGCCTCAAGCGAATCTCCGTGGAGAGCCCCTACACCGGAGGCCTGCTGGGCACGGTGCCCGACAGCGGGGCGGAGGAGGTGGCCTATGCCGTGGAGATCGCGGAGGAGGCGCAGCGAGCCTGGGCGCAGCTCTCGCTCAAGCAGCGCAGTGAGCCACTGTTTCGCTTTCGCGCGCTACTCCAGGCACGGCTCACGGAGCTTGCACACAGTGCGGCGCGGGAGAGCGGCAAGACGGTCGAAGAGGCGCGTGCCGGCGTACTCAAAGGCATCGAGGTGGTCGAGTACGCCTTGAGTCTCCAAAACTTGGATCAGGGCGGCGCCATGGAAGTTTCGCAGGGCGTGCGCTGCGAAGTGCGGAGGCAGCCCTTGGGCGTGGTCGCTGGCATCACGCCTTTCAACTTTCCCGCGATGGTGCCGCTCTGGATGTTTCCTATCGCGGTGACGCTGGGCAACGCTTTCATTCTGAAGCCCAGTGAGAAGGTGCCGCTCACCGCGAGCTTGCTCGGTGATGTCATGTCGCAAGCGGGATATCCGCGTGGCGTGTTCTCGGTCGTGCACGGCGGCGAAACGGCGGTTGACGCCCTGATAGCGCATCCGCGCGTGCAGGCGATTGCGTTCGTGGGATCTTCGCGCGTTGCGCAAAGAGTGTACGCGGGAGCTGCTTCGGAGGGGAAGCGGGTGCTGGCGCTCGGAGGGGCCAAAAACACGATCATTTTGCTGAAAGACGCGGACCCTACGCTCGCTGTGTCGGGCATCGTGAGCTCGTTTACGGGCTGCGCCGGGCAGCGCTGCATGGCAGGCAGTGTGCTTGTGACTGTGGGCGATTGCGATGCCCTGCTCGAGGCTGTCGTAGAGCGAGCGCGCAGTCTAAGACTCGGGAGCGATATGGGTGCGCTCATCGATGCGGCGTCGGTGGCACGGCTCGAGACGGCGATTGCGAAGGCCGTAAGCGAGAGCGCGAACATCTTGCTCGACGGGCGCGAGAGAACGCCGCCTGAAGGCTGCGAAGGCGGGTATTGGCTTGGCCCAACCATTCTCGATGGCGTGAGCCCAGGAAGTGCAGCTGCGCGCGACGAGTTGTTTGGCCCCGTGCTCAGTGTGGTGCGTGTTCAGACGCTGGAAGAGGCGTTGGCTTTCGAGCGGGCAAGTCCCTATGGCAACGCGACGAGCGTCTTCACGCGCAGTGGTGCCGCCGCGCGCATCGTGAGCGAGCGCAGTACGAGCGGCATGGTCGGCGTCAATATCGGGGTGCCCGTGCCACGCGAGCCGTTCTCTTTCGGAGGCACCAAGGCTTCGCGCTTTGGGCACGGGGACATCACCGGAGCAGGTGGTGTGGAGTTCTGGACCGAGCTGAAAAAGGTATCCACCAAGTGGTCTGAGGGCGACGGCGGCTGGATGAGTTAGGGCGCGAGGACGCGACACACCTCCTTGCGCCCGAGTGACAGCTCGTAGCGACGGCACCGATAAATCCAAGCTTTCCAGCGACGACGGCGAAAGCAGCGGCTGCATTCGTCTGCAAAGCGCGTAAACTCGGCGTCGCCAGGTTAGTTGTTTTTAGTCATTTTAACCGTGTGCGGGGTTTGTTTTAGGGAAACCATCCGTACACGTTGCATCTCCCGGCTGTTGCGTAGGGTCAACAGGGGGGCTGGAGGACGACGAATGGGTCGAATCGCATGGGTGGTTGCGCTGTGGATGGTGTCCGGTCTCGCGTTCGCGCAGGAGGGGGAAGAGCGGGCCGAGGGGGCGGAGGAGGTCTCTGCGACTGCTTCGACCGAGGATGGCGTCCATGAGGCACCTGCACGAAGCACAGAGCACGACGGTGACGGCTCCATTCGCGACCGTAGCGAGCACGCTTCGCGTCCATTGGGCGTGAGCGGCATGCTGTACATCCCCTGGTATCACGGCATCGGTATCGGTCTCAACGCGCGCGTCGAGATCCCGATCGTCAAAGACGGTTTCATTTCTTCGATCAACGATCAGGTTTCGCTCGAGCCGAGCTTGGGCCTCGCCTACTCGTCGAGCTCCTATGCCTTCGGTCTGCTCGATGAGCGCCTGAAGTACCTCAACATCACACCGGCGATTTACGGCATGTGGTCTTTCCACATCACGCCCAAGTTTCGTCCATACGGCGCGATAGGTCTCGGCTACAACATCGGCATGTGGCTCAACGACGATATCGTCGGGCTGAGTGGCAAGAACAATAACTTCTTCTACTGGGACCTCGCCGTCGGCTGCTTCTACAACATCTCGGAGCGTTTCTCGCTGCGCGGTGAGCTTGGGGCGCAGGGGCCGAAGTTCGGTCTCGCTGGCTTCTTCTGAGGCGCGGATTCCGCCTGGCAGGCCTGACCGCCGGTCAGTCGGAGTTCCAGCCCGTAAGTTTTTCGAGCACGCTGTCGGGTACATCGCTCGTCGCGCGTTCGCTCAAAAACTCCAGAACCAGCACGGAGATTCGCGACTGTTCATCATGGCGCGGCAGGCGCATGAGCTCGTAGGTCTTGTCGAGCGTGTTCACCGTGCGTATGCGAGCGCGGCGTGAGCCTGCGAGCTCCGAGGTCTCAGCAGCGCCAAGGGTCCAGGCTTCGAGCGCAATCTGGCTCGGAGGGTCTGAGTCGTCTGTGCTCACAGCGAGCATCGCGTTCTCGGGCCCTATCACGTAGAGATGGGCGGAGTGTGCGCCAGCTGTGTCCATGGCAACCTTGAGGCCATTGCGTGCACGCGAGCGCGTAAAGCCACGCACGGGCGTATACGCCTCGATGCGCTCGGTGCCGTCGAGCGGTGTGTTGAGCGCGGATCCGCGCTGCCTGTTGCGAGGTGCCTGCTCATCGTGGGGCAATGCACGCAGAAAGTTGGCCGCCGAACGCGCCGATTGCGAAAGAACAAATGGGCTATTGGACCGCCGCGCGGCCTCACGCATCGCGTGCACGGCACGCCGCACGCCGGGGGCATCGCCGTGCATGTGCGCTACACGTGCGGAGGCTTCGAGCTCTGTGTAGGCGAGCGCGTACTCACTGCGGCTTTCGTATAGGTCGATGTTGGCCTGCAGCAATGCGTCGGCCTTCGCGCGCTCACCAAGTCCCGCGTAAGCAATCGCGAGCTCGCGGTCGAAATAGCTGTAGATCACCGCGTATTCGAAGTCCTTACGGCTGAGCACCGAGCGGGCTCGCTCGCACAGGTCCCGGGCTTCGGCATGGCGCCCTGCGTCGTTGAGGGCCGCTGCGTAGGCCCCGTAGCCAGACACCCAGCCGACGCTGCTGCGCATGGGCACTTGGACGACGAACGCTGCGCCGAGTTCGATGGCCCGATCGAGATTGCCGCGCCGATATTGGTACATCACACGCATCACATCGCGCATGATGCTCAAGGAGGGGACCTCAGGTGCCAGTTCTTCAAGGCGCTCCAAGGATCTGCGCGCAGCCAGAAGATCGCCGGCACGTGCGCTGGCCAAGCCTTCGATGGGCACAGCGAACCATTCCACCTGCCAGGTTGTGCCACCTTGGATTGCGTGGATGTCGAGCATACGCCGATAGCGGTCGGCCTCGTCTCGCATGCCGCGTACCAGGTGATAGGTGAGTCGTATGCGCTGCGCGGAGGCGCGCGCGAGAGGCGTGCCGAGCTTCTCGAGTACATCGGCAAAAGACAGCGCCTCTGAGCCTGCGCGGTAACATTCGTTGATGCCCGCAGAGAGTAAGAGCCCCGCGCGCATGTCGAGACGTTCGGCTTCGGTCACGTTGGGAACGTGGTGCTTTGTGAAATAGTCCAAAGCGCGCTTGGCGTGTTCTCGCACGGCGACTTCGCGGCCCAGCGGCTGCATGGCGATGGTGTTGCACAACAAGTAGATGTGGCGTCCCGAGGAGCTGCGCGGCGTGCTCTGAAAGAACGATATCTTTTCGAGTAGCTCGGATGCGCCTTGGCCGTCGAGAGCTAGAGCGCGTACTCCTATCAGTGAGGCGATGCTGCGCGCCAAAAACCTGAGCGACAAATAGGCACTCGGCCCTCTGTGCTGCTTGCGAGCGAAAAGACGCTTGAGCGGAACCAGAACGAAGATTAAAAGGGTGACGAGCAGTCCCCCGATGTAGGGCTCGAGCCGCCGCAGCGTGGGCAGCGCCATCCAAGCTTCGAGCATGGCGATGGTGTCGTTGCCATAGCGCTGCGCGAGCTTGTAGTCGTACAGGAAGCCCGCGCGTACCAGGGCGATGCGTAGCCCGAGTCGCTTCTCGAGTGGGGCTCGGGTTTGCTCGTAAACGGCCAGCGCCTTTTCGCCCGCTTCGATGGCTCCGACGTGGGCCATCCCCGATTCGATGAGGGAAGGCGTAACGTTCGCGAGGAGGTCTGCGCCGGCCAGCGCGTTGTCGGTGTGAACGAGATGCCAGCCGGCCTCGAGCTGTTGTTCGACGTCTTGCGTCTCACGCGACAGCAATCCCTGCGCGAGGCGAGCGTGGAGCTCCTGCGAGCGCGCTGTGGAGAGCTTCTGGCGGATAGCATTTCCCATGGCCTCTTGCGCAAACAAGTAGGCGCTGCGAACGGAGACCAGGACGCCTTGCTGCACGAGCTCTTCGAGTGCGGCGAGGGTTTCTTCGGTGCTGAGCGAAGACGTCGACAGGCACAGCTCGAGCGGCGCGCTACCCCGGACGGTTGCGACGAGTTCCGACGTTTCTCTCGCAGCCTTCGTCATCTGCTCGAGCTTGAGCGTGAGGGTATGTGTCAGGCCCTCGGGAACCGGCTCGGTAATTTCTTCGGGCGGCAGCAGGAACGTGCCTTCGACGTAGCGAATGACGCCCTTGCGCATCAAGAGAGACGCGAGCTCCATGGTAAGGGCAGGGTTACCGTGAGCCTGCCGATACAGCCAGTCGACCAAACGCTCGAGATGCGGAACATTGCTGAAGAGCGAGACGCACAGCGCGCGGGTCTCGTCATGGTCGAGGTCCTGCAACGAAATGAGCTGAGCCTCCGATGCGAAGGCTTCGGCCGACGAGCGCGTGAGGCTATCCGCGACGCCCGTGGCGATAACGAGCAGGTTGCGATTTTGTGTCTCCCGCGCGAGCGACGCCACGAATGCGTTGGAAACGGGGTCCGCCATGTGAAGGTCGTCGATGAGCAGCAGCCACGAACCTTCAACCGTTGCAGCTTCTGCATAGGCGCCCAGCGCTGCGTGCAAGTTTGCCCGTGTTTCGATGGTCGGTGTGGAGGTGCGGCCGGGCGCACGGTGATCGCGATCGAGTTGTTCGATCAGCGTGCGTGAATGCGGATCGAGCCGCTTTACCGCATCTGGCGCAGCGCGCCTAAGCCCGTGGTAGATTTCTCGGAGCAGCTCGCCGCTTGCGTGGCCACCGGCACCGAAGGCACGCACCACGCGGATGCCACGTGTCTGTGCGAGCAGAGCGACTTCTTGGAGCAGCCGACTGCGGCCGATGCCCGCGCGGCCTGTGATAAAGAAGCTGGCTCCTTGCCCTTCGTGCGTCTGCGACAGGGCTTGCTCGAGTGCAGACAGTTCCTTGCGGCGTCCCACAAAGCGCGCACTGCTCAGGTAGCTCTGCGCCAGTTCGACTGAGTCGTCAGGCTCGAGCCCTGCGGCCTGATTCAAGCGCACGATGACTTCCGCTGCAGACGAAGGCCGCTTGACGGGATCGAGTTCCAGCAGCGACATCACCAGCTCGTCTAGGTCGTGCGGTACTTCGGGCACGGTCCGCTGAAGCCGTGGTGGCGCGTTGATTCCGGCGTAGCCGTGCTGTGCGATACTCTTCGGGTCGTACGGCAGCTTGCGCGTGATGAGCCAGTAGCCGAGCGCACCCAACGAATACAGGTCCGAGCGCTGGTCGAGCACGGAGCCATCCCAGGCTTCTGGCGAAACGAAGGGTGGTGTGCCTGCAACATTGGGGGGCACACCGAACGGCACCATCATGCCAAAGTCGATGAGCTTGCAGCGACCCGACAGGGTTTTGCGAACATTGCGCGGACTCACGTCGCGATGGAGAAGACGCTGGGCATGCAGCAGCGCCAGCGACGTCGCAACATCGCGCAGCATGCGACAACAGGTGCGATAGTCTGAGGGGCCGGCTTCGAGCAGGTCTTGGCCGTCGAGCAGCTCCATCGTGTAGAAAGGAAGTCCCCGATCACGGCCGTACTCGTAGGCTTGAATGATGTACGGGTGTTTCAGTCTCGCCAGCGCGTGATACTCGGCGCGGAAGAGCGCCTCGCGCGCGATGTGCGTCGACAGCAGCCGCTTGAGTGCGATCTTGCGCCGGGACACGTTATCGCGCGCAACGAAGACCTCGCCCATCCCCCCTTGTGAAATGCGCTCGAGAAGGACGTAGCGGTCCGCGACAACGGAGTGAATGGAGGTGTCTAGCTGCGCACGTGGGACTGTGGTCATCGAGCTGAGTTCCGCATTGTCTCATAAAAGCCCGCCCCGGGGACTCCCAACGTTGGGGGGAGGCGGCAAGTGCGCCAGTGTAGGCGTCGGCAGCGGGTGTGGATGTACTCAAACGAGCGGTTGCCGCGCAACGATTCCGGAATCTTCCGAGAACCCGCGTTAGTATGGAGAGTATGGTCTCTAAGAATCGTCGGAGTGTTCGCCAGGTCGCCTTGGGTGAGCTCTGCGGGACGAAGGTTGGATGACAAAAAAGCGCAGAAGAAATGGGCATATTCGCTTGCTGACGCATCCGGGAAACAACGGTCCGCGCCCGCTGCCTATCCACTGGGGAAGCGCAAGCCCCGAAGCGCGCGGACCGCTCATCGCTACGCTCACCCAGGCGAATCACCGCAATGTTATCGGCACCCATTCGGGTTCCTACGCGATCTATCGAGCATTGGCGGTGGCCTATGGCGCGCTCGACCCGACTCACCAGGCGGACCTCACCAATACGCGTCCTACGGCGCAGATAGGGCCGCATACGAGCTGGGCGGACTCTGAACGTATCGTCTCCATCGACCCGTACGGGCACATGGTGAGCGATGTTTTCGGCGATTTTCTGGCGCGCGGCTACAACATCCAGCCAAGCATTGCGATCACGCAGGCTCATCTGCATCTGCCCGAAATCCGAAGCGCGATAGAGCGCGGACGGCTCGTCCCGGATGGACGTGTGTTGCGCGAGTCAGGCGAATGCTTGGTGACCAAGGCGGCCATCGAACCGGCTTGGTATTTGCCCGGTGTCGCGAAGCGCTTTGGCGTCGACGAAACCGAGCTTCGGCACACCTTGTTCGAAGAAACCGCGGGCATGTATCCGGAGCTCGTCACCCGTGGCGATCTCGAAGTGTTCTTGCCGCCCATCGGGGGGCAGACGCTGTACATGTTCGGCGACGTACAACGCATTCATGATCCAAGCGTGCCCCTGACGGCGCGCGTGCACGACGAGTGCAACGGCTCCGATGTGTTTGGATCGGATATCTGTACCTGCCGCCCGTACCTCACCCATGCCATCGAGGAGTGCATTCGCGCAGCGCAGGAAGGTGGCACGGGCCTCATCGCCTACTCACGCAAGGAGGGGCGCGCGCTCGGCGAGGTGACCAAGTTCCTCGTGTACAACGCGCGAAAGCGCCAGGAGGGCGGGGATAGAGCCGACGCCTATTTCGCGCGTACCGAGTGCGTTGCAGGCGTGCAGGATGTGCGCTTTCAGGAGTTGATGCCGGACGTCTTGCATTGGCTTGGCATCAGCCACATCCATCGCTTCGTGTCGATGAGCAATGTGAAGTACGACGCCATCACCAAGTCAGGCATTACCATCGGCCAGCGCGTGAAGATACCCGACGAACTCGTGCCGTCGGACGCACGTGTCGAGATAGAAGCCAAGATCGCGGCGGGCTACTACACCGAAGGTTCCATTCCACCACCCGAAATGCTGGCGACTGTCACAGGGCGAGGGCTCGATGAGTGAACATCCGCTTGGTACGGGCGCTGCCATTCGAGAGCGAGCGCAAAACATTTTGGCCGCGGGGCTGCGCGGTGAGCTGAGCCACTTCGCGCTGCAGCTTGATAAGCTGCCAGAACTCGCGCGCCTGACCGCGGAACTCACCAAGCAGCGCTACCCCTCGCTCGAGATTCCCGCGCACAGCCGCTTTGGTCATTTCGACGCAGGCGGCGTCGCACGGATGGAGAAGGTCTCGGCTTGGCTTGCGCACCTCGATCCGGTAACGCGTGCGCAAGCGCTCGTGGATCTGGTGATCGCGAGTGTGTTGCTCGATGCGGGCGCAGGCATGGGCTGGCGCTACCACGAGGCCGATACAGGTCTTGCGCTCGGCCGCTCCGAAGGGCTCGCGGTCGCGAGCTTGGCCTGGGTATTGGAGGGGGGGCTCTCCTCGCGTAAGCAGGCTTGCGAAGTGGATGCAGCAGGGCTCGACAGCGTGAGCGAGGCCGCGTTGGCGGCGGCGTTTCAGGTGACCTACGACAATCCCTTGGTGGGGCTCGAGGGACGGGTTTGCTTGTTGCGTGCCCTCGGCCGTGCCGTGCGTGAGACGCCGAGCGTGTTCGGCGACGCCGGGCGTCCGGGCGGACTCGTGCAGTATTTAGGAGCCCAAGCTCGTGATGGCGTGCTGCCTGCGTCGCGTATCTTAGAGGCCGTACTGATGGGACTAGGCAGCATTTGGCCCGGCCGTATGGCGCTTGATGGCGTTTCCTTGGGCGACGTGTGGCGGCATCCCATGGCCGGCGGAGCGGGAGCCACGGCAGGCCTCGTGCCGTTTCACAAGTTGTCGCAGTGGCTGAGTTACTCGCTGCTGTATCCACTGCAGGTGGCGGGCCTCAAAGTCGTCGAGCTCGATGCGTTGACAGGGCTTGCCGAATACCGAAATGGCGGCCTGTTTGTCGACGCAGGTGTGCTCGTGCCCAGGCATCCGGCCGTACTCGGCGAAGCACATGAGGTCGGTTCGGAAGTGGTGGTGGAGTGGCGCGCGCTGACGGTGGCGCTGCTCGATAGGCTCGCGCCGCTCGTGCGATCTGAGCTCTCCATGTCGGCAGAGCGGATGCCGCTTGCTTCCGTGCTCGAGGGCGGCACGTGGGCCCTGGGGCGCGTGTTCGCGCAGAAGCTACGTACCGACGGCGGACCGCCGATACGTGTGCTCAGCGACGGGACCGTATTTTAGGGCATTGGGTGCTTGTACGTAGGGAGCGAGGTGGATCATGTCCCATGAGTTGAACGTTCTCGACCATCCTCTGGTGCAGCACAAGCTGACCTTACTTCGCGACAAGAACCTGAGCAGCCGAGGCTTTCGTGCGCTGACGCAGGAGATAGGCGCGCTGCTCGCCTACGAAGTCATGCGCGATGCGCCGACGCGTGAGGTCGAGGTGGAAACGCCGCTTGGCCTTGCGCGGGGCGTCTCGCTCGATGGCAAGAAGACCGTGCTCGTGGCCATCTTGCGAGCGGGCCTGGGCCTGCTCGACGGTATGCTCACGGTGCTGCCCTCGGCACGCGTGGGACACGTCGGGCTGTACCGCGACCCCAAGCTGCGCACCGCGGTCGAGTATTATCTCAAGCTCCCGCACAGCATGGGCGAGCGCGACGCCATCGTGGTTTCTTCGGTGATAGGCACGGGAAGCTCGGCGGCGGCGGCTGTGCGGCGCGTGCAAGAGAGTGGAGCGCGCTCGGTGCGCTTTGTCTGCCTGATCGCCTGTCACGAAGGGATTCGTCACTTCCATGAAGAGCATCCCGACGTGCCTGTGTACACCTGCGCGGTCGATGAGTCGCTCGACGCGCGGGGCTTTATCTTGCCGGGACTTGGAGACGTGGGAGATCGCCTCTACGGAACGGAGTAGAGCGGGATGAGCGTGCGGCGCATCGCAGTGTCAGGAGGACCTGGAGCGGGCAAGACCACCGTCTGGCGGGCGCTGCTCGCGCAGCACGGGGCCCGGCTCCTGCCCGTACCCGAGGTCGCGACGCTGATGTTTCGTCATGTGTTCCCGGCAGTGCAGCGCCCTCAAGAACGCGAAGCTGTGCAGCGCGCCATCTACAGTGTTCAATGCAGTGTAGAGGCGTTTTACGAAATGCGTTGCGCCCAGGGGCAAGTGCTCCTGTGTGATCGCGGCACGCCCGATGGCGGCGGCTATTGGCCTAGCGGTCACATCGCGTTCTTCGAGGCCATGCAGACCTGTATGGAGGTTGAGCTTGCCCGCTACGATGCCGTGCTGTTCATGGAGACGGCGGCCCATGGCGGGTTCTCCATCACAGAAGGCAACGAGACGCGCTGTGAAGACCTCGC
>CAZEWA010000182.1:9431-10657 GCA_964515685.1 uncultured Polyangiales bacterium | reverse complement strand
GGCGCGGTCGCCATGCACTACCGGCGCGCGCGCTGACTCAGAGCAGCCCATCGCGCCCAGCTCGCGGGCCAGCGCGTCGTCGGGAGCCTTCTCGCCGCGCAACACGGCGTACCCGCTGCACGAACCCGTCTTGAGCATGACCGGCTGAGGCGGGTAGGAAGCATTAGCGCGGTTGACCAAACGTTCGTTTACTAAACAAAGAACGGGGCTGATGGCGCTGGGGCCGGCTAGCTAGTGCTTGAAGCTGACGAGCAACCGCGTGCCGGCGTCTCGCAGACTGCAAGCGCTTCCGCTACTCTCGCTGAAGCGGTCCGCGGCGGTCAAAGGGACCGCACGTTGCGTCGTCGGGCGCGGTTGCTCGCAGCTGAAGCACAAAGCCGTTAGGCGCACAGGGGAGCGCGCTGCGGGTAGCTTTTGCTACCCAAACATGATACGTTTAAATGTACGTTTGGAGGTACCTCGTATGGCTCGTGTCCCCGCGATTGTTCCTGTCAGCGATCTTCGGCAAGGGGCGGCTGACGTGCTGGCACAGGTACGCAAGAGTCGGCAACCGGTGGTGATTACCCAACGAGGGCGAGCTGCTGCCGTGATGATCAGTGTGGAGAGTTACGAAGAGAGTGAGAGGGAGCGCGAAATCCTTCATCGGCTTGCTCAAGGCGAGCGCGAGATAGCGAAGGGTAAGGGCTTCAACCTGCGGGAGGTTCTGGCGGACGCGGATAGGCTCCTCAAGAAATGAAAATTAGGTTCACGCCGTCAGCGCGTGGGCAATTTCTTTCGTCGCTCGAGTACATCGCCGCCGAGAATCCGGCGGCAGCGCGCCGTGTGCGTGATCGCGTCGAGAAAGCCTTGACGCGGTTGGCGAAGTATCCGAACTTGGGGCGCCGTATTCCAGAGTTCCCTGAGCTTGCGCATCGGGAGTTGGTGGTGAGTCCCTATCGGCTCTTCTATCGCGTGGTGAACAAGGAGCTTTGGGGCGTAGCCATCATGGCACGGAGCACAGAATCCTAGGCGTCCGACAAGCAGGGGTGGCGCCTGACAAGGAGTTGCATCTGACAAGGCCCGCCGCTGTGCTTGCTGGAAGGTTTGTGGAGGCGTGACCTCGGCAACGATCAGCGCTGCAACGGGGTGGGTGCTTGGCGCTGCCATCGGTACCGCGTTCGCCGGTGAGGTGTGCTCGGCGTCGTAGCTGTTGCGCTGGCGATCGTGGTCGGTCTTGTGGCGGTGGC
>CAZEWA010000182.1:0-9421 GCA_964515685.1 uncultured Polyangiales bacterium | reverse complement strand
GCGGTGGCCATCGTCGCCGACGTCGCAGCGCGCAATGCCGCCGACGGTGCCGCTGGCTTGATTCCACCAGACTGGAACGGCTAGGTAACCGAGACTACCGCGTCGTCGCCCTGTGCAAGACGATCTCGAACGAGCGTGGCCAAGAGGTCGTCTTCGAGGAGAGTACCGCTACTTCTTCTACGTCACCAACGACCTCCAGCTCACTGCCGAGCTCATTCGAGATGCTTCGGTCGACAAGACCTTGCGAAAAGCGGCGACCATCTCTTTGTGGCAAACCAACCAGCTGACCGTAGCCTCTGCGCGTATGGCGGAATTACCCTTGGAACTCAGAGTGGGCCAAGGTCGCGACGCTACGGCTTGGGCACGCTCGTCCGTTGAACGCGGGAGGTCCATAGCTACAAACGGGGGGCCGTCTCCAAACGACGCTCAGATCGAACGGTCTTTTCAGATCACAGTGAAGGCAATGTAGGTAGCGACCTGTCGAGGCTGCGGAGAGCCTATGAATATTTCGCGACCGGCTCACGTAGGACCGGGACATGCACGGTGCCAGATCCAGTCCAGCGTCACTTGCCTCCACGCTCGGCGCGGATCTGCTTCGCGCGAGCATGTTGGGCGCGCCTCTACCCCGGATCGTCGATCGCTACGAGGTGTCATCGCTGCTCGGATACGGCGCCAGCGGTGTGGTGGTCCGGGCACACGACACACGATTGCACCGGTACGTGGCGATCAAGCTCATGCCAGCATCTGCAGCCACCGATCGCATGCTGATCGAGGCACGCACACTCGCGCAGCTCCGTCGGCCACGACATGTGGTGCAGGTGATGGAAGCCGGAAGCGGTACACTGTCATCCCCCTCGGGTTCGATGAACGTGATGTTCGTGTCGATGGAGCTTGTCGAGGGCGAAACCGTACGTACCTGGCTCGCAGGTGCAACGCGTTCCTTGGTGCAGATCGTAACGGCGTTTCAATGCCTCGCTGACGGCCTGGCGACCGCACATGCACAAGGCATCGTGCATGGCGACGTGAAACCCGAGAATGCAATCATCGGCCGCGATGGTGTACCGATGCTCGTGGATTTCGGGTTCGCGGCCATCGTCTGGACGGGAGAGCGCAAGCTGATGCGCGACGAAGTGGTGGGCACCGCCCCTTACCTTGCACCCGAAGCACGCGACGGGCAGATCGACTGCAAAAGTGATGTCTACGCCCTGGCGGTTTCCATGTGGGAAGCGTTGACGAGCGTGCACCCATTTGGCGAGAACGCACCGCAGACCAACTGGTACGGCAAGCTCAAGCCGCTCCCGAAGGAAGGCGAAGTCGCCAAGCCGCTCCGCAAATTGCTGCGTAAGGCATTGCATCCAAAGCCAGCGCGCAGACCCACCGCGGTGCAACTGCGGGATCAACTCGAGGTGTTCCGCAAAACGCTCGTCGGCCGCTTTATGCGTATCTTCCGACGATTGATGATCGTCTCTGCGGTGACCTTGGTTGGCTTCAGTGGATTCGTGATCGGCGGATACGTTGAGGGCGTTGTAGAAAAAGTCTCCAAAAACATGCAAAAGAACCCGCACCACTGGAAGCTGCCACAATGACCCGGCTCACCTCGCAGCAGCGTGCGCTCGTCGAACAGCTGATCAGTGCAGAGTGGCCGAAACTGGAGCGGTTTCTTCGCACCAAGGTGCCGCCTACGCATGTGCAGGAGATCGCGCAGACCGTATTCCTTGGTTACGTCGAACACTTCGACTCCATCCATTCCGATCACAAGGCGTACCTGTGGCAGATCGCACGCTACCAGGTACTCAAGCACTTCGAGCGGTACCGTACGCGAACCGGTGTAGCCTTCGATAGCGAGAATCACACGGTGACCGATCTCGGGCCAACGCTCAGCAGCCTGCTCGATCGCCGCAACCGTTGCATGCGTGCGTTGCAGTCGTTGTCGCTGGATCAACAGACGGCGATCGAGCTGCGCTACGGGGAAGACTTGAGCCTCGAAGAAACCGCCACCGCGCTCAAGGTCAGCCTCGCCACTGTGAAGCGCTACCTGGCTGCGGCAGAACAACGTATGCGCGAATTGTCTGGCGCTGATGTGAACGCTGTCGCGCGCACTTATCGCGGCGAATAGACGGTATTTTCTGGATAATTCGAAAAACCGTCACGCGCAGTGAGCCGTTTCCGATGTCCCGGGGACATGTCGAGCGAACGGCATTGCCGTTCCGCATGCGGTCAGCACTCGGCCGTGGTGCGCACCCAAATCCAATAGCTCGACCACTTCCAATGCTTGGGAGGAACCCCATGACCACCAATGAACTTAGAAATCTCGTGCCCGGTATTCAGGCGAGTCTTGAGGCGAAGATTCAGCGAAAGCTTGAGCGGCCGATCATCGCACGCGTCATGAACGCCACGGGTGACGTTGTCCATGAAGCTGATGATGAACCCACGTCAGGAATCTTTCGCGTGCTGCGCGAATCCGCGCGTGCGTATGCCGCCGACGTAGGTTCAACCCGGGTTGAGAACGTCTGGCGCGTCGATCCCTCCGACGAGACTTGCACGGTACGCATCGCGATCGACTACGACGACCGCTGGCGTGGTGACGAGAAGCTGGTACTCCAGGCGATTGAAGGCGCTGTCGAAAGTCAGATCACGTTTCTTACCGATGCGCAGAAAATGTTGCTTGAACAGTCTCCGCGGGAATTCTTGGCGTCCTTCCCGCCGCCCGAGAGCGTCGAGCTTTTGGCTTTCAAGAGCGAGAAGATCGGCGGCAGCATACGCGTCGTAGAGCTCAAGCTTGCGTCGGCACCGGAGTCACCGGCCCATGTGCATCACCTGGCGATCATTCCCAACCTGGTTCAGCTCGAACGGCAACTTGACGGACTGCGCATCATCGAAGCCGCGAGCGACGACGGCCCGCTGAGCCCTCTGCGCGCTCTTGTGGGATTGTGCGACCCCGCATGTCTGGCGACGTCTTCAACACCCTTCGAATCAGCCGATCGGCTCCTTGGTGAGCGCCTCGACGAGTCCCAGTCCGAGTGCGTGCGCAAGGCGGTCACCACGCCCCACTTCGCGGTGATTCAAGGGCCACCGGGCTCCGGCAAGACCACGGTCATCACCAGCGTGATTCGACGCGCGTTGAATTGCGGCGAGCGCGTGCTGGTGGTGTCACCGACGCACGTCGCGGTCGACAACGTGGTGGAGAAGCTTGCCGTGCCGGTCGATCACGACGCGCTTGATGCTCATAGCCTGCCAGTCCGCTACGCTGCCAAAGACCACAAGCTGTCGGCACGCGCGTGCGAGTACTGGGTGGGATCCCAGAAGCAAGCACGGGCCGCCACCATCTCGCGGCGCATCGAGCGTCGCCTGATCGATGCCGTGCCCATCGCCGCCAAACTCTATTCAATGGAAGACAAGAATGCTTCGGGACGTGCTCCGCTCTCAGCCGCGGTTTCAGACGTCGAACAGGTCGTGTGCGGAACGCCGATCGGAATCCTGTCTTATGAGATTGTGAAGAACGCCGCACCGGGTGCATTCGATCTGTTGGTCGTCGACGAAGTCTCGAAGATGACGGTGCTCGATTTCTTGGCGGTGGCCGTGAAGGCGCGGCGTTGGGTGCTCGTCGGTGACCCGGAACAGCTGCCGCCCTTCAACGATTGCGAGGAAAACGCACCCACGCTCGACGACGTGATCGATCCGGAGGTGGAGCTGGTGTGCTCGGTGGCGTCCGTGGTCGGGATACGGACGTACGAGATGCACGCGGGCGGACGGCTGGTTGTAATCGCCAAGAACCCCACACGCGTCGCGACAGCGATTCGTGCCCACCTGTACTCAGTGATGGGCCTTGATCATCCACGCATATCGACGCTCGACGAAGAACAAGATGCGAGTGTCATCGTCTGCACGGCGCGAGACGTCGAGGCCGCCTGTGAAGCACTCACGTCCGTGCGCGATCTCAGCCATAACCCGCAAGCGAAGGGGACCGTCTGGTTGCTGACGCAGCGCGGCGTCGACATCGAACGTCCAGCATTTGCCAGTGGATTGCGTCTTGTGCGGCCGGCTGATCGCGCCCAAGCGCGCATTTTCGATGCCTGCTTCCACCTATTCCATGCGCAACCGTGGAGCTTACGCAGCGAGCAGCAGCTCACACTCGTGACCCGCAGTGCGCTGCGCACGTACCTGCCGTCCGACGCGTCGATCATGAATGCGATTGCTGAACGGTTCGCGATCAACGCCGTGTCTGTTTACGATTGGCTCACCGGGCTCCCAACCGAGAAATTTGATGTGTCGCCCCTTGTTGAAATGACCGGCTTGCGTTCTGCAGCGCTATACGACGCGGTTCAACCCTATGTCGGCGTGCTCGAAAAGCAGTACCGAATGCATCCCAGCCTATCGCGTGTGCCGCGCGAGCTCTTTTACTTCAGCGAGGCACTTCACGACGGCAATCCGGGAGCGAACAAAGGCCACGGGCTGGAATTGGTGCAGGTAGCACCACGAACGGATGGCGAATCGAACGCCGAGGAGGTGGACGTCATCCGCCGACTGCTTCGGCAGCTGAACGAAAGCGACGAAGCGAAGGCAAGCGCGCCACCCGAGATCATGGTGATCACGCCGTACGGCGAGCAGGAGCGCGAACTCACTCGCGCCTTCCGCGACATGGAAAAGGACGATGAGATAGCACGGCTGAAGATCGAGGTCTGTACACTCGACCGCTGCCAAGGGCGCGAAGCGGACTATGTGTTGATTAGCTTGGTTCGTAGTCGTTCATCCGCGTTCATGAACATGCCCAAGCGCTGGAACGTGGCGCTCACACGCGCCAAGCGGGGATTGCTCATCGTCGGCAACATCCACGCGTTTCGTGATGAGGCAAGGAAGGCGCGCCGCTACCAACGCCGCAACGGTGGAACGCCGCCGATCATGAGCGTGCTGGCGCGCGTGATAGAGGCCTATGACCGACAGATCATGGAGAGCCAACGACGATTCGGGTGATAGCGCAAGCCCCCCATCCACATCGAACAATCACCCGGAGAACACATGCCAACCATCGAACAGACAGAGCACGACAACGAAGAACAAAAAGGACCGTCGCGCGAGGAGATCGAGACCCTATGTATTCTTTACGCGGTCGGAACCAACGGCTGCAATGAACGTGAACTCGTAACCCGTCTCGGGCTCTCACATACGCTGACATCCGCAGTCATCGAGAGTATCCAACCCTTACTTGTCGCGAACCGGGTGGTGCTGGACGAAGGCCGCATCGCTTGCACGGATGCCGGACATCAATGGCTGAGAGAGCGACTGGCGAAGCACCGGATATACGAATAGCCCCAGAGAGCGACTCAACGTTGCCCAGGATCGCGCTTCCCTCCCCTTTACGTGCGCCCTTCTTGACGCGCGGAGCGGGAGCTAAGCCGCGAACTTCATCGGGGTCGATGGCGGTGTCTATTGCGTGGCCAAGCCTCGCACTCGCGCTGCATCGAGGCGAACACGTGATGGACTGAGCAGTCGGGCGGCTTCCGATCTCTTCATGCCGAGCCGTCTTTGGCCTTCACAGTGGCTCGTCGGCTGAGCGTCAGATCTCAGCGCCGGCTGGGTTTCGGCTGCAGATGGCGTTCCACTTTTCGACGCGAGTGTCGTGCTCGCCAAGCATATCGGTCAGAGATTTAAGCACGAAGCTCCGGTTGAAGGCAGGGCCTTGGATCTGGAGCATGCGTTCGACATCGAGCAGGTCCTTGGGACGAAAGAACAGTAGCTTGAAGACACTCAGGACCTCCGCCGAGTGAACCCAGGTGGTGCGCCCGAAGATATCGGTGGGCACGCGTCGCAGCTCGGCTTCTGCGTAGAAGGGAATGCTCGGCACGAAAACATCGACGCGCACGTTGGAAGCCATGCCTGCAAACATACCCTGGGCTGCGACTTGGGCGCGTGCTGCATCGAGGTCCACTTGCACGTGAGCTTTGTGCATCAGGCCTACGGCTCGCTCGAGCTCGCAGCGACCCAACCACGCTCGGAAACCACCCCTTCAGATGCGGCACCCTCGTTTGTCCGGCTTATCTTCCCCTCTCGGTCTGGGGCGTGGGTGCACGGGCTACGCGGCTTCGCGCGTGCTCCTGTGCGTGTACCCACAAGTGAGCCTCGACGGTATCCGTGCGCAAGGCGGCCTAGAAGACCTGATGAAGCTCGCGAGCGAAACCCTCGAGAGGGTTGAACGCATCGCCGACGCACGCGGACGAAAAGCCGCGGCAGAGCGCGTCGACGCCCTTCACGACACGCTCAAGGATTGGCTCGGCCCATGCGGCTTCGACGATCTTTTGCAGCGCGACGTCGCGGCCCTGCTGGGCATGCGCACCGAGACAGTGTGCCGCATCCTGCGTGCACGCCAAGTTAGGGAGTCGACAACCTGATCGGCGCCGACAGGGACAATCTGTCTGCTCGGCCGTTCACGAACTTGCGCTGGCCGCACACATGTTGATGTTCCATCCGAGCTGCTTCTGCGTGAGCGGCCCGAGGCACAAACCCGCGTCCCGCTGGGTTATGCCCCGGCGCATGACGGGAGCCTACTTAGTACGGAAGACCGCGTACCAAGCGTCCCAATCGCTTCCGGAAGGCGGCGTGAGCGTCAGTACGGCGGGCGTGCTTCCGCTCGTTGCAAAGCGCACGTAGTGGCTGCTACTGCCGGGAGCCAGGTTGAACGTGACCGGAGTATCGGCGGTAAATACGGGCGACACCATGGGCCAGCCACCAAGTCCACCGAACACGGAGCGGTAGTTCCACGTGGTCGTACGATAGGGCAGCGTGCTCACGTCGAGATTGGCGATGCCGGAGTCGTCGATGTGCGCGGCGAGCAAGTAGTCGCGCAACCAGAGCGTAGGGTCGTCGTCGATGCGCGCCGCCAGGTTGTCGAGGCCAGTCAGATTGGCGTCGACTAACTCAGAGAGGAAGGCGTTCGCAGCAGCCAGGGAGCTGCCCGAGAAGCGGTCTGTCACATAGCGCAGGAAGGCGTAGCTCGCGCCTCGCTGCAGCGTCGTGCCGCCGAGCGCGCTGTCCGTGACTCCCGCACGGGATGGCGCCTGCAACCACGTGCGGTAGCGGCCGTAGTTTGCGTTGGCGAACGAGTTGAAGGCCGCCACCCTGCGCGACGCATCGGGGCCCGAGGTCAGGTTGGTCAGCGCGATGTTGTTGAACTGCGAGAGGGACATGCTCCCCTGCGTACTGGGGGTGCTTACTCCGCCGCCTACCGAGATGGATGCGACGCCGGTGTAGCTCGCCGTGTAAAACGCGAGCTCCTCTCCCAAGCCCGAGAGCGCCTCTTGGAGCCACGCGGTTTCGAACGGAGCCTCGACCTCGACGCGGCGCGAGTCGAGGATCAGGTGCGCAAACTCGTGCGCTACCTCCGCGGTGGACAGGCCGCCTACGAAGCTCACGGTCTGCACGTTGCTGTGGATGCTGCCCGTGGGATCGGGCGCCAGGATGTAGATGAGCTCGCCAGCATTGCTCGTCGGACATTCTGCCTGTGTCGCGTTGTCGCGGGGGCTGTGCCGCGCGCTTACGACGACCGAGCTTGCCGGTGGAGAGAGGCGGTTGAGGGCCGGCGTGATGAACAGAACGACGCGTCCGTTCTCGTCGATGTCTGTCGGTTCTCCGAAGGCCGCCGTCAGCGCCGGGTAGATGATGTTGTCGAAGTTCCAGCTGAACATGGCGTACTGCGCAGCGGTGAATCCACCCGCAGGGACGCTGTCGTCGGAGACCACGATGCTGTGCGTTCCAACCGCGCGGACGGTGGCCGCCGCAGCCGTGCCGGTGCTGCACGCTTCTGTGACATCGACGTTGAGCGACCACTTCTCGTCCACCACGGGCACGCGCCGCGGGATGCCCGAGGCAGGCGACACCGGAGTGCCCGCGCCCGTGGTGCCGAGGCGTGCGCTGACGGCTTGCTGCTGCGCCACGCGGTAGCTCGAATGATCGTCACCTGTGGCAAGGCTGCCTGCCGTGGGGGCCGAACCCGATAGCGCAGCCGTGTTCGACACCACAGCGCGCAAGCTGTAAGCGCCGCTTTCGCTGAGGTTCATGGGCACGAACACGTATTCGGCCTCTCCCGACGCCGTGCGGCTGCCGATGCAGGCGCTGGGCTGTTCATCTGGACGCGCCACAAAGATGCTGCCCACGTTCATGTCGTGGCAGATCTCGAGGCTGACGGTGGCGTCGCTGGTCGCGCCGTTGCTGAGGCGATAGCTGAAGCTGTAACTTCCGGGCGTGGTGGCGACCACGTTCAGGACACCGGCTGCGGTGAGCGAGAGCGTGCCGCCTGCGAAGGCGACCTGAGTCCCGTCGGCCGGATTGCGCGTGACCGTGCCGCCGAGCGTGTCCCCACCAAAGCTCACGACGTTGGCGGCAGGTGTACCCAGGTCGTCGTTGCTCAGTAGATTGAAGTTGGCCGTGGCACCTGTGAACGCGCGCAGCGGTCCGTCTGCCACGGCAAAGGGCGGGTCGGGGATGTTGATGGAAACGGAGAGGTTGCCAGTGGCCGGCGGAATTCCGTTGTCCGTCACCGTGACCGCGAGCGTATGGACGCCGGTTACCGCCAGCGCGGCGTCGGCGATCGTGATCACGCCTGTGCTCGAGGCGATCGCGAATGCGCCGCCGCTGCTGTCGGACGTGATCACAAAGTTGTGTGTCTGGCCTACATCGGTATCGCCTACGGTAAGGCTGCCGACGGTTTGGCCGTTCACGGGCAGGTTTGTGAGGGTAAATGGGCCGCCCGAAAGGACGGGTGTCGAGTTGGGCGCGCGCGCGACGCTGACGGTGTAGCTCTGCGTGGAGCTGTCTTGCGCGGTCACCGTGTAGACGACGGGCGTGCTGAAGTCGGCGCTGCTGCCGCTGCTCGGCGACACGCTCGCACCCGTGTGCACGATGGTGGGGCTCAGGGCGGTCAGGTTCGTGCTGTTGGGCACGACGAGACTGATAGCGCTGCCGCTGATGCTCGCATCGACACCCGCAACGCTGAACGCCGTGATGTCCTTGGCTGGGTTGAGAGCCACGCTCACCGTGACCGTGTACGCCTGCGTGGAGCCGTCTGCCGCAGTGACTGTGTATGTCACGGGCTGCGTAAAGTTCTGCGGGGCGCCACTGCTCGGGCTGACGCTCGCGCCGGTCGTTGCAATCGTCGGCACCAGCGCCGTCACGGCCGTACCGTAAGGTAAGGTGACCGCGATCGCATTACCGCTGACGGTCGCATCGACACCCGCGACGCTGAACGCCGCGATGTCCTTGGCTGGGTTGAGAGCCACGCTCACCGTGACCGTGTAGGCCTGCGTGGAGCCGTCTTGCGCAGTGACCGTGTATGTCACGGGCTGCGTGAAGTCCTGCGGAGCGCCGCTGCTCGGGCTGACGCTTGCCCCGGTCGTCGCGATCGTTGGCACCAGTGCCGTCACGTCCGTGG
>CAZEWA010000181.1:3827-10665 GCA_964515685.1 uncultured Polyangiales bacterium | reverse complement strand
CGCTTCGCGGCCCGCGATTCCCTTGTAATGAATCTCGTTGACGAAATTCGCAGGCCTCGAAAGCTTGCCCTCGAAGATGATGCCGAAGTCATCGCGCTGAATGTTGTCGCAGGCGGGCTATCTCCTAGTAAGGTTGGAAATGCCATCCCATCACTTGGACATATCCAACCTTACTAACGGCCAAGCGCGAACCTTCTTGCGGGGCAAGCCGTCCGAAGTGGGTCAAGCGCATCACGTCGCGGACTCCGTTCAGGTCGCAGTCCTCTCAAATCTCTGCTACCCCACGCCCATGGCCAAAGCACCACTGAGCGGTATCGAAAAGAAAGTCATCGAGCTGTTTGGGCGCTACTACGGCGCACTCAACACACGCCTCTATCGCGCAACCAAAGGTAAGGTCGGCGGCACACTCGCCGGGGCTCCCGTGCTCCTTCTGACGACCACGGGCCGCAAGTCCGGCCAGGCGCGTACGACCCCGCTACTGTACTTGCGGGATGGTGAACGCTACGTGGTTGTGGCGTCCAAGGGCGGCTTTCCCACCCATCCTGCCTGGTACCTCAACCTGCAGCAAAATGCTCGCGTGCAGGTCGAAGTTGGCAAGGAAACGAAGCAACTCACGGCACGCACAGCAAGTGCCGAGGAGAAAGCCCGCCTCTGGCCCGCGTTGGTGGCGATGTATAAGTCTTACGAGAGTTATCAGGAACGCACCGAGCGCCCGATTCCGGTGGTGTTCCTCGAAGCGACCCACTAGCCCGACCGTGTCACCACCTCACAGCACCACGATGGACTGACAGCCGAGCTCCACGACGACGCTCGTCCGACGATTGTTCTTGAATGACGTGCAGGCATCGCCGAAGAGCTGGACGGCGTTCTGCTTCTCGTCGGTCCAGTCCCAGCCTTCGTGCCCCGCGTGCTTGTGATCGAATGGGATGACCAGACCGTTCAAGTACAAGTTGGCGCTTTCCTTGTCGGCGTAGGCTGGGAATCCGTCCACCCCGAACGAGCAAGTGGCCAAGGTGTCCGAAATACTCGCGAGGGCTTGGCTGAGCTCCGAATCATCCTTCGCGTCCACGTAGGGCGGCTTGGAGGGGTCACCCGGAACGGACGTGTCGGTCCCTCCGTTTTGTACAATCGCGCGTAGCTGCGCTTCGTTCTCCGGCGTCTTGTCAGTGGGCAACCCGTAGCGCACGACGTAGGTCTCCACGTTCGCTTCACGAAGCTTCTTGGCGGCATCACCGAGCCGCTCTACCAGCGTGGTCTGATCGATTCCGGAGCAATTGTCGCCGCCCGCGGACAAGACAATCACGGCGCCTTTCACCTCGGGATCGGCCAGACGACCCGGTGCATCGGCCACGTTTTCGAGTGCGTGCAGGAGCGGGCTTGAACCGAAGGGCAGCTTCTCGAGGATGGCGCTCATCATGGAGATCTCCGTACCGTCCGCGGGAGGAATCTCCGGTGCCTGTGCCACGTCGCACGAGAGCGCACTCGAAGTCTTGGCCGGGAAGAACTGGATGCCGAATTCGATATCATCGTTGATGGGCGCGACCAGCGCCTGATTGACTGCGTGCCCCACCGTTTCCCAGTAGCTCAGGCTTGCGCGCATACCGAGCTGCGGTGGCACCTGGCAAGAGCTTGTGCCGTCCGTGCATTGGATGCGAGAGGTGGAGACGTCGAAGACGAAGAGCACCGCGCGAGGCTTGGTCTCCACCTTGATGGAGGCCGTGCCGCAGACATCACTCGAGCAGGTCTTGCGCGCCAGAATCTGGGCGCTGCTCTGAAGCGCCTGGCAGGATTGACCAAACAGCTCCACTTGGCTGGAATCTCCGTCCACGAAGTTCCAACCATCCAGACTCGCGCGATCGCGGCTCACGACTTTGCCGTTGATCACGAAGTCGAGCTGGAAGGAATTGACGCCCTTTTCGGGGTCGAGCGCATCTGGGATCACGAACCGACAGTTACCGATGCTCTTACCTACCTGGGCCAACACCTCGCTGAACTTGTTGGGGTCATCGACCTTCGGCACGTCCTTGAGGCCAGAGCCGCCGTATTTCAGCAGCGTAGTGAGCACCTCCAGATCCGCTTGCCCGTTCACCGTTCCGAGGGCGCCCGTCGAACCAGGCGCAGCAGAAGCATCGAAACCGATGGGGATGACGCGGATGTTGCGCTTGCCGAGCTCCACCGCGAGCTTTTGGTAAGCGAGCAGCTTGTCCGCCTGCTGCGCGAACACGGATCCGAAGCAGTTGTCGTTTCCGTTGGTGATGAAGAGCAGATAGTTGGTGCGGGTGGGGTCTGCGAGCTTGGTGCTGTTTTCAAGGTAGTAGTTGAGCGGCGCAATCACCGGCGACGTCTCCCACAAGCCTCCGAGGCCATAGGTTCCACCGGGTGGCGCGTCACCGAGCACCTCCTTCAGCTGTTCCGACGTAGCATAGCTCACGTCCTGGAACTTGTTCTTGGTGCCGCCGCACCAGTTGTTCTTCTCCCAGCCGCTCGTCCAATCCGCTAGCTCCCCCCAGAAGAGCTGGACGCCGATGGCGGCGTCGGGATGCGCTTTGCGCAGGTCCCCAATCGCGTTCTTGACCTTGGTCCAATGGGTGGCCATGGACGCGGCACCGTCGACTGCCACGATGATGTTGACTCCCGCAGGTGCGAGATCGATCGACGTGTTCCCGCAATCCATGTCGTCATGGAAGCCGCAATAGGGATTGTCGTCGGGGCAATCATTGTCGGTGTCGACGTTCTGGTTGTCGTCATCCTCGTCGGAGCCGGCATCTTCGCGAGGCCCCGGCACCACACCTGACTGCGACGGTTCTGTGCCGCTGCAAGCGCTGGCCGAGAGCGCGAGTGCCACGACGAGCGCCGAAGCCAGTCCAAGGAGAGTGGAACCACGATGCGTGCAAGTCATGCCCCCGCCATGCCCCGAGCGCGCGCGTTTTATGAGAGCCCGACGAGAATCGTGTGATACCTCGGCACCGGGCCCAGAAACACTCAGGAATCCCTCGCTGCGCGAGCCGCACCGGATAGCGGCGCACGTCGTGCACGGAGCAGGCCTGGTCTTTCGTGTCAATTCTGGTGTGCCTAGGGTCGGCCATGTTCGAGCAGGTTTGCGATAGAAGCGTGTGCGATGCGCGTCCCTCTGCTCAGCTTGGCTCTCGCTGCTTGCGGGCCAGTTCTGCTGGGCGAGGAGCTGGCTCAGGATGCAGGAGATTCTTCGCCCATACCGCAGGTCTCACTCACGGTGGCGAACGTGGGCTGCAACGGCTGCTTCGAGCTTCACGCCTTGGGTCTGGGGGGAGATGCACCCTACACCTTCGAGTGGGACGACGGGTCGGACTCCGAGCTGCGCCGAGTGTGTCCTGGCGATGGGCTCGACGCCGTGAGCGTGACCGCTATGGATGCGCGCGCTCAGCGCTCTTCCTCGGCGCTCGTGCAGCTCGAGTTTCCGGACGCCAACTGTCCTCCTCCCGTGCCGCTACTCTGCATCCAAAATCCGTCCTTCGAGGGTAGGCCAGCCTTCAACGACACCAACGCCAGAAACTTCGATGGCGCGCCTTGGAACATCTGCCCCACTCCGTCTCTGAACACGCCCGACATCGTCAATGAGACGATTCAGCAGCCCATCGCGACCCTCCCGCCAGCCACCGACGGAAACACATACATCGGCATCCAGGAGGGCGAGCAGGTATCGCAGACGTTGTGTGAACCCCTCGCGGGCGGAGAAACGCTCTACTTGAAGCTCGACGCTCGGCGTCTCTACGTCGGCAGCGGCGTCGCGCCGGACACCGAGCTTCCTTTCGTGGAGATCTGGGGCGGCCTTTCTGCGACCTGCTCGCAGCAGCAACTGCTGTGGGCTTCGGAGCCCCTCCCCCTCACGTGGCAGACCTATTGCGCGAAGCTGCATCCGCTCCAGTACATGGATCATATCACGCTGCGTACGAACACCGATGGGTCGCTCCCCACGGTGACCTATCTGCTGGTCGACAACCTCGTTCCAGTCGAGCGCTGTCCATGAGATGCCGAGTCCGGCGCACAGAGCACGGTTGACGCGCCCGTCATGGAAATGGCTGCTGGCCCTGACCTGGTTAGCGTCGGTGACCGGCGCACACGCCGAAGCAGGTCGAGCTCATCTGGTGCTGGAACGCCCAGCCTTGAGTTTTTGTCCCGCGAGCGAGGCTATCGTGAGCGACGTCGAGGCGCTGGCAGGACACTCCATATTCACACGCGATCCGCGCGCTTCCACGCAGGTGCATTGTGCACTCTCCGAGCAAGAAAGCGGCGTGACGGCGCGCATCGAAGTGCGCAGATCCGACGGCACATCCCTAGGCATGCGCGAGCTGTCCGCCGGGCCCGGCGAGTGCGCTGCGTTGCGCGAGCCTATCGCTGTGATCCTCCTCATGCTTCTCGATCGGGAGCCGGCGTCCCGGGAACCGAGTACTTCCGCGAAGAGTACGCGGTCCTTCGGTTTGGGAGCGTCAGTGTCAGGCCTGAATGGCTCGTTGCCTCGTACAGACGTGGGCCTCGGCCTCGTGCTGATACCGCAGATCAACGAACAGTTGCATGCGCGGGTGGACGCTGGCTACTGGCTCCCCGTCACAGCGCAGACCTCCGAGGGAGTGGGCGGAAACTTTCGAGCCCTCAGCCTGGCGAGCGCCCTCTGTGCCAACCTCTGGAGCAAGCGCCGCCTCGACGTCTCGCTTTGCGGCGGTGCACAGCTCACCGTCCTCCAAGCGAAGGCGCACAACCTGCGTGTAGCGCATCGCGAAGCGAGGTTCCTCGGTCAAGGATCCGTGGCCCTCGAGCTCTCGAGTCGATGGGGGCGCACCGAGCTGAGAGCCGACCTAGGTCCTATCTTCACCTTCGCGCGCCCGCGCTTTTACCTGATCCAGGGCGGCGGGTCCGAGCTCGACGTCCACCAGCCGACCTGGCTCGGCGCGATTTTCCGTCTTGCTCTCATAATCTGGGCTCCCTGAGGGCATGGCTGCACGGTGGAACATGTGTTCGAATCGAGGAAAGAGCGCGAGGTGGAGGTCGCGGCGACACCTGTTCGCTGTCGATCCCTGCGCGAATTCTTCGCGGAGCATGCCCCGTTCGTGTGCAGGAGCTTGCGTCGCCTAGGCGTCCCGGAGACCGACATGGACGACATGTTGCAGGAAGTCTTCATGGTCGTGCACCAGAAGCTACCGAAGTACCAGGAGGTCGGCCGGTCTCGTTCCTGGCTCTACTCCATCTGCAGGCGTCTGGCCCAGTCCCAACGCCGCAAGCGACTTCGGCGACGCGAGAGTCTGATGCCAGCCCCTCCCGAGGGGCACACGACGGGCGGTCAGGAAGAATGCGTACAAAATCGACAGGCGCTGGCGTTGGGTGAAGAATTGCTCGCGCGCCTGCCCACAGAACAACGAGAGGTGTTCGTCCTCTACGAGGTCGAAGAGCTGGGTATGGCCGAAATCGCAGAAGCCGTGGGTTGTCCGTTGCAGACTGCGTACTCACGTCTGCACGCAGCGCGAGCACGCGTCCTGGCCGAAGTCGCGCGACTCAATCGGGGAGAGTGCCCATGAGCCACGAAACGCTGACGCGCTTGAAATACGCGAAAGACGCTCCGCGCGAGCTCTCGCGGGCACTCGATGCTTTGGGCCAGACCGACTCGGACCGCGCACGCATTGCGCGCGTGGAGCAGAAACTCGGAGCTCTGCTCGACGCTGCTCCACCTGCGAGCCACACGGGATGGCTGCAGCGTGTGCTCTTCAAATCGCTCACCGGAAAACTGCTCACCACTGCGTTGCTCGCTTTCGTAGGCGCAGGCCTGCTCTCGCGCTCCGCGCCCACGGAAGTCGACGCTCCGATCGCACCCAAAGAAGAAGCTCCCGCCGAAGAATCCATCCCAAGCTTCGGTGAAAAGCACGTCGAACCTCAAGAGCGCCGTGCGCCCGAAGGACCCGTGATCACGCTAGACGGGGCGCCGTCCCTCGCAGAGGGCGCCCCGCGTTCGGCGCCACAGCGCGACAATTCCAGCGCAAATAAGCGCATGGCCTCGCGTCTTCTCGCCTCCGTACCCGCTCGTGTGCGCGATGGCTCGCCTCGCCCCCTCACGGGTTCGACAGCGAGCAACTCAGCGGGTGCCCCCAAAGACGTCGAAGCGGAGCCACAGACAGGAGCTCGCTCGCCTACGTCAGATGCTGCTACTTCGCAGGCGCCTGAACCGCCAACGCCTGAATCGCCGCTACGCATGGCGCCGCTGACCAGTGAGACCGACCTAGTCCTGTCGGCTCGTGCGCAGCTTAAAACCAACCCGGCCCTTACGCTCAGCTTGCTCGAAAAACACGCCGTCCTCTATCCCAATGGGATGCTGACTCCCGAGCGCGAAGTCCTCACCATCGAAGCCCTACGCAATCTCGGACGCAACGCCGACGCCGAGCAGCGCCTGGTCCGTTTCCTCGCACAATATCCTGACTCACCTCACCTGCGCGTGTTGCGTTGAGGCGGACCCGTTACGGGAATCGTGGCTCAGATGTAGTCGCCACTACGTTGAAAACACTTGCGCCGAGCAACGGCGCGCGTGTCGGCTACAGGAACCAATGTATCCACTGCACGCAGCAGTTTTTCTGGCAGAGCTTGAGTTCATGAATGCATCGCTTCGCAGCGTGTAAAGTGTTTGCACCCGCAAGTTCGAACGCCAATACGAGGCTGATGTCATGAAGTCGAAACACGTTTCCTTGCTGCTTGCCCTTGCACTCGCGGCCTGCGGCTCCAGCAAAAAGGTCGATGGACAGCTTGGCGGCGAAGGCGGCTCAGACTCCGGTTTGGCCGGCGGTCTCGACGGCGGAGATGGCGGCTCGTCTAGCGGAGA
>CAZEWA010000181.1:0-3727 GCA_964515685.1 uncultured Polyangiales bacterium | reverse complement strand
GGAGGACCCGAAGCGAGCGTAGAAATCTGCGATGGCATCGACAACGATCTCGATGGCCAAATCGACAACATCGATGTCGAGAACGATGGTGTCTGCGACTGCCTAAACATCGCGACCATCGGCCAGATTGGCCCCTGGAGCGACGGCGGCAACGTCTTCAAGACGTGGTTGAACGAGCGCAGCCCTGTAGACGCAGCCGAGCTCGGCAATCAGGAACTGACCGACGAACTGCTGCGCCCGTTCCAGGTGATCGTCGTGCTCTATGTCGGCAACGACACGGTCAATGGCAACGGCCTCACGCTGACTCCGCACCACCAGTTCTCCGCCTCCGAGGCTGCCGCACTCGAGCGCTGGGTTCGCAACGGTGGTGGCCTCATGACAACCATCGGCTACCACGACGAGAACAGCGAGGTGGTCAACGTCAACCGGCTGCTTTCTCCGCTAGGTATGGCCTACAGCACCACCAAGAAGGACACCGACGGCTTCGTCGAGAACTGGGAAACGCACCCACTCACGGCCGACGTCAAAAAGATTCGCACCGAAAACGGCGTTCAGCCCGACGGCACGGACGGCACGACCTTGGCGAAAGACAGGAATGGACGCGTGGCGATGCAAGCCGGCCAAGTCGACGACGGACGTGTGGTCGTATGGGGCGACGAATGGATCACGTACGACAGTGAGTGGCGCGACACGCGGGACCAGCAGGTCGACCGGCTCTGGCTCAACATACTCAAGTGGTTGAGCCCACCGAAAACCTGCCAGGTCGCCTTACCCCCCGTCATTCTGCACTGATCCCACTCGTCCCTGATCCCACGAGCTTCTGACAACCGAGCGCGCTTTGCGCCCACGGCGGTGTCACACTGCACAACGATGCTCCGCCCCGCACACGCCGCCGTGCTCCTATTCGTCTCCATCCAGCTCGTCCCGGGCCTCGCGCACGCGCGGGCCTTCGGCGGGCGGTTCGTGGGCTTCGTGCTCTTCGCGCCGGTGTTGCTGGTGTTGATGCTGGCAGCGATTGCGGCTTTCGCGGGCAAGGAGCCGGGGCCCGTAACGCGCGCGGTGCAGGCCGTGCTTTTGGGCTGCGCGTCCACGTGCGTGGGGCTCTCGGTCAGCCTGTTTGAGGTCTCGCCACTGTGGTACGCACTAGCGATGGCAGCGGTCTTCGCGCTCGCCAAGCGGCGCGGCACACGCGCGGACGACGTGCCGATGTTGACCAGGCTTAAGCACGTACTCGACCTGCCCATGCTCGTAGCCGCATACGCGCCGGGACTACTCGCGCTGCTGCTCTGGGGCTAATCTCCCGGAAACCCGCGCTGCTTTTTCGCGCCCAGGTCTCAAAGCTCATCGGCGCTAGCACTGGCATACGGCGCTGAGTGTGGGGAGCCTCAGCGCTCCACGAAGGCGCGCTCGATCGCGTATTCTGCGGGCTGATGTCCGGCGCCTTCGCGGAAGCCGCGCGCTTCCAGTGCTGCGACGATTTGCTGGAGCATCTCGTTATTACCGCACACCATGACACGGTCGTGCTCCGGATCGAGATCGGGCAGACCGAAGTGACGCGCGAGCTGATTGCTGACTAGCGCATCCGTCAAGCGCCCCGTGATGCGATAGGGCTCGCGGGTGACGGTCGGGTAGTAGCAGAATTGCTTTTGCACCATCTCACCCAGGAACTCGTTACGCGGCAGTTCGTGCTGCAAATAGTCGGAGTAGCCCAGCTCGTTCACGTAGCGGACGCCATGACCGAGAATCACGTGCTCGAAGCGCTCGTAGGTCTCGAAGTCGCGCACCATGCTCATGAAGGGCGCCAGGCCCGTCCCGGTGCTGAGCAGATAGAGGCGCTTGCCAGGGCGCAGATGGTTCATCACCAAGCTGCCCGCGGGCTTCTTGCTCACGAGCACCGTGTCGCCGGGCTTCACGTGCTGGAGGCGCGAGGTGAGAGGGCCGCCCGGCACCTTGATGCTGTAGAATTCGAGCTGCTCCTCGTAGTTCGGGCTGGCCATACTGTAGGCGCGCATCAGGGGCTTTCCCTCGACCTCGAGGCCGACCATCACGAAATGCCCCGGCTTGAAGCGGAGAGCCTGGCTGCGTGTGGTGGTGAAGCTGAACAGGGAGTCATTCCAGTGGTGCACGTTCAGGACGGTCTCGCGGTGCATGGCGGCGTTCATGCGGATTAAGCTAAGGGTGTTTCGTTCTTCGGTAAAACAGATTATTCCGTGATACATAATCGGATTAACCGATATGCGATACAGCCTGCGTCAGCTCGAGGTCTTTGTCTCCGTCGCCCGCCACGACAGCGTGAGTCGTGCGGCCAAGGAGCTCGGCATGTCCCAGTCCGCCGCCAGCGAGGCGCTGTCGGAGCTGGAGCAGCAGTTCTCGATACAGCTGTTCGAGCGGCGTGGAAAGCGGCTGCAACTCAGCGAGCTAGGCCGCGGGGTGCGCGCCACGGCGGAGGCGCTCCTAGTGCAAGCGAGCGAGCTGCAGGCCCAGCTTACGAACCAGGGCAACCTTGGAACCCTGCGCATCGGCGCCACGCTCAGCATCGGAGACTATCTGATTCCCCCCTTCATGGCGCGCTTCATGCGGCAGCACGCGGACGCTCGCGTCACGCTGCACGTCGCCAACACCGCGGAGATCGCGCGCAAGTTGCTCAACTTCGAGATCGATATCGGCATCGTCGAGGGAGAGCTCAACGAACCCGAGCTCGAAGTGTCACGCTGGCGGCCCGACGAGCTCGTGGTGTTTTGTGCACCGGATCATCCCTTCGCGTGCAAACGAAAGCTTACCGACCGCGACCTGCTCTCTGCGCGCTGGATCGTTCGCGAGTCTGGCTCGGGCACGCGGCAAGCTTTCGAACGGGCCATGCAAGGTCTGTTGTCCGATCTCGACATCGCACTCGAGCTCCAACACACCGAAGCCATCATGAACTCCGTCAAAGCAGGTCTCGGAGTGGGCTGTATATCACGCATCGCACTGCGCGATTCCCTCGCTCACAAAACCCTGATTGCCTGCAAGGTTCCCGGGCGCAACTTCGGTCGACACTTCTACTTCGTCTTGCGCAAAGGCAGAGCGAGAAGCGCCGGCGTACGAGCCTGGCTCGCCCTCTGTGACCAAGACGCAGGCCGAGCACGCCGGTGAGCAACTTCCAGAGCGAACCGGAGTCAGCACGCCTCGACTTCTTCTTGTTGGCATTCCGCGAAGGGCCCGAACAGATAGTACGAGGAGACGACGCGCATCCATCACGCGGATGCGGTCGCTCTGCGAGCCCTCTCCTTCCGCGCGCTACGCTTCGCGTCATGCCCCTGTTGATTCGCCGTTTCACCGAAGCCGATCGCACGCCACTCTGCGAGCTGTTCGTCCTATCTCGCAACGCGGCGTTCACGTGGGAGGCCCCCGCAAGCCATCAGCTGCGCGACTTCGATCAGAGCACAGACCAGGAGCGCATCTTGGTGGCTTTAATCGACGAGACGTATGTGGGCTTTGCGTCGATCTGGGAACCTGACAGCTTTCTACACAACCTGTTCGTTCATCCAGCATATCTGCGGCGCGGCATCGGCAAGGCCTTGTTGTCTCGTTGCGCGAAGCATTTCGATGACCGGCCGCAGTTGAAGTGCCTGAAGGCGAATGCCAACGCGCTCAGGTTTTATGCTGCTCAGGGCTGGGTGGTGCTCAGCGAACAGGAGACCGCCGAGGGCGCCTACCTCCTTCTGGCCGGCCCGGAAGCGCCATCCTT
>CAZEWA010000180.1:0-10989 GCA_964515685.1 uncultured Polyangiales bacterium | reverse complement strand
AAGGACGTTAGAGACTGCCGAGCGCGCGGTTTGTCAGTGCGATAGCTTCCGTCTTGAGTGTGTCTGGAGCGCCGCCCATCGACATCACCTGAACGCTGATCGCTGTGGCGCCCTTCTGCGCGGTATGGCGCAAAGATGGAGAAGATTCCGCTGCGGACGCGCCGTAGAGGTCGGGCGAAAACAGCACAGTCACCGCATCGGGCAGATCGCGCATGATGCGCTCGCGTGTCTCAGGATGGAGCTGCTTGGCCAAGGCGTCGCACCGCGCGCCCAGGCAATCAACAAGCGGCGACTCGCGCACGTCGGGTGCTTGCGGTGACGCGTAAAACAAGTCCTCGGCGTCGAGCAAGAGAACCTCCATGCGCACGACTTCGAGCTCGAAGCCGACGAACCGGGAATCTTACTCGGTCGCGACCTCGCTAATCCCCTAGAGCACCTGCCTCACCGGGGCCCTCATCTATCACGCGGCGGCCCGCGGCATCGAAGTGCGTAAGCTCGAATCCCGTGTCGGGGGTAAGCTCGATCTGCGCGGCTTTCTTGGAATTTCCGAGGACGTGCCGCGTGGCTTTCGCGATATCGTAGTGACGTTCCGCATCGATTCCGACGACACGAAGAGAAGTTGCGCGAGTGCGCGGAGTATTCTCCTGTTTACAACACCTTGCTCAACCCGCCGCGCATCGAGCTGCACTTCGAGAAAACCTGACCTCAGACAGCCCCTGCTCAGTCGACGCCATAAGCGAGACGTTCCGCCCAGGCTTGTCCCAGCATTCGCTCGTCCAGGGAGCCCGCCTGCGTGCCGCTCGGGTGTCACCTGCATGGTCTTCGTTGCCCCGCTTGCGTGCCGTCACTCGAAACACTGCATTTTGCCGGGGATCCCGTATAAGCTTCCGTGAGACACGGAGGTTGTGTGGCAACGATTTACGGCAAGGCATCGGAGCTGATCGAGACGCTCGACCAGGCGATCAAGCGTGGCGACCCCATGATCAATCTCGGTCCCCAGCTGATGCAGACGGGCCTGGCGTTGATGGCGCAAGCCCTGACGCTGGCCGAGCGTTCCACCGGCACCCTCGAGCGTTGCGATCACATGCTGGCGCGACTCGATCGCATGGTCGACGCAGGCGAGAAGCTCTTGAGCCTAGAGCAGCAGAAAGCGGCTTTGGAGCAGCGCAAGCTTGAGATCGAGGTGCAGATGTTGGAACGCGAGCTGCAAAAGCA
This sequence comes from uncultured Polyangiales bacterium, assembly GCA_964515685.1. Lineage (GTDB taxonomy): Bacteria > Myxococcota_A > Polyangia > Polyangiales > DASUME01 > DASUME01. The sequence continues at coordinate 9,774 of CAZEWA010000180.1, read as the reverse complement.
GGCCTAAACTGGCCTAAAACGCCTCGCGAAACTGGAAGTACACGTTCATGTCGTCGCCGTACGCCACGTCCAAGCGGAAGTTCGCCCGGCCATCTTTGCGCACCGCAAAGCGCACGCCACCACCTCCCGCAGCGCGCAAGCCCTGGAGCTTGAAGGCCGACACACTCTGGGCGACACGGCCCACCGAGCCGAATCCGACCAGCGACCAGCGCAGGCTCAGCGGAACCCGATACTCAAGTTCCACTGCGGCCATCACGCGGTCGCGCAAGCGCCCCATGAACCAGCCACGAAACAAGTTGGCTCCGCCGAGCGCGGGCAGCAACTGAATCGGTGCATCGCCCACGATACCTGAAGCTAAAAAGCGCAGCGCGAGCACGTGGTCGCGCCACAGAGGCTGGTAATGGCGCAGGTCGAGGCGCAGCAGATCCGCCGAAAAATCTGCGCCGAACCCGGGTCTGTAGTGGGTCGCGTCGGCGCGCAGCAAACTGCCGTGCTCGGGCCAAAACAAGCCGCTACGGGTATCCCACAACAACACAGTGCCGACGCCCGACCAGGCCACGTTCCCTACGCCCAGCGGACGCTCGTTGTACAGCGTGCCCCCCTCTTCCAGGTCCCGGGCTCGACTCATGCGCAGGTGGTGCCGCAGGCCTAGGTACAACCGAGAAACCGCGCGGTAAAAGAGCTCGCTCTCGAGCTGGGCGTAGTGGTCGGTGTAGTTTTCGCGATCCCGGACCTTGGTGTCGTTGCCGATGCCGTAGAAGCGGTCGGGCCAATCGATGAAGCGAAAGTCCTGCATCCAGACCCAGCGGTCGTCTGCGAAGCGCAGCTCGTAGCTCGCACCGGAGAGGATTTGGCGCCGCGTGGTGTAGATGCCGTAGCCGATGACGTTGCTCGGGCGGTCCTGCCAGGCCCCAGGCATGCGCCAGGTGGCCATCAGCCCCGCGCCGAAGCCAAGCTGCGTCTCGGGCGTGTAAAAGACGATGGGAACCGGCGCAATCTTCTTCCAGAACGGCTCAGGCTCAGCTGCAGGCAGCTCCTGCAGGCCCACCTCGGACGCTGGCGGCGCCTCCGTTTCCTGCGCGCGGGCGGTGCCGCACACCCCGAGACAAGCCAGGAAAACAGTCGTCAGCAGGGCACGGCGGGTTGAAACAAGCACGAAGGACGCGCGAGTGTAGCGCACCCAGCCCCTGCCCTCGCAAGCGGCCAATCCTAGTTGGTGGCTGGTCCCCTCAGCTCACTTGTGATAGCAGTGAAAACTTGGCCATGTCGCTCCCCGCCGTTCGCACGCTGTCCCTTGCAGACCAGGTTTTCCAGCAGCTTGCGAGCGCCATCGTCTCCTCTCGCTACGCCCCCGGCCAAGCCCTGCCCGCCGAGCGCAAGCTAGTGGAGACTTTCCAGGTCAACCGGCACGTGGTGCGCGAAGCCCTCAAGCGCCTCGAGCAGATTGGACTCGTGCGCATTACGCAAGGCGGCGGCACCTATGTGCTCGATTTTACGCAGCACGCCGGGCTCGATTTGCTCGCGCTGATGGCCGACTACGCCAATGCCGAAGAAGACGCGATGGGCTTTTGGCTGTCGGTGCACGAGATGCGCGCGGTGATCTCCGCCGATGCCGCGCGCTTGTGCGCACTGCGTGCAGGCCCCGAGCTCAAGCAAGAGCTCGTGAACATCGCGGAGAAAATGCGAGCACTGGGGGATGGTCCCGAGGTGTACGCGCTGCACCTTGTGTTCTGGGATCACGTACTAGAGGGCGCCGGCAACATCGCCTACAAGCTGGCGCGCAACAGCTTGCTCAAGGGCACGCAGACGAGCTCTGTCGCGGAAATCGCGGGCATCTGGGGGCTGTTCGAGGTGAAGCAGGGCGGCTATAACATCGAGCTCGCGGCCGCCATCTCGGCCGGCGATGCCGACTCCGCCGAAGCCAAGGCACGCGCTGTGACGCGCGCCGTGAACGAGGCCTTGGCGCGTGTGGTACGCATGCAAAAGCCTCAGGCCAGCGCGCCAAAGTCCGCGCCGCCTGCGCCTGTGGAGCTGCAAGCGGCTACGGCACGCAAGCGCGCGACCAAGCGCCCGGTCAAAGAAGCGTAAGGTCTCAGTGTAGGCTTCTACATGAATTGCGTGGGCTTTTGTCGTAGACGCGGCTACGCGGCGCGTCGGATCTCTGCCAAGCGGCGCCGCAACTCCCGCACGCGCTCAGGAGAGAGCGGTTTTTGCCCGTAGCGTGCATCAGTGTAGGCGCGCGTTAGCTCGAGCACATGGGCTGAGCCCACGAAGCCCTCTGCCGCGAGCGCGCGTGCGTGGGCCTCCGGGCTCACGTGCGCTGGACGTGGCCTACCGAGGCGCGCCAGCGTTTGTTCAAGCCTCAGGTACAGCGTGCGTGCAATGCGCGCCGATTCGGACAGCGTGAGCGCCTTCTGCGCGCGCAGCCGGGCCCGCAGCATGAAGCCCAGGAGCAACAGCACACCGGCCCCGGCGATCACGATGGGCGCTGTCCCCAAGTCGATGGCACTCTTGGGCTTTCCAGACGTCTGCTTCTCAGAGCTTGAAGCAGCCAAGCTCGGCCAAGCGATCTCGCGCATGAATGCCCGGAATTCGCGCACGAAACGCAGCTGCGTGCGCATGTCGTAACCGACCACCTTGGTCATCCAGACCGCACGCACGGCATCGACCATGGCGCTCAGGTCACGCAACAACCAGTCTTTAGGGCCGTGCTCATCGCGAGAGAATGGCGTGGCGTCGAGCGTGACCCAGCCGCGATTTGGCAAACGCGCTTCCACCCAACTGTGGGCGTCTGATTGACGAATGCCGTAGTAACCGCCGTAGGGGTTGAACCTGCCTCCGACGAAGCCCGTGACATTGCGTGAGGGAATGCCCACCGCACGCAACATGACGGCGAGCGCCGTGGCGAAGTACTCACAATGGCCGCGACGCACCTCGAACAGGAACACCTCGAGCGGCAGCTTGCCTTTCGTCTCAGGCATCTCCGTGGAGTACGCGTAGCGCCCACCATCTCGAAGATGCATGAGCAAGGCCGCCGCCTTCTTACGCGGATCTTCTTCGTCTTGGGTCAGCGCACGCGCAAGCTCGTATACACGCTCGTGCCCCTCGGGCAGCGTCAGGTATCGATCGTCGTCGAGGTCGTGAGCCACCGGGACGTCGAGTTCGGTGACTTCTGGGCTGATGACGGCGTCGTACATGAGGCCGATGTCCTCCGACGCGCGATAACGCAGATCAAAGCCGTGACCTCGCGTGAGGGTCACCTTCTCCCCGGCGCTGCCAGGCAAACCGCGAAAGGGAATCTTCACGCCGACGCTGCCATGCGGCAGGAACAACACCGGCTGGTCGAGGCGCTCCAAGATCACCTTGAACGTGCGATCACCGGGCAGCGTCGTCCGCTTCAACGCAAAGTACTCGTTGATGCGCGCCATCGGCACGGCTGCGGTATCCGAGCGCGTCCACGTTCTCCCGTCGTAGCGGTCGAAGGCTGTGCCGCGCAAGCGCAGATAGCGGCGCTCCTCCGCCGAGCTGAGTGGCTTGTCGGGCGTGAGCCGGATCACCACGGTTGGGTCATCTCGAATGACGCCGAAATTGCCGAGCTCGATGTTGTTGCCAAAGCCCGCTACGTGCTGCCCCCGCGAGGAACCAAAGTTCACCATGCCCAGGCCCACGCGCGGGAAGGCCACGAACAACAGTAAGGTCATCAGCAGCATCGGGACACTCAAGAGCAGTGTCCAGAGCAAGAACGGAAAGCCCACGATGCGCTTGGAGGACAGCACGCGCTGCAGATCGGTGCCGCCACGCGCGTCTTCCTGAACGGGATAGTTGCGCTCGATCTCGCGCCGCAGATGCGCAAACGTGAGGGCCCAGGGCGTTACGATTACAAATGCTACGAACAGAACGGCATAGCCCACGTCGGTCGTGAGCACGGTGGCTGCGATGAGCTCGACGAACGCGAGGATCGCTATCTGTTGATAGTCCGCGGCCGTCCTGCGATTGCAGAGGCGCGACACCGTCAAGAGCCCAGCAAACTCCATGGCAAGCGCGAGCCACGCCTCACCCATCAAGAGGCCACGCGCGATTTGTGCACACAGCACAGCGCCGAGCAGCAGCGTCCAGCCCTTGATCCATATGGGGCGCTGGATGAGCGGTGCTTCTGCAAAGAAGCTCAAAACAAACAGCACCGCGAGCACAACCAAAGACGCGGGCGAGAGCTCTCCACCGAAGCTCAGGGCGACAAGCCCCAGGGCCGACAGCAGGTAGGTGACAATCTTCTGTAGCGCGACGAAGCTCATGCCGCGCGCTCCCCACCTTCGGCTGCGATTCGTGCGGCGTCGAATACGCGGCTTCCTTCGAGCGACGACGCCATGAGCACAGCTTCATCGTGAACGGGCTCGAGCAACGCCAAGAAACGAAAAATGGGCTCAGGTAGGGCGTGACCGAGCAGGCGCGGCGAGCGCGCGCCTCGCGCGCAGATCTCCACGCCGAGACCGCGGCTCAAAGCCAGCTCTGACAGATAGGCCGCGCGCGATATCTGCGTCTCGAGGGCCTGCTCCCAGTCTGCAGCCGATGTGGCAGGCCTTAAATTATCTATCCGAATGCTCAGAAACCTGCCCGCCTCGCGCTCGAACTCGCGCACCACCAAGCGCCCGCGGGCAGCGCTGCGCTTCCAGTGCACGGCCCGCATCTCGTCGTGGCTGCGATACTCGCGCAGCTCGCGCGTCTCCGTACCGCGTGCACCCGAGTTGCCTGCGTACTCGCCGCGATCGTTGAGCATTTCCTTGGGAAACGCGGTTTTTATGCGGGCCGGATAGACGATGAGCTCATCTTCGATCGCGAGCTCCCGCCACTTTTCAAAGAGCGCAAAGGGAAATCGAGTGGCCACGCGAAACGCGACGAACTGCACGCGCCCGCGCTGCGAAAACACGCGGCGATAGCTCGCGACCTGTTCGACACCCGGCACGACCTTGAGAAAATAGCAGCGGCGGTCGTTTTTGTGACCTTCTACGTGATCCTCGATTTCGACCGAGTAACTCACCAGACGCTCTTTGTTGTTTTTGACCGCAACCTCGATCAACGCTTTTTCCCCGGCGAATACTTGGCGGGGCAAGCGGCGCGTCACGACCAGCTTTCGGAGCACGTGCTCGCTGAGCACTCCGCTCAGTATGATGAGGCTCAACATGAAGCCGAACACGAGATACATCAGGTTGGTACCCGTGTTGACGGCACCAAACCCTAACCCCAGGGTCACGAATACGAACAGCTTACCCTCACGGGTAAACTTCAAGTGCCGCCGGTAGCGCCGGTTCTTCGGCAAGTACCACGGCACGCGGGGCTTCTTACTCGGCACGCGCGCTACAGTGTCCTCCGCCATGGTCAGACAGGGACGGGTATTTTTGCCACGATCTCGCGCACCACGCGCTCGGCGTCCGTGCGATGCGCGTTACCCTCGTGGGCGCCTCCAAGGCGTACGCGATGGGCGAGCACGTGCACCGCGAGACTCTGCACGTCGTCGGGCGTAGCGTAGGTGCGCCCCGAGACCAAAGCCCGCGCCCGCACCGCACGCTCGAACGCCAAGGCGCCGCGCGTCGAGGCGCCGAGACTGAGCAGCTTCGACTCGCGCGTAGCGAGCACCAAACGATGCAGGTAGACGATGACATCTTCTTCGACGTGCACGTTGTCTACGACGCCTTGCGCTAGCAGCAGATCTTCCTTGCTGGCGACGACGCTGAGTGATTCTGTGGGATCCAGGCCGCGCCGCTGCAGCAGGATTTGCCGCTCCACGCTGGGGTCGGGATAGCCCACCTGAATGCGCAGCAGGAACCTATCGAGCTGCGACTCGGGCAATGGATAGGTGCCGTAAAACTCTTCGGGATTCTGAGTCGCTATCACGAAGAATGGCTGCTCGAGCGCGTGCGTGATGCCGTCGACCGAAACGCGACGCTCGTCCATGGCTTCGAGCAGTGCACTCTGCGTACGCGGCGTGGTGCGGTTGATTTCATCCGCCAAAAGCACGTGGGTGAAAATCGGACCCTTGCGAAAACTGAAGCTACCACCAGCGGGATCGAGCACGCTGCCGCCCACTACGTCCGCCGGCATCAGATCGGAGGTAAATTGGAGACGCGTGAAGTCTACACCGAGCGAGCGCGAAAGGGCGCGGGCCAGGGTGGTCTTACCCACGCCTGGCACATCTTCCACGAGTAGGTGCCCGCGTGCGAGCAAGCTCGTGACCGACAGCTCGACCACCTCACGCTTACCTTGCAGAACCTTGCCCACGTTCTCGACCAGCGCGTGCGCGAGGCGCATCGCCCGCTCGGCGGCAACATCGAAAACCTGATCCCTTGCAGCAAGTTCGGGCCGAGCCATGTCCAACCATTCTATCACGCCCAACCGACGCTCGGCGCACCGACAATGCCGTGCCCACGAAAGCAAAGCCGTCCTTCTGTAGGCGATAGCCCCACTCGTATGCCATGTGGGGCGAAGACTTTGCGCCGCCATTTAGGGTGTTCGCAGCGGCTCGAACCACGGGTCGCCCAAGCCGCCTCACGTGCCGCCCATATCGGGGCAAACCTGCTAGCTGCCCTGAGTCTGCGGCTTTGTAGGCTGCTTTCGCGGCTTCTTTTAAAGTAGCTGCGTAGCCTGCGCCCGGTGCCCCAAAGGGCAATTTATGGTAACCGAAGGCCCTACTGAGGCCTTTTGACCTGGAGAAACTCAAAAATGATGGTGACTCGCCGCGTATCCGGGGCTTTGTTCTCGCTGCTATGCCTTACTAGCGCTTGCGACAAGAGGGAGCCCGAAGTGGCTCAAGCTGCCGCTCCCCTCGCCCAAGCCGCTGCGAAGACGCCCGCCGAGCTACGCGCAATGGCCAAGGCCTTGTTTGGCGCCCTGCCAGAGCGCGCCGAGCACAAAGATTATCCTCTGACTGACGCCAAGACGGCGCTCGGCAAGACGCTGTACTTCGAAAACCGCATCTCGAAGAACCAGGATCTATCCTGCGCATCCTGCCATGCACTCGACGGCTTCGGAGCCGATACACGCCCCGAGGCGATTGAGCGCGGCACGAGCTTTGGGCACAAGACGCAGTTTGGCGATCGCAATTCCCCCACGGTCTTCAACTCCGCGCTGCAGTTCGTGCAGTTCTGGGACGGACGTGCGGCCGACGTAGAGGAGCAGGCCAAGGGCCCCGTGCTGAATCCGGTCGAGATGGCGATGCCGAGCGAAGACTCCGTGGTCGCCGTACTCAAGTCCATCCCAGGCTACGAGCCCTTGTTCAAGGCGGCCTTCCCCGAGTCGGAAGACGCGATCACCTACACCAATATGGTAAAGGCGATCGGCGCTTTCGAGCGCCTGTTGATCACGCCCGCTCCATTCGATCGCTTCCTCGGCGGCGACGACAGCGCGCTCAGCCAGGAACAGCTCGAGGGCCTCGACACCTTCGTGGGCTCAGGCTGCATCGCCTGCCACACGGGCCCCCTGCTCGGCGGCGGGATGTACCAAAAGCTCGGGCTCATCAAGCCCTTCGAGACCAAGGACGAGGGACGTTCGGCGATCTCGGGCAATGCGGCAGACAAGTACTTCTTCAAGGTCCCGATGCTGCGCAACATCGAAAAGACGGCGCCCTACTTCCACGACGGTTCAGTGAAGACGCTGGAAGACGCCGTGAAGCTGATGGCCGTACACCAGACGCCCCAGGGCGCGCTCTCGGACGACAAAGTCAGCAAGCTTGTGGCTTTCTTGAGGTCGCTTACCGGCGAGCTGCCGAAGGCGCTCAGCGAGCCGTCTGAGCTGCCCGCAAGCGGTCCCAAGACGCCAAAGGCCGACCCGAGCTGACGCGCTGACGTAGCGCACAGGGCATGCTTCCAACATGAGCCTGTGCGGCGTACCATCGTCGCCATGAACTCACGTCCACTCCACACCTTGGCCTGTGTCCTGTGCGCACTCGGTGCTTCCGCCTGCGCCAAGAAGCCCACGGCCTACGAGACGCTGCCCCAGCTCAAGAGCGCCCTGCACGAACCGGTGATGTCTCCGGAGCAAAACGCGCAGCACAGCGCGCTAGCGGAGCTCGTGAGTGAAGAGGGCCACCTCGAGGGCATGCATCGCACCGACGTGGAGACCAAAATCGGGCGCGGCGACATCTGCCAGTATCACGAGGTTTGCCGCGAAAAGGGCTTTGAAGACGACGACTGGTACTACGAAGTGGGCACCCGGCCCGAAGCCAGTGGCGGTCCCCAACTCAAGCACTTGCCCGCCTTGATCGTCGGCTTCAATCGCTTTGGCAAGGTCGAACGCACTTTCGTGATGCGCATCCGTTAGCCGGAGCACGACGAACGCCGTAGCCTCAAGCCATGCGCTACCTCCACACCATGATCCGTGTCTACAACCTCGACGCCGCGCTGCAGTTCTTTCAGCACCTCGGGTTGCACGAGACCCGTAGGCGAGACTCAGAGCAGGGCAGATTCACGCTGGTCTTTTTGAGCACGAAGGACAGCACCGACCCAGCCGAGCTCGAGCTCACGCACAACTGGGATCAAAGCGAGCCGTACAGCGGCGGGCGCAACTTCGGCCATGTCGCCTTCGAGGTCGAGGACATCTACGCCACCTGCAAAAAGCTTGCAGACGCCGGCGTCAGCATCCTCAGACCTCCGAGAGACGGGCGCATGGCCTTCGTGCGTTCGCCCGACCAAATCTCGGTGGAGCTGCTGCAACAGGGCGAAGCGCTGGCGCCCGCCGAACCTTGGAAATCCATGCCTAGTCAGGGCGAGTGGTAGTCAACCAAACGCCATGCGGCCATGCGAACGGACCACGCTGCGCCCCAAGCGCGCCTCAGAACACGATGAGCTTGGTCTCGCAGCCCAGCAGAATCTTCACGTCGGTGTGGCCTGCGTTTTTGATGGTCGAACAGGTTTCCGGACACGCGATGATACGCGTCGGCTGGTCTGCAGAATCGTAGCGCCAAGCGCCGTCCTGGCAGGCCGACTCGCTCGGCACGCGGCCCAGCGTGAGGGCATCCCCTGCGCCGCCGCTGACCTTCACATTGACACGATTGGTATCGACCTCTTGTCCGACAGAGGGGTCGGGCATCTGCCATTCGCACTCGAGCGGTCGCGTCTCTGTCCGCGTCTCGATCTCGGTGCGCACCTCAACGGTCGTGACGGTGTCTCGAATCTTGGCCAACGCTTCGCTCAGCTTTTCCGCACCCGCTGACACGTCGCACGCAAAGCGCGATGCGCTGGGGTCACAGTCGGCCGCGCCACCCGCCTTGGCAATCTTGTCGAGCAGCGTGAAATTCGCGCCGCTCAGACCGACCGCAAACGTTCTTACCTGATGATTGTTGTAAGCGTCTGCGGCGATGGCCGTGAGCTTGGCGTCGCCCTTTTCACAGGAGTCCCACTCCGGCTCTCCATCCGTGACGAGCACGCCAATGCAGCGCTCGTTCGGGTTGTTCTTTTGGAAGGTCTTGCAGTACTCCGTGATACCGCGCAGGGCACCTTCGACAGGCGTCCCGATGCCGCTCGCGCTCTGCTTGTCGAGGCTCGTGGTCAGCGCGCTGGCGTGCCCCGGCAGTCGGCCCAGAGCCACGGCGGGTGTTTTGTAACCATTGCCGTTGCAGGCTCCTCCGCTAGAGGGGAAGAACTGCAAAGCCACGTCGATGCCCTCTGACTTTGAGTCGGCGAAGAAGCCCTTGAGCGCCTGTGTGGCAGGGGTCCACAGCTTGCTCGCCATACTCAGCGAGCGGTCGAACATCACGTACAGCGCCACTGGCGCCGGCACCTCGAC
>CAZEWA010000179.1:0-11019 GCA_964515685.1 uncultured Polyangiales bacterium | reverse complement strand
GGGGGTTCCAAGGGATCCGATGTCGACGCCGGGGAGATATCGGACGCCGAAGCAGAAACAGACGCCGGGGAGACGCCGGACGCTGGCGAACCACCCTCTGTCACCAACGGCATCGTCAAAGGACGTGTTCGCTACGCCGATGGCAGCCCGACCGGGCCGCTCGACCTCAGCATCGGCGGCAAGTCTTACCGCAGCGACAACCGCGGCGTCTTTGTCGCGGAGGACGTTCCCACGGGGAAGCGCCAGGTCATCGTCACGGACCCCAGCACTTCCGCCGCACAGCTCGAGGTTCAGGTCTCGAAAAAGGGCGCAGCGCAAGTCGACCTGGCGGTGCTGCAGCTGAAGACGCTCGACATCGCGAGCGCGGAAGCCGCCACCGAACTCAGCGACGCCACCGACGGTCTCAAGGTCAAACTGCCAGAAAAGGCGCTGCGCACCAAGAGTGGCAAAGCGGTTTCGGGCGCCGCCAAGGCAAGCTACGGCATGGTGCAGGGCAGCCACGACGTGAAGGCTGCGCCCGGGGGCATGCGCGGCAAGATGGACGAGCGCGAGGTGGACCTCGAGAGCTTCGGCATGCTCGACCTGCGCTTTTATCAAGGCAAAGAGAAGCTCGTCCTCGCCAAGGAGATCGACATCGAGCTGCCGCTCGGGCCCAACAGCTACGCCGACGGAGCAGACATCGAAGCCTGGTCGTTCGACGAAGACGCAGGGCACTGGAAGTCCGAAGGGAAGGCCAAGGTCGACAAGAGTGCAGGGGGCGCAGGCGTCGCCAAGCTCAAGGCCAGGCACCTTTCGTGGTGGGGCGTTGCCGAGCCGCTCGCCGCCACCTCGTGTCTATCGGGGCGCGTGCTCAGCGCGGCCGAGGAACCGCTTGCAGGCGTGTGGGTCAATGCGGTCGGCGTCGACTACTGGAGCTCGTTCTGGCAGTCCACCGACGCCGAGGGCAACTTCTGCGTGCCTGTGAAAGCCGGCTCCAGCAACACGGTGACCGCCTTCGGCAGCAGCAGCGCCACCTACTACGACTACACCACGAGTGTGGTTGCCGGAGCCGAGCCGGCAGCGTGCGGTGGCAGCGCGCCCTGCACCGAGATCAGCGATTTTGGACCGATTGCGCTGTTCGACGAGTGCAAAGGCAGCGTGGCCAAGGGTCAAGACCATGTGCTGATTTTGTCGAGCGGAGACACCGCGCTCGACGAGGCGATCGGAGCCGTGCTCGAAGCGCGCGGGCAGGCGCACACGATTGGCGTTCCCTACACCGCGTTCGACGGCACACTCGATCTGTCTGCCTACGACGCCGTGTACTTGCAGGCCAACGCCAACTGGTCTGCAGGCGACATGCCGGTGCAGGGACAGCGACAGCTTATCAACTGGGTCAACTGCGGCGGCGGACTCGTGACGGTGGAATGGACGACGTGGAAGATTGGCTCGGGCAGCTTCCAGCTCATCGACGCCATCTTCCCGGCCGCGCGCACCACGGCCTACGGCTCGCCTACCAGCGAAACCTTCACGGTGGTCACGCCAAACGCGACGCTGAACGCGGGACTCGAGGACAGCTTCACGTTCGCGACCACCAGCTACGCGGGCGTGGAGTCGAACCTCAACCCACGTGCCGGCGCCACCATCTACTACGACAGCGGGCTCGACTCGGGTCTGCTCGGCTGGAACTACAACCTCGGCAGAGTGGCAAGCTTCTCGCTGGTGGTGGGTCCGAACGAAGTTGCGGATGCCAACTTCTCGCGGCTCATCGCCAACACCCTCAACTGGGTCCAGGCGGAGTAAGCCCTGCTGGCTCCTTGCGGACCCCCGACGGCAGACGCCCCATGCAATGCAACCGAGGCGCGAAGCATCAGCGCGACGCGCGACGTGGGGGCGTGCGCCTTGCTCGCGTTCAGTCGTGATGGGGAAGCCCGCTACGAGTTCGCCGACCTCATGCTCAACTATGAGGTCGGCGTGAGCGCGCTAGGGCCCGACTCGCATCGCGCGAGTCTGCTCCACCGTCGCCCCCGTCATCTGTGAGCTCACTGCTCAGTGAGCCCGAGAAACTGTTTTGCTTAGGCTTTCCGCCGCCGAATGCGCCGGGCCTGCTCCCCGATTGGGGGCGTGTCATAGACGGGGCTCACCCTCGCAGCACGGCAGCATGTCCAGCGTCCCATCCCCAGCCCCTCGCGCTTTCGGCAGCTCTGCCGAGTCATCGTCCGAAGCGGTCTTTCACGACGCGTTTTACAAGTTCGCGCGGCTCACGGACGCGGACGCGGTGGCGAGTGCCCTGCGGGAGCTGACGCGCGGGCTCCTGGGCAGCATTCTGGTGGCGAGCGAAGGCATCAACGGCATGGTGGCGGGTACGGCGCGGGCGCTCGACGCGTTCCAGTACGCTCTGGCCCACGATGCTCGCTTCGAAGGGCTGCTCGGCGACATCGAGGTGAAGCGAAGCCCGTGCAAAACCGCGCCCTTTGGTCGCATGAAGATCCACAAGCGCCGCGAGGTCTTGCCACTCGGCATCCCGGACGTGGATGCCATTGGCCACGCGCGCCTCGCCCTGTCTCCTGAAGAGTGGCGTGAGCTTATCGAAAGCGACGACGTGATCTTGATCGACAACCGCAACAGCTTCGAATACCGGCTCGGGCGCTTCAAGGGCGCGGTCGATCCCAAGGTGCGCAACTTTCGCGACTTTCCTCGTTACGTGGAGGCCAACGTGGCCGCGTGGAAGGCCAGCGGAAAGCGCGTGGCGATGTATTGCACCGGGGGCATTCGCTGCGAGAAAACCAGCGCCTGGATGGCCAGCCTGGACATGCCCGTATACGAGCTCTCGGGTGGCATCTTGAACTACTTTCTGCAGATGCCTGACGCCGAGCGAGAGTGGGAGGGCGAGTGTTTCGTCTTCGACAACCGGGTGGCGCTGGACACGCGTTTGGGAGAGACGGGCGCCACGATCGACGATGCCTATGCTGGCGATCCAGACGAAGCCTGGCGCTTGCAGCGGGCCCGGCGTTTGGCCGTACAAGACGAAGACGCGACCGGTGAAGACATGGCGCGAGAAGACGCGGCCAAGGTGCGTTAGTGTCGACGCGCGCCACGCAGACGAGCCCGCGAGCACCGTTGCCCACGAGGGCCGGCGTGGGGCCGAGCTGCGTCGCGCTGCCCAAGGGGCCCTGGCTCAGCATGCTCGACTTCCTGAGCCAGCGATTTCCCGGCGTGTCGCGCGAGGCCTGGCTCGAGCGCATGGCGCGCGGCGACGTGGTGGACGAGTCGGGCGTGCCCGTGAACGAGGCCCGAGCCTTCCAGGCCCATGTGCGACTCTATTATTATCGAACCAGCGCGAACGAGCCGGCCTCGCCACTTTCGGAAAGCATCCTCTATCAGGACGACGACCTGGTGGTGGCCGACAAACCGCACTTCATGGCCGTGGTGCCCGCAGGTCCCTACCTGAATGAGACGCTGCTCGTTCGCCTCAAGCAACGGCTAGGCATCGACGCGCTCGTGCCCATTCACCGGATTGATCGCGATACCGCCGGCGTCGTGATGTTCAGCGCGCGACCTGCAACACGGGATGCCTATCAGCGGCTATTTCGCGAGCAGCGTGTGCGCAAGACTTATCAGGCCGTCGTACCCTTCCCGAACGGCCGGCCGCTTCCGGACGTGTACCGAAGCAGGCTCGTAGATGGCGTCAGGCTGCGTATGCGCGAAGAGCCGGGCCCGCCGAACTCCGAGACCCACCTTCACCTTCTCGAGAGTCGAGGCGCGTTTGCCAGGCTAGAGCTTTCGCCGATTTCCGGTCGCAAACACCAGCTGCGGGTGCACTGCGCGGCGCTCGGAATGCCGATCGTCAACGACCGCATGTATCCCGAGCTGATGCCCATCGCCGCCGACGACCGAGAGCGTCCGCTGCAGCTACTCGCGAAGGCGGTAGCCTTTTGTGATCCGTTCACGGGACAGAGCCGCTCGTTCCTCAGCACGCACGAGCTTCAGCTTCCGCTGGGCTGAAGAGCGCGCTCTTGTCTTCGGCCGCTCGTGTCCGCTACAGATTGCGGCCACATCCGCTTCGATTCATCAGACACGCTGGCCGTGGCTGGCCAGACGTGCGCGCGCGAATCGTATGCCGCAGGCCAAGCCTTTATCGTGCGCAACGCACCTCAAGGCACAGACAGTTTGATCGAACGCGCGTACCCGTGGACCGGAAGCGGTCCCGTGATCGAGCTCCACAACGACAGCGATTCGTCAGGTGGAAGTGGCGCGTGCAGGCACCTCGCGACGCGATTGTGAGATGTTTGCCGCAGCGGCTAACTGCGAGCCCAAGACAGACGACGTGTTGTGCCTTTCGTGCCGTGGAACCTCTGCATCAGCCTGCAGGGAAGCGCCGAAATCGCGCATTTGAAACACGGGGGGACGACCACCGGTGTAGACGCGTTCGATGCCCTGGTTCGCGATGTGCCGGGCTGGCAGGATGTCCACGACCTTGCCCAGGAAGGCCAACGCGGAGTCCTTGAAATTGTGCTGTTGCTCCAGGGGCGTTCGGCGGCACTGAGCGCGTCGGTCGCCGGAAGGTCTCGTTGCCAAAGCGCTGATGGATAGTTGGCTGGGAGGCCCCTTCACATGTAGCATGACCAGTCTACTCGAGGACATCATGATACGACGCCATTTGATCTGCGTGCTTTCGGCCCTTGCCCTAACCTTCGCCTAGGCGCTGTGGGTCGACGCCAAGAACGACAAGTCGCTGCGCTTCTACGAGCATCATAGCTTTCGCGCATTTGCCAGCGCGAGCATGACGCTGTTCTTGCCCCTCGAGACGGCGCGCAAGGCGTTGATGGGGAAGTGATTGGCGGGCGGGGACGAACAGTGGTGCTGGGGCACGCGAGCTGTGTGATGTGCGTACCGCTTCTCATCTGCGCATTCCATGGATCATGGCCACCGGGATCGCGGCTCGTGGTCAGCGACGCAGAGATAACCACACGCGCGGCCGTGGCCGGCCTGGGCATCGCGCCCGCACCGGCCTCGCTCGCGGCGCCGTACATCGCAAAGAAGAAGCTCGTGCCCGTGCTCGCGAAGTGGACGCCGCCGCCCATCGAGGTGCACGCGGTATTCCCGCCAGGCGGCGCGCTCGTGCCCAAGACGCGCGCCTTCCTCGACAGGCTCAAGACGTGCTTCGAAGCACAGCCGGCAAACGCGCGGTTTGGGCAGAAGGTCGGTTGATGAAGGCCGCCGCGCATCCGCAACCGGGAGCGTGGGCATCACCCCGGTTCCTCGTACCAGCAAGTAATTTTTCGCGCGGCTTACCCGGCTTCCCGAGCGAGCCTTGCGGTCATCAGCGCGCATCCGCCGTCAGTCCGCGCGGCGTGATGCGGCGTCGGTACGCGAAGGCGCGCTGCGGGGCACGGGGGAGTGCTGGGGGTGGGACAGGGGGGCTTTGCAGGTTGGGAAGAATCGCCAAGGCGTCGATATCCAGCGCGCCGAGCTGTGCTGCTTCTTGCTCGTCGAAGCGAGCGATGCCTCGTGCCCACAGACCTTGCAGCATGTGCTGCCGCGCCAGGGCAGCAACGCGCCGGCAAACGTAAAGGGTGTGGTCTGGGTTGGTGAATTTCACCGACGAACTCAGGCTCGCTCTGGAGAACGATGCATGCGAACGGCTCTGTGCGGTGCCGGGGCGGAACAACACTACGGCTCACGCTCCGACCTCGGCTGAGGCCGCGGCACTGTTCAGCTTGGTCGAGAGCGCGAAGCTCGCCAGCGTCGAACCAGGCGCGCTTACTTGCACTCTGCCGCGCGAGTTACGGCGCGCGGGCAGAGCGTTCCGTTTCGGCATGAGGTCGTGAAGGCCTGATACTCACGCGCGCGAAGCGTACGCCCCCTCGGCAGCAAGACGGTGCGCGGTGAGGTGTTGCCAATATTCGATTCCTGTCTTCGACACTCAGATGATCGTGAACGTCTAACGAACCGTTGGGTCGGCTCGCGGTTCAGGGAGCGGTCGGCGCAGACGGGCAGACCGGAGAGGTGTGCTTGCTCGGGCACGCGGGTCGAGGATCGCCCCAAGCGAACTCTGGACCGGCGCAGCCCGCGAGGTCTGTCCCGATGTCGTCTAAGCGTGTAGCTCCGGTAAATTTCGCGTCGCTAAAGTTTCAGATCTGACTTGGATCCGTGACTGATACATGGGCGAGTCACGCCGCAGTCCGTCACACGCGCGCGCAGTCGGGCGCCGTTGCGGGGTCGCGCTTCCGTGCGCATCGCGCACCGCTTCGGTCAGTGTGTCGAAGCAGCCTGGCCGCCGATAGGCCCGCCAGGTCCTGGCGAAGTTCCTGTTTCGAACACGAGCACCGCCGTGAGCCCTTCCTGGTCGTCCGGCGCGACGAAGGAAGGAACAGGGGGCACGTGACACTTGCGTCGGGTGTGGCCACATCTGTGTGTGAAGAGGCGGCACTTGCGCTGGGCGACGCAGGCTTGTCGTGGATGCCATTGCCGCTACACGCGTATGCTGTACTGCGCTACGCGTGGACACACGGCTTGCCGTCGTGCGTCCACGCGGAACGTGTCTTGAGCGAGCGACGTGAGGGCGTCGCGTAGTTGTCAGGTCAGTCCTTGGCTTCTTTCCTTCGAAAGCCCCTTGAGGTCGATCTTGTAGGTGTGGTGGAAGAGCTCGGCGACCCCGGCGTCCACATGGCGGCGTTCCGTCGGTCCGTGGGTCGGCGACCCGTCTGTCCACGCGTAGGCGAGGTCCGCAGTAGCCGGTTCCGGCGCACATATCGCACTCGGCTCACAGAGCACGAACCACCCAGGACGATTCGCGTCGCGGACTTGGGTGAGGAAGGGATTGCTTAGTGCTTGAGCGACGTGAGGGAAGGGATCAAGATGAGCCGTGATGGCGAACGTTCGCGATATTCGGGTTGGCATGCGGGTGCTCCACGCCACGCCGGTATTCGACACGTATTGGCGTTTTGCTTGTGAGCGCCAGCGTGTGTTCCATGCACGAGTGCGGGGAGAACAGCCGCCCTGGACTTCAGACCCCATCGTGGAGAACCATCGGTTTACCAACGCATATCGGGCGAGCGACCGAGTCAGCCAGTATCTAATACGCGAGGTGATTGGTGGTGCGCCTGACGACATCAATGAGATCTTTTTCCGAGTCTTGTTGTTCAAGCTCTTTAACAAAGAAGAGACGTGGCAGGCCTTGTCGGCGGCAATTGGAGAGATCTCCTGGGCGAGCTTTCGGTTTGAGCGGTATGCCCAGATACTCGACCGTCTAATGGCCGGCGGCCAGCGCCTCTACTCAGCGGCCTATATCATGCCATCGCCAGGCTACGGAGATCCGCGCAAGCATCGAAATCATTTGCATCTGTTGCAGGAGATGATGACGACACATGCGCCCGACCGAGTTGCGGACGCGAGCTCGCTCGAAGATGTGTATCACATCCTCCTGACCTATCGATCGATTGGCTCCTTCCTAGCGTTTCAGTTCGCAATAGATTTGAATTACAGTTTGCTCTGCAATTTCTCGGAAATGGACTTTGTTGTCGCTGGGCCCGGGGCAAGTGACGGCCTCCGCAAGTGTTTTTCCAACTGCGAGGGACTAACGGACGCTGACCTCATCCGCATAGTGACAGAGCGCGCGCAGGACGAGCTGTCCCGTCTGGACTTGAAGTTCGAGAACTTGTGGGGAAGAGATTTGCAGCTGATCGATTGCCAGAATCTATTCTGCGAGGTCGGCAAGTATGCAAGGATCGCGCATCCAGAGTACGCGGGCCATTCGGGGCGAACGAAGATCAAGCAGAAATTCCGCGCATCCGAGCGCACACTTGCGCCTCAACGCTATCCGGCGAAATGGGGACTCAGGCTGCCCGCTAAGCTAGTTCGTGCCCAAGCCAAGACCGCTCAACCAGCGCTGGCAATTACCTAAATGCGGGAACCACTCGCCGAGCCGACGAACGTCAATGAGCGTTCATAGAGATTTCCGCGGACAACGCCGCCATCGTTCTCCCTGAGTAGAAGCCAGGCTCTGAGCGCTGACAGGATGGCCTGCTCCCACTCGGCTTCAGTTCGCACTCGAACCTCTAGGTGCGCGGTGATCCGCTTGATGACTCGCAGCGCATCCCAATCGACACGTTCGGCCAACTTGAAGCCATTTCCGGCCGCATAGTCGTAGATGACAGCCGAGACGGCCTCCTCGATAATCTGAGCCCGGCCGCCGTCTTCGACCTCGTCTGTCTGTTCGTTGGACTTCCGCTTCCGCTTTGGGTTCATCAGGCTCCTGAGAACGGGTGACCACCCAAGAACTGCGGCGTTGGCGAGATGGAGAACGTCGTGAAAGCGATAGCCGTCATCCTCGTACGCATTGTCTGTCAATGGATCGCCGATCGTCCTCCCTGCTTCATCAACCATGACTACCTTACGTTTTCCTGCGATCTCTTGATACCGGAAGGTGACTTCAAAAGTGCGGGGGAGTTGTTCAGCCTCCGGGAGGCTGGCATCTAGAAGAAGAACCTGGCCCGGAGGTAGGAAACGGCTTCGGGTCTTGGTGAGATTGGCGCCAGCAATCTCGTCGAGCGATAGCCCGCACTTAGTGGCGATGTTGGCGACATACCACAGGATATCGCCGAGCTCGACAGCCACGTGAGATTCGAAGCCATGATGCGCAGCGCCATCACGGAGCTTCTTTTTATATTCTGTCATGAGGGTGCCTGCCTCACCAACGAGCCCCAGCAGAGCGATCTCCAATGCTCCCGGACCGCTGGTGCGAATATCGGTCTCGGCAGCCTTTTGCTGGTAGTCAATTAAGCTGAGGGGCATCTGTCTCTCCATTGGTGTGGGCTCGGAACACGATGACGCAAATCGTTTTGTCTATCTGCCAAGTAGTCTTCTGCCGTTACATCATTCAAAAGCGCACCGACAATTGACTCAGTCATTGAGACTGCGAGCTTGCCGGCGGCGATGCCAAAGACATCTCGTCATCCCCTGTGCGACAGGAACGGTGGATGCTGGAAGGGACTGGGCGATTGATTGGTAGCGTGCAATAGGGGCTTGCGCTTGGCCGTCGATCGCCTCACGGTTTCGCAGATTCGACTGTCTGCTTCCGTCGCGGCCTCGATACACGAACCACGGCATGTTCGAGCGGCATCCCTCTGACTCCCCATTCGTCAGCTTGGTAGATCCACCTAAGGAGTCGGTTTGATAGATTGTCAGGCAATACCTTGTGTCCCTGTCGAACGCAGCAAACGTTAGACGAAGGGGTTCGAAGCCGAGCATGAATCCAGGGGGCATTCTGCCCGTAGTACACAAATGTTGTCGACAGCAGTACGCGATCGGTGCCCGTGTCCCTGGCAATATTCTGCAGGTTTGGCCGCCCCTTTTCTAGACTGTGATGGGAGTCTGCCTGTAGCCATCGATTTTTTTCGCGTCGGTAAATATTGTCGCCATAGATCTGCCTCAGGCTTCCATTGAGAACTGGACGCTTGCTCTGAAATCGCGGATCGTGCCAGTAGCTTGAGAAGCTCAAGACTTCATCGACGCGCATGGCAAAGAGTAGGTGACCGGCTAGGTCGTAGTTTTTCTTAGCGCCGGTACCGATGATCCAGTCACCTAATACCGCGGACCTTCTAATATTTGGCTTGCAAGTTGCGAGTGAGCACCATCCGCCAAAAGGATTCGGGGCAAACCCGTAGTCCCTCGCGACAATGTACGAGAACACTCTCACTGGCAGAGCTGCCGCTTGATGGGCCACGGCGGTTGCCTCGGAGAACCCGTAACTGGATCGTCCCAATCATGCAGCTCTCCATTGATCGCTGCGACAACTCGCTCTCCCTGCCAACCGACTAACGCAGCGTCTCCGCACCGCTGGAGTTCTTCGGGAAGGTCTGCATCAGTGGCGCCCTGCGCGAACACGCCGACCACTGTCTTGCCTTGCCTTACTGCGTACTCGATCTCCCAGTTAACCCACCAGCTTTTAGCCGTGTCATGCGTGATGAGAACTACGAGCGTGCTTGCCCAATCGATACGAGGCTTCAGGATCTCGTTTTTGATGTAATCATCGTTGTTTGCGTTGTTGGGCTTGTCGCTGCTGATGGACCCGTCGCGCACGTTCATTCCTGCACGTCCAACGAGCGCCTTTAACTTTGGAAGCAGGTCGTCGTCCTCGTGTACGTGGGAAATGAATACGTTCCTAGTCTCATTCATGCCGTGCTCCGATCTTTGGCATTGGCAAAAGTCGTGCGAGAGAACCTAACGTGATGGCCGTGCCGCAGTAGGCGCGGAGGCAGCAAGCCGAAGGAGTCCTTTTACAACTAGAGTGACCGCTTGGTCCACGTGTGGAGTTCGCGCGAGGACTGCATTCTCGTCTTCGTTCAATCCATTGTTAAGATCCGAGACGGTAAGCCCCTCGAACTCATCACGACCGCTCCATTCTGCGCGAGAACCGGCCCACACTTCGACTACGCCGAGTGCCTCGGCGATGGCGCGCGTGCAGCCACCGAATCCACCAAGCAGAAAAGTCGGTTGACGGCCTCGCATTGACAGAATCGCTTCCTCCGCGATCCCCGGCAGGCGTCCTTTGTATCCGTCTAGGCGCCCTCCGAGCAGGATGCGGGCGTCGCTATTTTGGCAGACGGTCAGCCGCATTCCACCCAGTCCACGTCTCCAGTCTGCATCTGTTGGAAGAGATAGGAGCTCCGCGCGATGAGGTAGAGTCGTATCGAGTGGGAGCTCGCCATCGGGTCCCAGCATCACGATCTCAGCGATGTCGGCCAACTCATCAATAACGCCAAGGAGTTCGCTTCTTGCGATACTCACATGGACTGGCCAAGCTAGGTAGTTGACTACAGCCGGCCGCTCATCTCCGTCGTCGGCGTCCCTTCGATGACGGGCCACGAGCTCAAAAAGCAGCTTCGTAAAGCCAAAGGGACGAAGATCCCCTCCATAGGCTAGGCGGGACCCGAGTGCGAGTAGGTGTCGGGACAGTTCGGTCATTGCATCGCGCAGATGCTCTACTCCTAGTGCTGTGACCGCGAAGCGCTGATCGGGTCTTGACCGCAGATCGTGATC
>CAZEWA010000178.1:0-11101 GCA_964515685.1 uncultured Polyangiales bacterium | reverse complement strand
GTCACGCGCATCGATCGCGAATACGAAGGCTCTTGAGCGCACGGCAGCGGCGACGAGGTGAGCCGACGTGGGCTAGCGCGCGAAGCAGCCCACCTCAAGCACAAGCTGCAGTGCCCCCGCATAGCGCGAACCCACGAAACGCCGTAGGGTGTGAGGCGAGCTTTCGTTCGAGGGACCGGACGCAAGCCACGCAAAGCCACGCGCCATGAAGCCATCCCTGCCCGCACCCAGCCACGTCATCGCCGACAAGTACGTGGTCGAGCGAAGCCTAGGCCAGGGCGGCATGGGCGCGGTCTATTTGGTAAGCCACAAGGTCACGGGTAAAAAGCTCGCGCTCAAATGTCTGCTGCCGCAGTTCGTGGAGAACGCCGAGCTGGTGCAGCGCTTTTTACGCGAAGCACAAGCTGCAGGGCGCATTCAGCATCGCCATGTCGTCGACGTATTCGATGTGGGGCGCGACGCATCCGTCCTGTACATCGTCATGCCCTTGCTCGAGGGCAAGCCGCTCTCACTCATCCTGCGCGAAGAATCGCTCGATCTCACGGCCATCCTGGCCATCCTGTTGCGCGCCATGGAAGGTGTCGTCGCAGCGCATGCACAAGGCATCGTCCATCGCGATTTGAAGCCCGACAACATCTTCGTGTGCGTTGGCCCATCAGGGCAGCTCGACGATCCGCGTGTACTCGATTTTGGCATCTCGAAGCTCGACGGCGAAGAGGAACGGACGCTCACACAAAGCGGCGTGTTGATGGGCACCCCGCACTACATGTCTTTCGAGCAACTCAACAGCCAGCGCGATATCGACGCGCGCGCTGACATCTACGCGCTCGGATGCATCTTGTACGAGGCCAGCGCGGGCGAACTACCGTACGTCGCAGAGAGTGCGCCGGCGCTTGCAATCCGGATGCTGACCTCCGATCCCGTGGACCTCGCCGCACGTCGCCCCGACCTTCCAGCTGGCCTCGCTCAAGTCGTGATGAAAGCCATCTCCCGCGAGCGGAGCGAACGCCATCAAAGCGTGGAGGCCTTGATAGCTGAGCTATCTCCATTTGTGCCGGAACACTCGAAGCAAACAGATGAAGGTCGGCTGTCGCGCGGTCGTGTGCAGGCCGATTCGTCGGTGCGCCGCAGGGCGATGGCGGAGGAGGCCACGGTCGCAGCCGACATGCCCGCCCGCGCTCAGCCCGCAGGGCCAGAAGCTGAAACCAGGCTAGAAAAAAATCAGATCACCTCGAATCCGCAACTCAAGCTGCTCAATGAGTCCGAAGACAATCGTAAGCCTCGTAGTTCCACGTCGCCGCTGAGGCGTTCTACAGCGGTCGTGGCCCTACTCATTGCCGCAAGCGCAGCGACCTTTGCTCTTTGGCGCCTCGCTGACTCCCAGGCGTCTCCTGCGCCACAGCCTGGCCGCGGGCGCGCTGCCGCGAGCGAGTCGGCAACAGGCGCAGAGCCAAGTGCTGACAACGAGCAGAACATCATTCGCACCGTACGCAAGGTGCGGCGCAAGAAGTCGAACGCTGCCGCAGCCCAGCCCGAGCAGGCTCAGCCGCTCGACCCGACCGGGATCTCCGCAAACCCAGGCGAAGCGCACCCTGTCCTCGATGAATGGGAAGAGGTCGAGGAGGAGGTCTTCGAGCAGGGCCCCGACACCAAGACTGCAGCAGAGGTCCCGGCGCAGCCCACGCAACCTTCGGATCCAAGCGAAGCTGAGGAGCCCAGTGATGCCCCGCCGCACGTGGCGCCTGTCGAAGCGCTGCCCGACGTACCTGCTGCCGAGAGTACGACGCGCTCAGCCACGGACCTGAGCGCAGAGCCCAGCCCAGCCGCACCTACGCTGCCAGATGCGCTGAACGCGCCCGCATCGACGCCTCAGTAGGCCTTGAGTAGGCATCTGGGAAGCCGCGGTGCACGCGTGTTCGGTACCACAGCCCGATCCCTATTCGTCGAGGCCTTCTCCTTGCAGAAGCGGGGACAGGTCTTGCTCGCCACCCCGCAAATTCGATCCATCTAGGGAGTTCGCGTCGGTCTGCGACAGATCCACATTGGGTGCAAATACGCGCTCGTGCACGCTCTCGACGAGCTTCGAGACCAGCTCCTTCGCACCCTCGTTGGCCTGCGCTTCAGCGCGCCCACATGCAAGCTGCGCTCCCGACACACCGACGAGACATGCCTCACCTCCGGCACGTGTCACGCGGATTTGGACACCGAGCCCACGCGTACCGAGCGCAAACCTAGACGAGTTCCCCAGCGCATCTTCCACGTCCTCGGCGACATCGTCGCCTTCCACTTCAACCCGCACGGGCAATCGCAAACCGAGGCGGCGCATCACGCCAGGGTCGATCTGCATCGCGCGCTCGTAGTCCTGTCCGGCTTCGGCAAATGCTCCGCGAATCTCTCGCACACGCGCCAAAACCGCGAAGACACGCGCGCGCAATAAGGCCTCGGCCGAGGGCAACGCCTGGCTTGCTTGCTCGAGCTTTCCCTCAGCTTCGGCGTAGTTACCCGCCAAGAACTGCGCTTCACCTTCGAAGGCATCGTAATACGCGTGGGCCTGCGCGCGCTTGTCGCGAGCTCGCGCTACCTGGATTGCAGCCTGCGCACTGCCTGAGCCCACCACGTGCACCAAGTCTCCCAGAAGCCACGGAGGCATGACGGCCGCCTGCGCTGTGCCGATTTGGAAGCTGCCCGCGAGGCGCGCGTCGTCCCCCACGGCACGCACTGCCTTGCGCCCGCTGAGCCATGCTGACGCGCGTTCCACCTGGGCTTCACACGCACGAACAAAACGCACGTACCACGGCTCGCTCGCCGCAACTTCGGCCATGCGCTCCGCCTTGAGACGATGGGCAGCTCGGTCCAGCAGCGCGGCAACTGAACGATCCTGCGCTGGGTCGCGGCTGTTATGGGCACGCCGATCCGGCGCCACAAGAGCTTTTTCCGTGATGCGAAGCGCCTCGTCCGGACGCCCAAGCACTACGAAAAACGCGCTCAATGCACGGCGATTTTCGTTCCGGTCGGACTCGCGCACATGGGGAGGCCTGCGCACGCGATACTTGGGAATCTCCTTCAATGCGGACAGGGCCTCGGGTAGACGCGCCTCGCGCAGGTAGAGCTCCGCCAACTCAGACCACGGGTTTCCGTACCATGCCGAAGACGATTCCGTAGCCTCGCGGTCCACGCGCTCCGCTTCATCGAACTTGAACACCGAGCGTGACGCCTCGGCAAAGTTCATCAAGTCCGCAGGGTCGAGTCCGGTGCCCAGACTGCGCGCGTTTTCCATCGCTCGCTTACACGCCTCGTAACTTTCCTCATCGTTGCCGGCTTCGAACTCGATGGCACACAAAGCGTTCAGCGCGATCTCTCGCTGCTGAGTGTGTCCTGAGCGCAGGGCTTCTTCTGCTGCCCTGCGGGCTGCATCGTACTGACGCAGCTTCATCAGCGGCCACGCGCGCTCCGCCAGCCGGTCGGGGTCGTAGATCTCGTTGTAGCGCCCGAGCAATGCGAGCTTGTCTTCGTGCTTCTCAATCTCCCCATAGGCAAATGCCAGCGCGAGCATGATGCGCGTGTGCCAGCGCCAGGGTTGGCCCTCCCCCGGTTCGTCACCGTACTTGGCGTGATAGAGCGAGAACGCGCGCTCGAAGTGAAACACCGCACGCGGGAAGTTGGCCTCTGCGTCGTGCTCGACCTCGCCCATCACGTAGTGAGCGACATAGGAATCTGGATGCTCTTTGAGCACCTTCGTTGCAAGTTCGCGCGCGCGGATCATGCGCCCGGACATGCCCGCGTAAAACGCTTCGAGCTCGGCCGGCGATGCCTCCATCCCGGATGGCACCTCGAGCAACTGATCCATGCCCTGCGCTTCAGCAAGCACAGGACGCAGGGAGGCCTCGAACAACGCGAGTCCGGCTCCCAAGAGGAGTGCGCGTGTAGTGCTTCGCTTCATGCCGATCGAGCAAGACTGAGGCGAGCTAGCCGCTCGACTTGCGGCGCCACGGCATCCTTGAGCACGCGCTCGATATCGTCGATACCTGGTGCCGGCTCCACGCGATGCAGGAAGACGTGGGGCGCGAGCACTTCGAGGTCTTCGGGGCTCACATAGTCTCTGCCTGCGATGAGTGCGCGCGCCTGAAGCGCGGGCAGCAAGAGCACGAGTGAGCGTGTGGAGACGCCGTTGATGAGTCGAGTATCGGTGCGCAGTGCACCGGCCAAATCCACCAAGGCCTCGCGCACCGATGGGTGGATGGCGACACTTTCTCGCAACGCAGTGCGCGCTGCCAGGACCTCGCTGCGCTTCACGCCAGGTAGCTCCGCGGCCCGAGCCAGACGCGGCGCCGGGTAGTCCGTGAGCACGGCCAGCTCATCTGCACGTGCGATATGCGTCATGCGGATCTTGAACAGAAAGCGGTCGAGCTGCGGGCGAGGCAAGGGATACGTGCCGGCAAGGTCCAACGGATTCTGTGTGGCTATCACGAAGAAGAGGTCGTCGAGAGGATGGCTGTGGTCGTCGATGGTGACCTGCTTTTCGGCCATGGCCTCGAGCATGGCCGCTTGCACCTTGGGCGACGTGCGATTGATCTCGTCCGCCAAAACCACGTGCGCAAAAATCGGTCCGCGACGAAACACAAAGCCCGAGGTCAAGGGTTCAAACACGTTGGTGCCCGTCACATCGCTGGGCAGCAAGTCGGGCGTGAACTGAATGCGTCGAAACGAGCTGATTTCCTCGGGTCCACCGTCACCTTCGACCGCCTCCCCGAGCGCGCGCGCCAAGGTGGTCTTCCCTGAACCGGGAAAATCTTCGAGCAGCACGTGGCCATCCGCCAGCAACGCGATCAAGAGCAGTTCGATGACGTCGTCGCGTCCGCGCACTGCAGCGCCAAGGCGCGAGCGAAGGCGCGAAACCAGTTCGTGTGCTTGATTGAGTGCGTAAGAAGGATCTGACATGCATTCTCCAGGCGCCTCAGCGCGCCCTCAGCCAACTCCAAGGATTGAGTACCCCCAAAAGGCGCCGCCACCAGACAAACGCGCGCCGCCTTTCTGACTCTCCCACGTGCATCAACGGTGCAAGTTCGGACGTCCGACCGGACTCCCGCAGTGACCCGAAGCGCGCGCCGACGTGAACCCGCGTCAGCTCCCGAAAAGACGGCGAGATGGCGGCCACCCGCGTCGCAAAAGCCTCTCGCGATTCGCCCCTACGGCGCGACAATCCTACTTCCGCCAGGCGGTCGAGCTCTGCCCGGTAGGCGACGCGAGCCATCTGCTTTGGGCTCGCGAAGCGCGGTGCGAAGCGACGCCAAAGCTTCGCCAGGTACAAGGCGCCGAACGCCACGAGCAGACCTTGGCCCAAGGCATCTCGCGCCCACAGCGCAAACTCGCGCAGCCAAAGCTCCCACGGCATGGGTGGCGGCCCTCCGTCGGGCGGCAACGGCTTGATGCCGCGAGCCAGTTGGCCGAGAAGACGCTGCAAATCCGCATCGGGCGGCTCAGGCGCAGCATCCAGGGTTTGCTCGGGCTGCACGTCCACCACGATCCAGCCGACCCCGTGCAGGTAGATCTCGGGCCAAGCGTGTGCGGCGCCGCTCGCGATGAGCAATGCCGAGCCACCTTGTCTGGCGGATTCTTCCACAGCGTATCCTGTCGCCACACGTGCTGGCACGCCGAGCGAGCGCAGTAGGTACGCCGCCGCATGTGCAAAGTGCACGCAGTAGCCAACCTTGTCGCCAAACAAGAAATGCGCGGTGGGGTCCTCGGCTGAAGCGTGCTTGCTCGACAGGCTGTAGGTGCCCTCCTTGCTCAGCCACTCGCGAACCGCCCAGGCACGCACCATGGGATCTTCAGCCAGGTCGGCTGGCAGCGTAGCGATGATCTTCCGCGCCAGCTCGCCGTAGCGGCTGTCAGGAGGGAGCGCGAGATACTCTTGCTTGTCTTCAGCGCTCCAACTCGGGTTCTCGGCCTTGTGTCCAGTGAGCGTCATGAAATCGGCGGTCAGCGCGGACGACACGACCTTGTACACGCGACGAAAGCGCTCGGGGTTTGGATTCTCCTGCGCCACGAACTCGACAGGCGATTCCAGCCCGAAGGGCTTTGTGTGATCGGCGAGCAACGCCACCGTGCTCTCCAGCGTGGCCCGGTCGAGCCCTGCCTCGGGCGCTTCGGGCACCTTGAGCTTGTCGACCGGGAAGCTTGGGACGATGTCCCGATCGAGCGCGTCGCGCGTGGTGCCGACCAGCCTGCGTCCGTTGAACTGACTGAAGGCGCCCTGACGGAAATAGTAGATTCCGGTGGGCGGCGAGTAGTCGTCGTGCAGGAGCACCACCGCCACTGGCGTTTGCTGATCGCGATTGCGCTCTTGGTCCCGAAACTCGAGCGAGTCGTTGTCGGAACGGCTACGCCCTTTCTGGTTTTCCTGATTTTTTGCGTCGTCAGGTTTGCCGGTTAAGCCCAGTCCGCCTTCGGGTTCAGGCCGCGGTAACAGCCCGGAGCCGGTCCCCAAGCCCGCAAGCCCGAGCAGCAAAAGCAAGATGCCGAGATGCGCAGCGAGGCGAAGCAGCGAGCGCTCATAAATCAGCACCAGGGCCAGCGACAACACCGCCACAGCACCGAGGGCGTAGAACACCACCATCGGATCACCACCCGCAGAGAGGATGGGATCGGCGATGTCGAAGGGACGGTTGATAGCGCCGTGGCGATGCTCCGACACCAGCTGCGAAGCTATCATTCCACCGAGAGCCACCTCGGCGAACGCGAGGAAGCTATGGCGCAGCGAGAGCGCCGACAGCGCGAGCGACAGGCAAAATGCCACGAGTGAAAAAGCGAGCGCGTCGATCAGCGCAAGAAATTGCGCCTCTCCCATGAACGAAGCCAGACCACCCGAACGCGACAGGAGATGCACGACAAAGGCGGCACCCAACGCAGAGACAGGTGCACCGACGACAATCCACGCGGTGCGTACGCGGGAACGGGCCAGCACGGGCGAAGCCAGCGCACCGCCGAGCGCGCCCAGCGCAGTGGCAATCACCGTGGAGAAGTGCGCGAGCGGAAAGGCGAAGGCCGCACCACACAGGCCGTAAACGAAGGCGCGCAGAATCGCAGTAAGCCAGGGCAACTCGGCTCGCACATCGGGCGAAGGCCGCTTCATGCCGCCTCCCCTGCAACTTGGGCTGCATGCTTCAAGTGGGCTTCTCCGAGCGCTCGCCCACTTTCACGGTCGAGCACCAACACCTCGCAGTTCAGCTTCTGGTAGGCCGCTATCACCTCGCGTAGTTCGAGCAGCGAAGTGCTGCTCGTGTCCGTAGGCCGCATCGTGAGACGCGCCCAGACACTGCGCTGTGCATCCCGCAAAATGCCATCGACTCCTACGACCACGCGCACCGGATTTCTCCGCGAACCCATCGCCTGTTTTACCGCCTCAACGGGTGCACCAAGGCGCGGCGGCACGAACACGACAAAACTCGCCGGCCCTTCCCGCTCTACTTCTCGAACGAACACGCCGAGGTCCTTCCCGGAACGACTGCGCACAGCACTCGACCGACGAATCGCGGTCAATCCAGGCTCGAGCGCGCGTGCGGGCTTGGGAGAGCCATCCGCACCAAAACAAAAATCCGCGCCGAATGCTGCTTCTTCGAGGGCGACCCTTGCCGCCGCTGCGCTCGCCGCATCCTGCTCACCACACACCAAATAGGCGGCCACCCGATGGGCTCGCGCGAGCGCCCGCTCTGGCATGCGCACCACGAGCTTCTGCGTCCGCGCAAACACCTTCCAGTGGATGAAGCGCGCGGGGTCGCCGGGCGCATACCTGCGCAGCTCTAAACGGTCCCCCTGTGTGACGCCCATCGGATGCGGCACGTCGTCGCCACCCGTCAGCGAGCGCAGGAGCGGCAGACTGCGTAGGGCGCCCGCGTGGGGCAACACCGCAATGTCGAGGGGCGCGACCTTGCGGAGAGAAAAGCTCGCCAGGCCAAACACGTCTCGAATCACGACCCGGCGCAGAACACTGCCTATCTCCGCATGATCCCAAAACTGCACCTGCTCCGTGAGCCAAGGTCCATCGCTCGCTTCGGTCACGTGACCGAAGTCTGGGCGCACCCACTCGAGATGCGCTTCCACGAACACCCAAAAACGCAGCCGTGGTACGCGAAAGTTCGTGGTCACCGACCTGCGCGTCTCAGCGTAGATGCGATCGCGAGCAGGAGCCTGCGCCTCACTGCTGGAAAGCCATAGGCGCATGCGAAGCGACGCCAACAGCACACTGACCACACTGACCAGACACAGGGCGATAAGGCCGACCCCTGCCACATACCAAACGCCATCCAGCGCGCGAAAGCCGTACACCCAGAGCGCCCCCGCCGTCGACAGAAGCACGCCGACCCCACGCACCGTGAACGGGAACCACTCGCGAGCGCGAACGAACGGAGGCCCGAGGCGACGGATTACCCCCTTCGAGATAGCGCGCAATCGTCCCTGTTTCGTCAACCCCACCCCCGTCTCACTGCGCACAGCGTTACATCACGCGTCGCACAACGCCACAGTCCTCTCGACCGCATCGAGACGCTTGAGGTCTTGTGCCTCAGTGGCCTAAAGTGCAAAGCCATGCCCTCCACGCGTACACTCCTCTGGTTGATCGTGCTGTCGAGCGCATGTGGCGCCGGCGCGAAGCAGCCCCCACCCACGACAGCCGCCACGACAGCGGACGCACCCATTAGGGAACGTTCCCTTCCTGTGCATCGGCGCGGGCATGACAAACTCATCGTGGAAATCGGCCGAGCAGGAGGGACACTCGAACTAGACAACGGAGCCCGCTTGGAGATTCCACAAGGCGCGCTGCAAGACCCGGTCGAAATCACGTTCGCCAACGGCACACGTACGACCGCGTTCTCGAACAAAGAATTCGAGCGTCCGGTCGGGCCCATTCTCGAGATTGGACCCGAGCTTGCGTTGTCTGCGCCACTCCGCGTCTCAGTCCCTGCCCTGCGCATGCCCGACGGGTTCGCGGAACAAGATTTGGCCCTCGGCGTTGAGGTCCTCGGCGATCCGCGCGCGGTCGAGATGCAGGGCGTACAGACGCGTTGGGACTACCAAACCGCCTCTGCAAACGCAGGTCGAGCCGTGGCAGAACTCGCCCAGTTGCCTGGCTTTCGCGTGCAGTTCTTAGTCTCCAAGAGCGAATAAATGCTGGAGTTTGCCCACGCGACCGAGCCCGCCAAGGTCCGTAATGGGGAGCTGCGAAACTCCGGAGTGCGCGTGTACAACCGCGGCCAGATCGTGTGCCTGGCGAGCGGCCTAGGTCCCCCACGTCTATGGGGCTACGGTCTCGACGCCGTCTTCGAGGGATTGGACCACGAGCTTAGCGCAGACGCACCCGAAGGCCTGGCTTCGTCGAGCCGCGACACGGCGCGTTTCGACCTCTCCGCCCGGCTCCATCGCGCCCTCGAATCCGCCACAGCTCGCCTTCGCACGCGGGTCGATTCCCTCGTCGAGCGGCAGCGTTGTGACGTGGGCGTGCTGCTGCTCACGCTGAGCCCCGGCCAGCTCCTCGTGTTGAGCTCAGGCCCCATGCGCGCCTATCTGCGACGTACCGAGCAGGTCAAGCGCGTGAATGCGCGCGAAGATCGTTCCGAAGGACTGCTGAAGCTGCGGCCGGCCTTCTACACTGAACGTCTGGAGCCCGGTGACCTCCTCATCGCCGGCTCACAAGCTGCTTTCGGCAACGAAAGCATGGACCGCGTGGCGACGGCGCTTTCCCGCGAACCCAAGCTGCCCGTGGATCAGATGCTCGAGTTACTAAACAGATCCGCAGTAAAAAACGGGCAGGGAGTGAGCTCGCTCGCGCTGCGCCTTCCCCAATTTTGACCTCACGCTGCCTGATTGGGTCTGATGTAGGATATGGACCTTCATGGGCTCCGCTTCCTCTTCGTCATGGCCGTGCAGTTGGGTCGTATTTGGCTACCGCGTTTTCTGCCGCGCTCGTGGGCGCTGTTCGGTGTGCTCATCACGCTGTGCGCCTGCTGTCCCTACGCTGGATCGTCATTTCGCAACCCCGGGCTGAGAACCGCGCGCGCGGCGGACAACGAAAACTTAGTGGCCGCAGCAGCTCCAAATCGCAGAGGCGAAGCCCCTTCCGCGCAGGATCCATCGCACCCTTCGCCGACGCGCGCAGAGAAGGCCGCGCAGAAGCGGCCCCGCCCATCGCGCGTGGCGCTGCCGAACGGACGCGATATTGCGGCGCTCAACCCCGGCGAATGCCGCCGTCTCCTGGCGCGCGCAGGCGTGCGCTTCGAGTCCGTCCCCGCCAAGACCGCGCCGCATATCGCTGAGCCTGTCAGCTTGCTTGCACCCCTCGAAGGGGTGAGCTTCGGGCCGAAGAACGGCAACGCAACCCACGGCATGCTCGACTGCCGCCTGGCCGTCGCCTTACTCGCTTGGGCGCCGTCGCTGCAGAATTCAGGGGTCGTAAAGGTCGAGCACTACTCCACCTACCGCCCCGGTGCGCGCGTCCGCGCGAGCCGCAAATCAAGCGGTCATGCACGCGCCATGGCCATCGATGCTGCACGCTTCCATCTGCGCGATGGAACCGTGCTCGACATCGACAGCGACTGGGATGAACGGGAACGCGGGGGTGACCCGTGCTTGATGGAACGACGCGAGGCTGAAAAGGGCAAGCTGCTGCGCCGCCTGGTGTGCGACGCGGTCGCGCAGGGGTTGTTCCAAGTGGTCATCACCCCACATCACGATCGCGCCCACCAGAATCACGTGCACTTGGAGCTCGTTCCCGAGGTGGACTGGTCTTACATCCGCTGAGACCTGCCTCGGCGTACCAGTGATGCATAAATCGCACGCTCTCTTGGGAATAAGCACAATCCTCGGGCGTTTCAGGCGCGAATCCGGTTCAGTCCCGGCGCGGAGACAGCCTTCGCCCAGGCGCTTCCGGGAGCATTGACAGCGAAGGCGCGGCAAGTATCGTCGCGCACGAAGAAGGTCGAATGCGCGAAAGCGCGCGTCTTGTTCGAACATCCAGCGAGGTGGGTCAGCGATGAGCGACCTAGTAATTGAAGCCAAAGACCTGACGAAGCACTACGGTGACTTCGTCGCCATCGACAAGCTCAACTTC
>CAZEWA010000177.1:3205-11119 GCA_964515685.1 uncultured Polyangiales bacterium | reverse complement strand
ATCGAGCGCTGGCACACAGACGTAGGTGCGACCGGTGCGGACCTCCACAGGCTCTACAAACTCCGCCGTCATGTCGAGCACGAGCGCCACCCGCGCCGGAAGCTCCCAATGCTGCACTCTGCGACCGAGAAACAGCCCCCTCGATACTTCGTTCCAGGGCTCCTCGCGCCCCAAAACCCGCACCAGATACCAGGCGACCTCCGCCGCGCTGAAGTACGGCATCAAGAGCAGCGCATGGGGCCAGTACAAGGTGCCATCTGCCTGCTTACCCAGCACTGCAGGCCCCACGAAGAGGTATCCGATGGCGACCACGACCAGCGCAAACGCCGGCCATACCAGGATCCAGGTCAAGCCTCCGACAAAGCCTGTAAGTGCCGCGAAAACCACGGCCACTAACAAAAACAGCGAGGCCAACGCCAAGTGCATCGTCAGCACGGGCCAGATCCGTGTGAGCGCGCGTAGCTGAGTGCGAGCGAAGGCTTGAAGGTTTGGCATCCGGAGTACGGGGTATTGAAGCGGGGCTAAGGTCCGCCCGCAAGAGCCCGGGCAAGCCACGGACATCCCCGAAATGGGTAGATCGCTCATCTTACCGCGCAAAGGCCTCTGCAGGAAGCACGATGACGCGTCCAATATGCACTAACCTAGGTGCCATGGGGCAAGCTAGATCGCGGACGCTACGCTTTCGTCGGGAGAGCGCCTTGCTCCTCGTGGGGCTGTGCTGCATCGGGCCCGAAATCGCTACTGCCCAAGATGTTTACAAGCGCACAGACCGCGAGGGACGGACGGTCTATACGAACGCTGGCAACGTCACAGTCGATGGTCAGCCGCTCGAAGTCGTCGACCTCAAGGGGCTCACGCAAGCCGACCTTTCGAACCTTGAGACCAAGGAACTCGTCCTGGTCGACAAGCGCATAGAGAGTTTGCTCGGCGAATACCAGGCGGGCGAACGCTGTGAGCAGATTCGTTCCGCCTCGCGCGGCTCGACGCGCCTTACTTTCCTGAAAGAGCATCTCCGGGAGCTGCTCGTGGCCGTCAGCCTCTTGGTGTTTGGCTTCGCTTTGGCCAACCTGTACCGCGTCCGCTGGGTCCAGTTTGTCCTGCCCCTACCGCCCATCCTGGGCGCCCTTTTTCTGACATTCACGGCATATCAGCGAAGCCGCGCCGCTACAGACGATCTGCACACCGCACTCAGAGCCTGCTCCTCCGCTCTGCCCGAAGCGGAGGCCGACACGCCGGAAGAGCTGTATCAGCGGCAGAATCACGCCGAAAATCTACGCGAAGCCATCGACCGAGTCGCTGGCAAGCTCACGCGCTGAACGAGGACCGCACATCTCTGCCGCCTGCTTGCCCCGGGGCGTGGAGCTTCCGCCGGAACTGAGTATGATGCGGACTCCGTGGCGAACGCAGAGCCGCAATTTCATGGAACGCCACGCTTTCGCATCGTGTCCCGTATCGGCGTGGGGACCATCGGCGAGATTTACAAAGCGCTCGACGAAACGCGAGGAAGCTTTGTCGCCCTACGCACGTTGCGCAGTGTAACGCAGGCGGCTGACGAACTCCGGCGTGAGTTTCGTGCCTTGCGCAACGTACGGCATCCGAGCCTTGTCAGCCTTGGCGAACTGGACTGCATAGACGGCCTTTGGTTTTACACCATGGAGTTCGTCGAAGGGGAGTCGCTGCTCGACTACGTGCGCCCGCGTGCCGAGAGTCCGGGCCCGCTCAAAACCCATCGCGGAGTGGGAGGCTCGCCCCCGGGAGAGCTCTCGGAAGTCCGCCTACGAAGCGCGTTGAGTCAGCTCGTGCGCGCAATTACGGCATTGCACAACGCAGGCCGCGTCCACGGCAACCTGGAACCAGATCACATCCGCGTGACGCCCCAGGGCCGGCTAGTGCTGCTGGAGTGTGAGCTATCTGGATCCCGCGACAGCCGAGATTCCGATCAACATTGGTTGAGTTCCCTGCCCTTTGTGGCGCCCGAACGCCTCGAGGACGCTACGCCGAGCCCTGCGACCGACTGGTACAGCGTGGGGGCCGCGTTGTTTCAAGCGCTCTCGAGTGCGGCGCCGTTCTCAACCAGCGGTGCGGACCTGGTCGAGGAAAAACAACGCGTCGTCCCAAGCTTGCCGGCAGGCCAGAAGTGCCCCGAAGACCTCGCGAGCCTTTGCCACGATTTGCTCGCACTCGACCCTGATGCCCGACCCGACGCCGATGAAATCAGAGAGCGGCTCGGCATCCACCAGGAATCAGAAGCGCGCGCCTCCCAAACCTTCTCGCTCCTCGGTGACGCCCCTCCCTTCGTAGGGCGCAAGCGTGAGTTGAGCCTGATCACCGAGGCCTTCGAGCGCACACGCCACGGCGCTGTGTCGGCACTGTGCCTCTACGGGGAACCAGGCATCGGAAAGCGCACGCTGGCGACACAACTCGCGCGCAAATTGCGCAACGACTACCCGCACCTCGTACATTTGTCGGGCCGCTGCGAATCGGAAGGCACTCGGGCTTTTCGCGGCATTTCAGGTGTCATCGACGCGCTGAGTCGCTATTTGTCGACCCAGGATCGAAGCTCCATCGCCACGCTGCTCCCGCCAGACACCGGCCTACTGTCGCAGCTGTTTCCCTCCATGCTGCGGGTCGCCATCCCAGAAACTGCCGAGAAGGTTCCGCGTGAGGCGCCAGCCATTCGGCGTGCAGCCATGCGCGCGCTCCGCTCCCTGCTGCGCGACCTATCGAAGCGCCACCCCATGTTGGTCGTGATCGACGACATGCAATGGGCGGACGTCGATACCCTGAGCGTCCTGGAAGAGCTGATACGGCCGCCTGAGCCGCCCGATATGCTGCTCCTGCTGATTGTAAATGGCGAGCTTCGTAAGGCCGAGCTGCCGTTTCGGCAGTGGCTCATGCGCTACGAGCAGCAAGTCACGCTGATGCGCGTGCGTGAGCTCGGCGAGGGCGCAGCACGCGAGCTCTCAGATCGACTGCTCGAATCCGCAGGCACCTACTCTCCCGAACTCAGCACGCAAATTGTCGAAAGCGGTGGCGGGCACCCCCTGCGCATCGACGCCCTCGCACGACACTTGCTGCTGACCCGCGCGCTTGCCCCCGCAGGTCTCAACCTGACGGAAATCATGTGGTCGCGCGTCGAACATTTGCCGCTCGATGCCAGACAGCTCTTGATAGCGCTCTGCTACGCGCGAACGGCCTTGCCGGCTGCGATCGCCGCCGAAGCCGCGGGCTTGCCCCTCGAGAGCGTGAGTCGCTACATGGCCGTGCTGCGCGTGGCCAATCTGGCGCGTAGCATTCGGGAAAGCGATGGCGAATACCACCTGCCGAGCCATGGAGCCGTGCGCAAGGCCGTGTTGGCGCACGCCGAGGTCGACAAGATTCGCATTCACCGCCGGATTGCAATCGCACTGGCGGGCTGGCCCAAGGCGCCTCCGGATGTCCTCGCCACACACCTTAGAGACGCTGACCACACCGAACGCGCAGCGCGCATGGCGGCTCGCGCTGCCGACCGAGCACGCGACATTCTCGCCTTCGATGCAGCCGTCAACCTGTACCAAGAGGCTTTGGCTTATCCGAGGATGGAGCCAGACGAAGAGCGACGCTTGCGGACCGAGCTAGCCCACTCCTATGCGTGCGCAGGCCACAGCGAGCACGCAGCGCGGGCGTACATGGAAGCGGCAAAATACGCCAATCCCGCCGACGCGCTCGAGCTAGAGCGCCGTGCCGCACGCCAGCTCCTGCGCTCCGGCAACGTCAACGCAGGTCTTTCGACGGTCGCAAGCGTACTCAAAAGGCTCGGCATCAAGGTGCCCACCTCAGCCAACAGGGCTTTGTTCTCGCTGTGGTTGCAGAGGTTGCGTTTGCGCCTTCGCGGCACGGCATTTACCGAACGCGACGCAAGCCAGATTCCGCCCAACGACCTCGTTCGCGCGGACATTTTAGGCTCCCTTGCCAATGCGCTCAGCATGGTCGACTCCGTGCGAGGTGCCGAAGCCCAGACTCGACATTTGCTAGTGGTCTTGGAACTTGGCTGCCCTGTGCGGCTCTCCCGCGCCTTGGCCCTGGAAGCCGGCTATCAGGCTGTCGTATCCGAAGTCGACACCACGGCGTGGAAGCAAACGCTGGAACGTGCCGAAACCCTAGGCCAACGGATCGGCGACTCGCAAGCGCTCGGCCTTGCCCTGGCTGTGCGGTCGAGCACCAGCTTCTTGCATGGTGCGTTTCGAGAGAGCGTGCAGTTGTCGACCGAAGCCGAGCGACTGCTCACCTCCGAATGCACCGACGTGGACTGGGAAATCGGTAATGCACGCGCCTTTCGCTCCATTTCGCAGTTCTATTTGGGCGAGCTGAAGACGAACTTCGAACGCGTAGCCGAGCACCTGCGCGATGCGCGCGAGCGCGGAGATCATTACGCGTACACCAATCTTCGCGTCGCGGTTGGCCATCTGCCACTGCTGATGGCCAACGAGCCCATGCAGGCAGCTCTGTCGCTAGATGAGAGCCTCGCCAGTTGGTCCCACCTGGACTTCCACGTACAGCACCTCTTCTATCTGATCGGCATCACGCAAACCGAGGTCTACGCACGCAGCGGCCGACCGTACACGCGCATCATGGCAGCTTGGCCCAATCTCACGAAGTCGCTGCTTCCGCGCATTCCGTTCGTTGGGCACCTCGTAAGACACCTGCGCACGCGCGCTGCCATCTCGCAAGCGCGGGCCGAGCGTAGCGAGCGTGAGTTGCTGCTACGCGACGCGGCCGACTCCGCCTCCAAGCTTACGAACGCGCGGGCACCGTACGCCGCTGGCTGGGGGCATGCGGCGCGGGCAGGCGTCGATGCAGCGCGAGGCGATTACGAGCGGGCTACCCAGCGCCTCGAACTCGCAGAAGCCGCCTTCTATGAGAGCGACATGACGCTCTACGCAGCAGCCACACGCTATCAGCTCGGACGCCTGCTGGGCGGCACACGCGGCACGGAG
This sequence comes from uncultured Polyangiales bacterium, assembly GCA_964515685.1. Classification (GTDB taxonomy): domain Bacteria; phylum Myxococcota_A; class Polyangia; order Polyangiales; family DASUME01; genus DASUME01. Next base: position 6,143 of record CAZEWA010000177.1, on the reverse strand, counting down.
CTGCGCGTGCGCGCCGAAGAGTGGTTCGAAGCCCAAGGCGTGCGGCGGCCGGAAGCCTTCGTCGGCATGCTGTTGCCAGGCTTCGACGAGGTCACGCGCTCCGCGCCCAAGCCCTGAATCAGGCTTATTTGGCCACTTTTTCCTGCTCCGCACGCGTGACGACATCTGTGGGCGCTCCCATGGCGTGGAAACCCTTGTCTACGTAGAGCGTGTGAGCCGTGATGCCGTTTGCAAGCGGGCTCGAGAGGAACGCGGCGGCCGTCGCAACCTCACGCGCTTCTAGAACCTGCTGCAGTGGAGAGTGCTGCTTGCAGTGGTCGATCATCGTACCGATGAAGCCGATGGCACTCGCTGCACGCGACGCGTAGGGCCCCGCTGAGATCACGTTGACGCGGTGCCCCCACTTGCGGCCGGCCTCATAGGCGAGCACGCGTGTGTCGCTCTCCAGCGCCGACTTAGCGGAAGACATGCCCCCGCCGTAACCTGGAATCACGCGCTCCGCTGCGAGATAGCTCAGCGAAAGAAAGGAGCCGCCCGTGCGGGTCAACGGCCCCAGATGCTGAAGCAGCGACACGAAAGAATACGCGCTGGCGCTGCTCGCGCTCAAGTAGCCCTGGCGACTCGTTTCGAGCAGCGGTTTACGCACCTCGGGCCCGTTCGCCAAGCTGTGCACGACGATATCGAGGCAAGGCGAACCGAAGTCGTTGGTCAGCCGCTCTACGAGGCCATGCATGCTGACATCGCCCAAATCCTTGTAGCGCTTGTTATTGCGCAACTCCTCGGGCATGGCAGCCATCGTGTCGTATTCGGCGTCGAGCGGATACACGCGCTCGAAAGCGAGCTTACCCTCCCCCACCTCAAACTTTAGCGACTCCTCGAGCTTGCCGCGGCGAAGCAGCGTCTCGAAAATTCCGAGCGCCGGAGGCCACGTCCCCACACATACACTGGCCCCTGCCTCTGCAAGCGCCTTGGCAATCGCAAAGCCGAAGCCTCCGTCATCTGCCACGCCAGCGACAAATGCGCGCTTTCCCCTCAAATCGATGCTGAGCATAGCCTGTTCGTTTCCCAGCAAGCGGTGCTTGTCAAGGAGCTAGGTGTCGAAGCACAGCACGCACTTTCCTGGGCGCTCAGCGCGTGTTATCGCAGGCAGCATAGGTGAGCATGGGGCAGGATTTCGGGCGCCGCGAACGAAGCAAGGTCATTCCCTTTAGGCAACGCGTCGGCCGCCCCCAGCTACGGTTGTTGTCGAGTCGTTCAGGGCCCAAGCCTGTGCTTCGGCCGGTTGAGAAGCTGGCCTACTACGGATTGGAAGCCGTAGGTCGCCTGCAACAACGGGCCTTCACGCGCACGGCCCGCGTGATTCGCAATGTTCCTTACCTAGGGACCGGGCGTCGATCCCATCGTCTCGACGTCTACGTGCCCAAGGTTCAACAAGGACCTCTGCCCGTCGTGGTCTACGTCCACGGAGGGGTGTTCGCCTGGTGCTCGAAAGAGACGCACTTCTTTGTCGGACACACGTACGCTCAAGCTGGCTTCGTCGTCTTCAACGTAAACTACCGACTCGCGCCCAGGCACAAATTCCCCGCGGCGCTCGAAGATGTCGCCGAGGCTTTGCTTTGGGTCAAAGACAACGCAGCGCGCTTTGGAGGCGACGCAGACCGCATCATTTTGGCAGGCGAATCTGCAGGCGCGAACCTCGTGACGTCGCTTGCTATCGCTTGCTCTTCGCCGCGACCTGAACCTTGGGCGCGCGCGCTGTTCGATGCGGGCGTCAGGCCAAAAGCGGTCGTCGCGGCTTGCGGCATTCTGCATGTGTCGCAGGCCTCACGTTTCCGCACTCGCCCGAAGCTCAACCTGCTTGTGCGCCGGGTCCTCGAGATGTTGCCCGACGTGTACATCGACCTGCGCACGCCACGCGAGACGAGCGAGCTCGAGTTGCTCGATCCGCTCCATACACTCGAGAGTAGCTACCAATGCGCGCGCCCATTGCCGGCATTCTTCCTGCCAGTGGGCACGCATGACCCGCTGCTCGACGACACGCGGCGCATGGCCGAAGCCCTGTCAAAACGGGGGGTGCCCCACGAGGCTCGCTACTACCCAGGCGAGCTCCACGCGTTTCATTTCATGCTGTGGCGGAGTGAGGCACGGAAGTGCTGGACCGAGACTTTCCGCTTCATCGACAGCCAGCTCCGGCGCGCGTGAGCCTGACTCCTGATTGAATGCGGCGGCCACGTGTGTCAGAGCCCGTCGCATGTTCCGTATTCGGAAGTCCATCGACATCGACTTCGCCCATCACGTCAGAGGGCACCTGGGGCCGTGCATCAATCTGCACGGGCATACCTGGAAGTTCGAAGTTGACGTCGGCGCCCATGAGCTCTGCCCGCAGGGCTTCGTGGTGGACTTCGGCTTGCTGAAGCGAGAAGTGCTCACGCCCTGCCACCAGCTGCTCGACCACGCGCTCGCCATCGGCACGGAGACGTTTGCGGAAATCGCACCTGAGCTCGCGGAAACAGGGCGCAAGCTGCTCTTGAGCCGTGGGCCCGCTCACTGCGAAGAAGCGGCTCCGAGCGCGCTTGAGCTACATGGCGCGCACAGCGCCTTTCCAGGTGGCATGAAGGTGGCCGTGTTCCCGTTCAGCCCCACCAGTGAGCGCATCGCGCGTTGGCTCTTCGAACTCGCGCAGAGCCGACTCAACGACGGCAGAGTGCAGGTCTTGGTGGGGCGCGTCTACGAGACGCTCCATCCGGTGGAAGCCGTAGCCGAATACAGCCCCGCCTAAGAGCCGGCGCTGAGCCCTACAGGGCGCGCCGCCTGGAACAACTCAGCGCGCTCCGCCGCGCAGGCCGCAGAGAGCCTCCAACAGGGCGTTCGAGGGGCTCTCGCACTGAGCCGCCGACGGGAACGTCGCGCCCGTGCCGCCGGTACCACCACCCGTGCC
>CAZEWA010000177.1:0-3105 GCA_964515685.1 uncultured Polyangiales bacterium | reverse complement strand
CAGATTGCCCGTGCGAAGCCATCGGCCGGCTTGGAGCAATCGATTCCGAGAAGACCTCCCAAGTTGGGCGTGCCGCCCGTGCCGGAACCCGTGCCCGTGCCCGCTCCGCCAAGTGCACATCGGATCTGCGTGGCGATGTCGGTCGGGAACAAGCAGCTCAGATCGGGCAGGGTTGTGCCACCGCCGGTGCCACCGCCTCCGAGCAAACCGCAGATTCCCTGCAAAAGTGGATTCGAAGCTGCGTCGCTGCAATCGAGCCCCGGAATCCCACCGTTGCCGTTGCCGTTGCCCGTACCGGAACCGTTTCCGTTTCCACCCCCCAGCAAACCGCCGAGTAGGTCTTCCAGGCCACCGCTCCCGAGAAGGTCCCCCAAGCCACCGCCCCCGAGAAGGTCTCCCAAGCCACCACCCCCGCCGAGCGCGCAAGCCAAGATTTGCTCGATCGAGGTCGGATTGCTGCATTCGTCCGCGGCGTCGCCGTCGCCACCCTCATCACCGTCGCCACCTTCGTCGCCGTCGCCACCCTCATCACCGTCGCCCAGGTCGTCGTCGTCGTAGGCTTCCTCAAGCGGCAGGATCGCACCCTCATCGACCGTGTGGTGCTGGAAACAGCCCGTCGTAACGAGAGCAGCTGCACTAACCAAGAGAGTCCGAACACTGAGCGACATGGTCATTCCTCCGGGCCACCCTGGACCCCGTCAACTTCGCAGTGAACCTGAGGGCAACTATTGCCCCGTAGGCGCCGCCTACCGCACGCAGACCGCAACACCTGCTGGGTCAGCTGCTCTAAAGTCGCACTCGCGCCCGCACCTTACGAAAGAATCGCTCCAAACAGCAACGGCCCGTTTTCGATTGGCGCGAAAGCTCCCACGCGACCTGTCTGCTAGGACTGCCGTCCCGGACAATTGCGATGGACTCGAAGTACCTCAGTGACCTGAACCGCGACGTGCCCCCAGCACGGCCCGACGAATTTGCCCCGCTACGCGTGGGCCCCCTCACCGTCTGGCCTCCTGTTGTGCTCGCGCCGATGGCCGGAGTGACCAACTATCCCTTCCGAACGCTCACCCGCCGCTTTGGAGCAGGCCTTTATGTGAGCGAGATGATTACGGCCCGTCCGTTGGCGGAAGGTCGCGACAAGACGCGACGGCTCGCGGATTTTGGCCCGGAAGAAACCACTCGCAGTCTTCAGCTTTACGGTGTGGATCCTTACTTCGTCGGTGAAGCTGTGAAGTGGCTCGTCAACGAAGGGCGCATCGATCATCTCGACATGAACTTTGGCTGCCCCGTGCCCAAGGTCACGCGCAAGGGCGGTGGCTCGGCCATTCCACTTAAGCCAAAACTTTTGCGTAATATTGTACGAGCGGCTGTGCAGAACGCGGGCAAGGTCCCGGTCACGATCAAGTTTCGCAAGGGCACCGATGACAGCCACCTCACGTTCCTCGACGCAGGACGCGTAGCCGAAGGCGAAGGTTGTGCAGCCGTGGGTCTGCACGCGCGCACGGCCGAGCAGCTCTACGACGGGCACGCAGATTGGTCGGCCATCGCGGAGCTCAAGAACCACGTTCGCCAGATTCCTGTGCTCGGAAATGGGGACATCTGGGAAGCCCACGATGCACTGCGTATGATGCGCACGACGGGTTGCGATGGCGTCATCGTCGGGCGCGGTTGCCTAGGCCGTCCGTGGTTGTTCCGCGACCTGGCCGACGTGTTCGACGGCAAAGACCCAAAAGATCCGCCGGGTCTGGGAGACGTCGTCGCCATCATGCTCGAACATGCACGTCTACTGGCCGATTGGCTCGGCGAGACGGCTGCCATGCGTATGTTCCGCAAACACAGCACTTGGTACACGAAGGGCTTTCGCGGCAGCGCAGAGCTGCGAGCGCGGCTTGTGCACGTAACGACGCTGGCTGAGCTCGAAGGTGTGCTCGCGTCCGCGGATCACAGCGCGCCCTTCCCGCCGCAAGCCATGCGCGTGCCTCGGGGAAAGACCTCGGGCCGCCAGCGTGTCCAGTTGCCGGAAGGCTACCTCGACCAACTAGACGACGATACCCCGCCTGGCGAAGAGGTATCGGAATCAGACGACGACCCGGGCGGCGGCTGATTCGCGGGAAAGCAGGTGCAGCGCCTGCACGGCTCCGGTAGCGTGGACGCCATGCGCATCCACCATCTCGACTGCGGCAGTATGTGCCCTTACGGACGGGCGCTCATCCATGGCACGGGCAGCCTAAGCGACGCAGCCGAGCTGTGTTGCCATTGTTTGCTCATCGAGAGTTCCGTCGGCCTCATCTTGGTCGACACGGGCTTTGGCTCTCTCGACCTGCGTCGGAACGACAGCCGCATCCCGTGGCACGTTCGCGCGCTCCTGCGGCCCGTGCTCGACCCTGCACGCACGGCTCTCGCACAAATCAAAGCCCTCGGTTTTTCTCCGCATGACGTACGTCATGTGGTCGTGACGCATCTCGACTTCGATCACGCCGGGGGTCTGTCTGACTTTCCAGAGGCGACCGTGCACGTGTTCGCCGATGAACATCGGGCCGCCATGAAGCGCGCGACGTTCCCCGAAAAGCAGCGTTATCTGCCGAACCTGTGGGCCCATCACCCCAAGTGGAACCCCTTGCCAGTGGCAGGCGAGAGCTTCTTCGGCTTCGACTCGGTGCGCGCCATCCACGCGAAAGAAACCGACGTGCTCGTCGTGCCTGTGCACGGGCACTCACGTGGGCACGCCGCGATCGCGGTGCGGCATGGCGAGGGCTACCTGCTGCACTGCGGAGATGCCTACTTCCACCACGCAGAGATGAAGAGCTTGGATCCGTCGTGCCCACCAGGGCTCGCCGCGTTCCAGTCCGCGCTCGCCTACGACAACAAAGCCCGTCTCGGTAACCAGGCACGCCTGCGCGCGCTGCAGGCAGCGCAGGGCCCCCACGTACAGCTGTTCTCGGCGCATGATCCCGTGGAGCTCGAACGGCTTCAACAGCGAGCGCGTGATGAAGGACAGGCGCGCAGCGCGTGATCTTGCCAGTCGCGCACTAAGCGCAACGAGGCCAGCCCCTCGGCACATCGTCGTCGTGGGCCATACGTGAGCCTCTGGATCTCGTCGTGTACGCT
>CAZEWA010000176.1:7848-11120 GCA_964515685.1 uncultured Polyangiales bacterium | reverse complement strand
ATGAGTCCGGCGACTCATTCACAGACTGCGACCTGAGGCCGTAATCTCGGTGACTCCGTTTGGGTGCAGGCGCTTCTGATAGCCTGCGTGCCGCGCGAGCATGAGCTTGTCCAACACGCTGTAGTCAGGCGGGCTCCCGCGCCACCCTAGGGAGGGGACGCTTCGCCACTTGCTACGCGCTCCAGGGCTTCATGCAGCGCTTATCTTTGCAGTGCTGCTCCTCCGCCTCCATACGAGCACGAGGAGACAGAGCAGTAAGGGGAGGACTCTCGACGACTTGCCTTCGCACGGACTGGACTCCCGTGCATCACAGCCGAACGGGCCCGGCGCCTGTGCCGGGTCTTGTCTCTCTGGCTCCTTCGCCTTTGCGGCTTCCTTCGCCTTTGCGGCTTTCGTCGCCTCGCGCAGTCTCTCGTAGGTGGCGTCTACGGGAGGAGGCAGCGGTGGCGCGCAATACAGGCTGGGGTCCGCTGCCAGTCCTCCGCGTCCTACGGAGACCACGGAAAAACAGTCTCCGGCTTCCCCCCCGGGCACAATGACCGTCAGGGCGCCACACGCCGCTGGCCACAACACCAGGGCCCCACTGTCTTGCCCCTTGACGAGCCACGCGACTTGACCTTTATCCGCGGCGACCTCCAAGGTGTGCATCGTTGCCGGATGCTCTTCGATCGTGCCGAAGCATCCTTGTGATCGATAGATGTGCTCGCACGTGCCTCGCTCAGGCGCGGCCAGTTCGCTTCTCGATCGTGCACTCACCTTTGCAGGCGGCGGGGGTTGGACCGGGCCGGATCCGGTGGTGAAGGGAATCTCGACCCGATACGGCTCCCTCCGCCCCCGCTCCTCGAGCTCGTACTCGAGCGCCAGCACATACTTCGTGTTCTTGCTCAGGGGCCCTGGCTGAATACGATGCGCAGACCCATTCGTGACGTTGGAGACGGCCAACTCGCGTTTCCCAAGGAAGGCGCGCAGGCTTCGAACCGGTTCGTTCACTGCTGTCCAGAACGTCGCGTTCGTTGGAACCGCCACATCCCCGCTGCCCGGATACGACCAGGCGAACACCGTATCTCGGGGCAAACACAACGCCTCCGCTCGCGAGATCGTCGCTAGCACCAGGATACTAGCGGCAACGCTCAGAAACGCCGTTCTCCAGCTCATTCTAGTGCTTATAGTACCCGCTTAGACCCGCCTCAAAGATCTTGGCGTGCTCGGCGATCGCGGTCTCGATCAGATTTCTGTCGCGAGCCGCTTAGCGCGCGATGCTCACCGCCCTCTCCTCCCGCACGAGAACCTGAGCCGGATGTTGACCTGGCAAGAGGAGCGCCGCCTGACAACCTTACGCTTCACTACAAACGTGTGATGTACATCATGGAACAGTTGCTCTCCGGGGCCCTGCTCGCGACCAAGGCGGAGTCCTTCCGCGTCCTGAGTCAGGCCGCGCTGGCCCCGTCGCCTATGCGGAGTCCTTCGATGCGCGGCACGTCCAGTTCGGCCTCCAGTTGATAGGCGATCTCGAGCAGCGTGCGCTCGGCACCATGGGCTGCAGAGAAGTGCACGCCAATCGGCACGCCAGCGCGTGAGATGCCTGCGGGCACCGAGATGGCGGGGCTGCCGGTGGCGTTGTTGAGCGGAGTGAAGGCGATGTATTGCAGGATGCGATCGAACAGCTCTTCGAATGGGACCTGTGGGCTAAAGAAGCCCAACGGCGGCACCGCGCTGCCCACCACGGGCGAGAGCACGAGGTCGTGCTGGAAGCTGCGACGGTACATGATCGATGACGCCTGCAGCCGCGCCAGCGCCAAGGGCAGGCGCCACGAGCGACGGAGGAAGAAGCGCGCGAGGCCCTTGCTGAGTCCGTCGAGTCGTTCCGGGTCGATGGGCCCAACCAACTGCCGTCCGAAGCGCTGGATCGAAAACGCCAGCAGGCCCCAGTAGAGCTTGAAGTCTTCGATGAAGAACTCAGGTACCGGAGGCAAGAAAGGTTCGACCGTGTGACCGAGCGACTCCAGGACCCGCGCCACGCGCTCCACCTCGGCACGCGTCTCGTCGCAGCTGCGATGGCCGCCGATGGAATCCAGCACCAGGCCGATGCGCAGCCGCTTGCCGCTGGGCCCTTCCACGAGTCCAATCGGCGGTAGCTTGGGATGGCGGTAGTGATGCTCGGCTGCCGCAAGGAAGTGCGCCGTGTCGCGTACGCTGCGCGTGAGGACCCCATCGCTGATGATCTTCACGGGCAGGCGCTGCGCCATGTCGCCCTCTTTCAGACGCCCGCGAGTGGGCTTCAGGCCCACCAGTCCGTTGCACGACGCTGGGATGCGAATGGATCCCCCGCCATCATTGCCATGCGCGATTGGCACCACGCCGGACGCGACCAAGGCGGCAGGCCCACCCGAGGAGCCTCCAGCAGAATGCGTAGGGTTCCAGGGATTGCGCGTGGGTGCTTCGTCCTGGTACTCCGTGCTCGGGCTGAAGCCGAACTCGGGCAAGCGCGCCTTGCCGACCACCGCGAACCCCTGCGCCAGAAACTGCTCGGTGACCGCGCTGTGCTTGCGAGCGACCTGCGGTTGCATTGCGGCGCTCCCATAGCCAGTCGGCATGCCCACGACATCCTCAGTGTCTTTGATGAACAGCGGCACGCCAGCGAACGCGCCAGCACTCGAGGCCTCCCGAACGGGCTGCTCGAATGCGGCGTGCGCGATGGCGTTGAGCTCGGGATTGACACGTGCTGCGCGGGCGGCGGCAGCAGCAATCAACTCCTGGCTGGAAACCTCGCCGCGCCGCAACAGCTGCGCGAGAGCGACGCCGTCATGATGTCCCAGCGCATCATCGCCAAATGCGTGAACACGCGTAGTCATCTCATCCTCCAAGCCTTGGTTTTTGGGTATCCCGCTCCAAGAGCCAAAGCAAGGCCCGATGCGGGGAAACACTTTCTTCATTCGTACGGTTGCCTGGGCGCTGGGTCCAGGTTCCAGGGCTGACCTGAAATGCCGCAGCTCTAACGCCGGAAGCCAACCCCTTGTTGTTCGGACCAAATCGCTTCGGATCGGGGCCCGTCAGCGCTGATGCATGGGGTTGGAGACGACGCCACTTCGAGGAAGGCATGGAACCAGTGATCCCCACGTTGTGGCTTCGGTCGCAATACCCTAACGTGACGTGGCCCCCGGGCCGGAGGACAAGCTGACTCGCACGGGCCGGAGGACAAGCTGACTCGCAGCGTACGCAATCACTTCGTTTTGCTGACCGCCTGGGCCCTCGCGGGCTGTTACCAGCACCAC
>CAZEWA010000176.1:0-7748 GCA_964515685.1 uncultured Polyangiales bacterium | reverse complement strand
CTGGGCCCTCGCGGGCTGTTACCAGCACCACACAGCGGACGAGGAGCTGATTGTGCCCGTCGAGGATATCGCTGGAGAGGACGATGGCGAAAAGGACACGGGCGCCGAAAATCCGGGTGGCGCTACGGGCGGCAGCGGGTGCCCTGGGGCCCGGCATCCTTCCCGTGCCCACTGCTGAACAGTGTGAGTCGCCCAGCAGTCCGCTGATCGCGTGGCTGTGCAGCAACTTGCAGACCGCAGAGGGTGACCCGTAGGGCGTGTGCTCGGCCAGCGCCGAGCGTGCAACGCCATGCTGGCCTGCATCAGGTCGATGGTCCGCTGCTCGGCTGCTCTTGTCGTCCACCACGTACGCAGCCGCCATGTGACGCGGGTGGCGCAGCAGGTTTGTGTCGAGCGCGGTACAGAAACGCTCACCCTGACGTTTCGCTAGCAAGCTCTGCTGAATGCTCAGGCCTGCTTCTTGACTGCAGCGTCACCCCGGCCTGGAAGCGTCCGAATCGCACGCGTCGCCCACGCCGTCGCCGTCCTCGTCCTCTTGCCACGGGTTCCACCAGTCTGGGCAGTTGTCGATGGGATCGAGTATGGCGTCGTAGTCCCGGTCCGCCATGCATGGACATACCGCGAGCGCGTCGCCGGCCGTGGGCGTGGTGCGCTGTGCGGTGGAGCACGAGGCGGCCGTCGAACAAACCAGGGTGTCGTTCGCCTCCAGCTGGACACAGGCGGTTGGACTCGAGCCGAGCTGCGTGTGCGTGATGTTCAGGGCCGCTGCGATCCATGCGCACTCCTCGAGCGTGTCTTGTGCGTTCAACCAATAGTCGTCAGCTATCGCCGGCGTACCGACGCCGAACTTCGTGCAGACCTCGTCGCACGTCTGGCCGGTTTCGGCCGCTTTGCACCACCAGACGCCGTGCGCGCCATCCCGACACGGCTTGGCCGTGCAAGTTGCTATCACGGAGGGTGTGGCGTTGGCGGAGATGATCCCTTCGGAAGATGAGACCGTGCAAAACAGCCCTGCGGGCTGGGTCTTGACGACTACGCGATAGGCGGTCCCGATCGGGAGCAACGTCGCGAAATGGAAGGGCCCATCCGAGCTCAGGATGAGTTCCTCCGTGTCAAGCGCGAGCACGAGCTGGGACGTGTTGAGACCGCTGAGGTTTCCCGTAAGGGCGTACTCGCTGACCGCCGAGTCGGGTTCGAGGGTGGCGTCGCTGGCAGCGTTCGAGGCGGCGTCTGGTGCGGCATCTTGGACGAACGGATCAGCGGCGTCGCGCCCAGCGTCTTCATCGAGTTCGCCACTGTCTGCCTGTGCGGCGTCCATCCCTCCGTCCAGATTGGAGGTGCCAGACGATCCGCTGTCACAGGCCACCAGGCTGACCAACAAACAAGCCGCAGCGGCATGCAGTGAGAGTTGCATCGGCGCGATTGTATCGCACGACGGCAGCGCGTTCTAATTTCGCTCTACATCGAACGTACCCGCCGTGACATCGAGGATTGACCCGGGTCGAGTTCTCCTCGTAGGTCTTCGACTCGATCATGCCACCGATTGGAGCTCAGGCTGTAGTACGAGGCGTTCATGGTTCGATGCATCGGGCGAGCCGTTTGCGCCGTAACCGTCGGAGCATCCGAGAGAAACCCGACTCCAGGCCGCGAACGCGAAAAGGAGGAGAACGGCAAAATCTTTCTGGCGCACGCAGAACTTCCTCGTCTCCCTTCCACGCAGAGAGAACCAACCGATCGCCTATACGCACGATGTCGCAGAATCTGCTCTTGCTTCGCACAGACCCGATTAAGGTGGTTTTGGTTGGTGAAAATGAACTGTTCGGGTTGGTGCGTTGCACTGAATAGCAAGGCTGGAACAGAACAGCGGCCACATATCCGTTCGCTTGAGCGTGGTTGTCTGCGCGTGATCTCCCCGCATCTTGTATCCTGCGGCCGAACGTGCTGAAGGCCGAGGAGCAGAGTCGTAGTCGCTTGAAGCCCCGAGCTGGGCGACGCGCCTATCCCAGCAGCGTGCCGCAGAGCGCTGACGAAGTGCGTGCACTTCTGCAGGTGCGTCTCGCCCGCTTTGGATGCGTGATTACGATCCTTGCCGCCGTCTTTCTTACGGCCGGCGGCGTGGCCACGCAGTTCGTCACGCTCGAGGGAGCCCGCGAGACATTCCTCGCGCAGGCCGGCAACATGGCAGTCGGCTCGTTCGTGTGGGCCGCGACGAGGACGGGGGCCCGCAAAATGGGGACCCTTCAGTTGCTCGACGGGGTGGCGACCTGGGGAAGCTGCAGTCCTTTCATCCTACTTACGCCGAGCGTTCCGATCTATATGCGTCCAGAGCTCGTTGCGACGCTTTTCGTGACGTATATCCTCTCGGCGCGCGCGTTCTTGGTACCGAGCACGGCGCGTTTCACGGCATTTGTCGGATCGGTGCCCGTCCTGGGCCTGATTGTCACCTCCTATGTGACCTACTTACCCGGGCGTCCGCACCCTGATGCTCCATCCGCGATAGGCTATGCCGTGGCGAACGGTGTCTTGGGCTTCATCACGTTGTTCGTGACGACGTTCACCACTCGTACCGTCTTCGGGCTGCGTCAGCGCGCCCGCGAAGCTCTAGAGTTCGGTAACTATACCTTACTCGAGAAGATCGGCGAAGGCGGTATGGGAATCGTCTACAAGGCGCGCCATGCCACGCTGCGGCGTCCTACTGCGATCAAGCTTCTGCCATCTACACGCGCAGGTGAGCACAATTTGGCTCGATTCGAACGCGAGGTGCAGCTCACGAGCCAGCTCACGCATCCCAACACCGTCGCCATCTACGACTATGGCCGGAGCAACGACGGATTCCTCTACTACGCCATGGAGTATCTGGACGGACTCGACCTAGAATCGCTGGTCGAGTTCGATGGCCCCCTGGAGCAGGCTCGCGTCGTTCACATTCTCTCCCAGGTCTGCGCCGCGCTCGACGAGGCACACGAAACGGGTTTGATTCATCGCGACATCAAGCCGCAGAATGTGGTCCTCTGCAAGCGCGGGGGCGTGCCCGATGTAGTGAAGGTCGTCGATTTCGGCTTGGTGAAGGAAATGGACGGCGGAGGTCGCCCCGGCACGAGCGCCGTCGACCAGATCATAGGCACCCCGCTGTACATGTCTCCCGAGGCGATCACGCAGCCCTCCGCGGTCGATGCACGAACAGATCTCTACGCAGTCGGCGCGCTCGGGATCTTTCTGCTCACGGGCGAGCCACCCTTTCGTGGAACCACGATCGTGGAGATATGTGGACACCACCTGCACACGCGCCCCGAGCTGCCTTCCGCGAAACTCAGACGCGAAGTATGCGCCGAGCTCGAGCAGGTTATCATGGCTTGCCTCGAGAAAGACCGTGAGCGACGACCTGCGAACGCGCGAGAGGTCATGGAGCGATTGAGGGCGTGCGAAGTGCCGCAGTGGGAGCGAAAAGACGCAGAGCGCTGGTGGTCTGAAAAGGCGGAAGCTGTCCTGCTGTTCAAGCGCCGAAGTCGCATCCCACTGCAGGCAGTGAGCACGTTACCCGCCGCAACACTCGCGGTGGATCAACATGCTCGCGGTGCGATCGAACCGTGGCATCAAACGCCATCGATGCATGGCGATGAGCCGCGCGTCGCGCGAGACGAGCGCTAAGATTTGAGTGCCGCCCAGACTTGATGCATGACAGGCAAAACGTTCAGCCGGCGGGCTTCCCGAGAGTCTGGATACTTATGCGTTGGCCCTCGCGATAGCTGGCACGTTGAGCCATCGGCCGTCAGCGGTGTAGTCTAAGCCTGTGTCGCAACCCACCGAGGACCTCCCTCGCCTATCGATTCCGTTCGATCTCCACGCCGAAGAGATGCCCGGCGTCGTGCTGGTCTTCTCGGCGAATAAGCCGCAGCTCGGACCGCTCCCGCTGGTCCGAGGGATCTGTGAGATCGGGCGCGACGAACGGACGGGGTTCAGGCTCGATGACGCGGCCGTGTCGCGTGAGCACGCGCAGGTCGAGTACGATGGCGCTTGCTGGTTGATACGCGATCTCTCGAGCCGCAACGGAACGTACGTCGATGGAGCGCGCATCGAAGAGTATCGGAGCCCACAAAGGCCGCGGGTCATCCGGGCGGGCTCGTCGCTATTTGCGCCGGTGCCCGACGTGCGCCCCTACCTCGTCCCGCACGTGCGCATCGAAGGGGATCGCATCGTAGGTCCCCTGCTCTCGGCCACCCTCGAACAGGCCAGACACGCTGCGGTTCAAGGAGAGAACTTGTACGTCACGGGCGAGAGTGGCTCCGGCAAAGAGGTCGTGGCGCGCGAATTTCATCGTGCAGGGCCGAATGCCAAGGGCGACCTCGTCGCGGTGAACTGCGCGACCATTCCGGAGAGCCTCGCCGAGCGCCTCTTGTTCGGCGCGCTCAAGGGCGCGTACTCCGGTGCAGATGCGGACACGCTGGGCTGGGTTCAGGCGGCCCACCGCGGCACGTTGTTCCTGGATGAGATCGGGGAGCTGCACCCCAATGTGCAAGCGAAGCTGCTGCGCGTGATCGAGACCAAGGAGGTGCTCCCGCTCGGCGCGTCCAAGCCGCGTCACGTCGACATTCGTATCTGCTCTGCAACGTTGCGTGACTTGCGCGAGCTCGTGTCCAAGGGGAAGTTCCGAGAGGACCTCTACTATCGAATTGGACGTCCCTCGGTCACGCTGCCTCCGCTACGCGAGCGCCCCGAAGAGATCCCCGTGTTCATCGAGCGCGAGCTCACCAATGTCGACAAGGCGCTGGCGTCGACCGCGTCGCTGGTCGAGGAATGTCTGCTCCGATCCTGGCCCGGCAACGTGCGAGAGCTGACAGCAGCCGTCCGCGAGGCGGCCCGCGCAGCGCTCTCGAACGGCGTCGAGCGGGTCGAGCGCAGGTGGCTGGCCGAGAACGCAGGCCGCGAGCTCTCAAGCTCCGAGCACGTGAGCATCACGCCTGGGGGAGACGGCCAGGCGCCCAGCAAGACGGAGATCGAGGGCGTGCTCAAGCGCACGGCAGGGAACGTCTCGCGCGCGGCGCGCCTGCTCAAGCTGCATCGGACGCAGCTACGCAGGTACATGGAGCGGTACCAGCTCGACGCCAAGCCGCTGAGCCACGATTCGGAAGGCGACGACTGAGCTCGCAAAGGCACGCGTTTGGACCTGGCACCGCGGGTGCCAGAGTTGGCACGTGTGTCAGCTCGTTCGGCTGATAAACTGTGGATTTGGCCGACAATTCTGCGAACTCGAGGTTGGAACGCTTCTCGCTAAAGGCACCCTCGCCGGCACGGAGGCCGGCCGAAAGGTGCTCGAACTTGTCGAACGTTAGACTCAAAAACTCTCCTCTCTCCCTCGCCTGGGCCGCAGGCATCGCGCTCAGCGCAACCACGGGTTGCGACGCCGAATCACTGTCCGCGGAAGGCTCGCGAACGAACGCAAGCATCGAACTCAGCCAACATGCGCTCTCCACGAACACGGCTGGGGCCGTGGACACGATGGAGGCGGCAGCCGAGCTCCGCAAGCACGCTCCCATGCTGCGCGAAGCGGCGCTCGGCATCGAAGAGCTCACGCTCCAGCTCAGCGCGTCGACCCGGGCGGCCGACCAGGACCTGGTGCGCAAGCTCTCGACGCTGCTGCGGAGCCTGGGCTCGCAGGTACAGACGCTCGGCGCTCAGACGCAGGAGAGCGAACAGGCCGCCAAGGCCCTGGAGCGGATGGCGCAGGCGCGCCTCCAGAGCGCGCGCGTCGAGCGGCAGTTGGAGGCAGCCGAAAGCAAACTCACGCTTTCCAAGGCCGCGGAAGGAACCTCCCCGCAAACCATCCAAGAGCTACTAGAGAAGGTAGCGAGGCTGCGGCGTGAGCTCGACGCACACGACCAACTCGCCAAAGCACGGCTCGCCGAAGTTCTGGCCACGACTCAGCTCGGACTCGACGCAGCGGCGCTCCTGCGCGAGAGCTACGGGCCGCTCGCGAGCCAAGCTCGTAGCATCGCAGCCAGCGCCAAGAAGGCGGGCGGCTCACCGCGCGCGCTCTCGAGTGTCTTCAACTCGGTCGAGCTTCTGCTCGCGGACCTCTCCTCTCAGCACGATGAGCTCAGCGACCTGCTCAAGCAGATCGTCATCAGCACACGGGGTCCGATCGACTTCGAGGCCAGCTTCCATGAGCAGTTGTTCCCTCAGGTCAACGACCTCGAAGAGCCGATCGAAACCGCCGGGCAAACGAGCCTCCGCGACGCCCCTTCGCTGCGCGTGCTCACCTACAACGCCGCGTTTTTGACCGTCAACGTCGACGCCCCGTTCCCCCACCCCATGATCGCCCTCGACCTCAACGACGGTGTCTTCAGCGGGCTCAACTACGTCGACCGCGCGAACAAGATAGCCGACGGAATCCTGCGCGGAGACCAGGACGTGGTGGTCTTGAACGAGGTGTTCTCGGACGAGGCACGCGAGGTCTTGGTGAATCGCCTCGTCGGGCGCTACCCCAACTACGTGGCCAAGCTCGCTGGCGTGCCACTCCTCCGTGACATCGAGATGGCGCGTCTGCTCGCCGAGTTTCACACCCCCGCCTTCACCAAGCTGGTCGACCTCGTCGCAGCGGTCGACGTCCCGGGCTTCACCGACTACCTGGCGCTGCCGGGCGACAGCGGCCTGATGGTGTTCTCCAAGTACCCGTTCCTGCCGCTCGGCTTGGGTCCGAACGACGCCGACTGCGGCGACTCCGCGTGCCACTGGTGGGGCAGGAACCTCGCGAACGGCGGCTTCCTGCTGCCTGATGAAGTGATCTTCGACGTCTACGACCGCTGCTCGATGGATGTCGACGACAAATTCGTCAGCGCCGATTGCCTGGCCAGCAAGGGCGTGGGGCTCGTGAAGCTCGATACGCCAGGGATCCCCAGCTACGTGGCGTTCAGCCACCTGCAAGCCGACGACGACGTGCTGGAGAAGGAGGCACCCGTGCGCGCCGAGCAGTATGCGCAGGTGGAGAAGGTCCTCTCCGACGCGATCCCGGCCGCGCACCTCTTCAACAGTCGCGTCTTCTTCGTCGGCGACATGAACACGCCCGGCAAGAACCGCAGCGTCACGTCACCCTCCGAGTGGTTCAACATCTACCATCCGTCCACGACGGGCGACGCCTGCTACGCCTGCGGCAACGACGGCACGGCGTGCGACTACACGCAGGGCCCAGGCCAGCTATTCACGGACGCCTGGGGCTTCGAGACCTCCACGCTCGACCAAGGCCTGACCCAGCTCAACGACAGACAACGCCTCGACTACATCCTGCACAACGTCATGAGCGGTCGCGCGTGCATGCAGCACGCCCACATCGCCTACGACGTCGCCGAGGGCGGATCGCACTGGTACTCAGATCACCTGCCGTTGCGCGCTGACTTCAACCTCACCGGCGATGCGTGCAGCGCGAACGACGCGGCCTTCTCCGCCGCGCAGAAGCCGCGCGACCTCCAGTTCCCGAGCACCAACTGTGACGCCGACCCCAACACGCCCGCGCCACCGTGTCAGCAGACCGTCACGTTCGTCGCGCCCCAGGCCAGGTTGGCCAACCCCGGCAGCTTCCAGTGGTACCGAATCACGCAGCCCGGCTCCTACTCCATCAAGATCGAGGACACGGTGCCAGGCCAGCGCGTCGCGTTCGAGGTGTATCAGGGCAAGGATCTGTCGCGCCCCGTTCAGCCGTTCGACACCGAGGATCACCCGCGCCGCGGCAAGCCGTTCGCGATGCTCGAGCCCCC
>CAZEWA010000175.1:0-11155 GCA_964515685.1 uncultured Polyangiales bacterium | reverse complement strand
GGCCGCACACGATCACGTGCTTTACCTCGAGCACGTTGACCGCGTAGTCGAGCACACTGAGCAAGCTCATGTCGGTGCTCACAACCAAGTTCGCGATGTTGCGGTGCACGAAAACTTCGCCCGCCTCCGTACCCGTAATCTCATTGGCGGGAACGCGGCTATCGGCGCAGCCAATCCACAAGAATGGCGGCTTTTGCCCCTTGGCTAGCTCGTCAAAGAAGCCCGGATTCTGCTGCGTTTTCTCTTCCACCCAGCGGCGGTTGTTTCGAATGAGCTGCTCGTAGTACTTCATTGGCCTGGGCTCCATGGAGGGAATCTCTGGTCCCCAACAAGCGCTGCCTTACGCACGAGTCGGGCCAGCCCGAGGGCGACGCAGTCCAAATTGTGAACCACCACCAAAAACCCCTTGTTTGAAGGCACTTTTCGTTTGTTCGGCTGCGGCGAGCCCAGGCCACTGAGCGGGGTTTGCCCGCTAAAACGGCGCCGGACGCTGTCTGAAAACTACGACGCTGTCTGAATGGGCCGCCGAACCCCACCCATATTTCCGACACTTATCCAAACGAAGTCGAAACTATTTCGGCACCAGCCACCACATGAATTCGGAGCTCAACTCTGTGAGCAGCCCTCCATCTGGCTGCTGGTATCTTTTCCGAAACAAGTGCACAATAGGCGGGATGTTCACCTTCTCGGAGAGCACCCGCACTTGGGTCTTCGGGAGCCCGAATGGGGCTTTACCCAGCCATTTGCAGCGTCTGCGCGTCGCCACCTACAACGTGTGGTTTGACCCATTCGAGGCCCGCAAACGCTGTTTCGCGCTGATGGAGCTGCTCGCTTCCGAGGCGGCCGATGTCATCGCCCTACAGGAAGTCACGCAGCCCTTCCTCGATGCCCTGTTACGCGAGCCCTGGGTCCGCAGCGAATACCGAATCTCGCGTGATCACATCGAGTCGACCCAGCGCTACGACGTCGTCATGCTGAGCCGCCTGCCCGCGACCTTCGTCGCCCATCCGCTCACCTCCACGATGGGTCGCAGGCTGCACCGACTCGATCTCCAGACCACCAAGGGCACCCTCTCCATTGCGGGCTGCCACCTCGAGAGCATGCGCGAGATGGCCGATGTGCGGCTCACGCAAATCGGAGAAATCCTGCCTATCCTCGCGCGCAGCGAGCACGCCGTCTGGATGGGCGACTTCAATGCAGCCCCCGAGACCGCGGAAGACGCGCGCATTCGCAGCGCGTTCCAAGACACTTGGTGTGCACTGCGCGACGACGAGCCGGGCTACACGCGCGACACAAGCATCAACAAGATGCTGGCGCGGGTCAAAAACGACCGACATCAGCGCATCGATCGCATCTTCGTGAAGGGGCCTGCCCTCGTTCCCTCGGCGGTTCGCATGCTCGGCACCACGCAGCTCGCAGGCGAAGATGACGACGTCTTTCCGAGCGACCACTTCGGTTTGGCGGCGGACTTTTCGTTCGCCCCTGAAGCATCGCGCTAACAAACACCGCCAAGCACGGCCGCCCCTTGGCAAGACAGCCGAGTTTCGCCTACATAGACAGCCTCTCCGACGTGGCGGTCCGTTGATGCCCCCCAAAACGATTCTACTTCCGGTGTTTGCCCTTGTGGGTCTGACCTTCAGCGTGCTGCTGACGATCCCCATCGCGCGCATCGCGGCCGTGCGCAAAGGCAGGGCTACGATCAGCGACTTCAAGCTCGGCGAGTCTGCCCAGGTCCCCGCCGAGACGCAGCTTTTCAATCGCAACTACATGAACCTGCTCGAGCTGCCGGTGCTGTTCTACGTGTTGTGCCTGAGTATGTATGTGACAGGCAAAGTCGACGCGGTTTCGGTGAGCATCGCCTGGATATACGTCGCGTTGCGCTGCGTCCATTCGCTCATCCATCTCACGTACAATCAAGTCGTCCACCGTCTCGTAGCCTTCGCCGCGAGTAACTTCGTACTCGCGGGCCTCTGGCTGCGGTTCTTCCTTACGCTGTAGCGTTCACCCGAGAGGCGCTCCTCAGCTGCGAGCCTGCTCCTCGATGAAGCGCACAACCTCGGCCAGCTGCTCCCAGCGCTTCGGCCGCGCCAAGCGATACACGGGGATAGCGCTCGCCAGCGCACCCGCGTGGGCCATGTGCCGACTCACGCCGTAGAGGCCTGCAAACTGCTCCGCGTAATAGGTGTGGCGCAACAGCTCCATCATCGCTTGCCCCTGCCCGATGCGTTCAGCACTGCAGGTCTCGCCTGCCTCTAATACGTAGATGCGGTCGAGCGGCTTCGGCTCTGTTGCAAAGCTGCGTGCGGGCAAGAGCCACTTCTCAAGCTCGCGGTGCGCCTGCGCAAGCCCTGTGCGCGCTTCCTTCAGGTTGCCAAAGGTGTCGGCGTGAGCGCGCACGCGCGGGAAAGAGGGTCGCACCAGGACCGGGCGCAACTTCCAATCCAGCGCCGCCACGTCATCGCAAAACAGCGTGTGCCCCGCCTGCAGCAGGGCCATGGCCAGGGTGGACTTACCTGCGCCCGACACGCCGAGGAATGCGAGCCGCTGCCCTGAAACTTCGAGGACGCAGCTGTGCAGGGCGAAGAGTCCGCGCTGCCAGAGCAGCTGCGCCAATACCGGCCCGAGCAACATGTGGCGCACGCGGTCGGGATCGGCATCCGCATGCGGATACACGACCACCTCGCGGCCTTCACTGACCACGTAGCGCCCAGCCTCCGCAAAGTGAGTCACCATCGCGAGCGGGTGATTCCAAGAGACCCAGCTCGCCGGCGCATCGCTCGCACCCGCCTGGCTATCGACGTCAGGTCGAGAGCCCGCAGCGCCCAAGCGAACGTGAACATCGGCTGGCGCGACCGCCCTCGAGCCGTCTTCTACGGCAAGCTCGGGCAGCGGAAACTCAGCCTCGAGCGAGAGGTCGTAGACCCGATAACGGTGCATGGATTTCCAGAGTGCAGATGCCTAGTGACGTCGCCGTGCGGCCTTCGGACACCCGACGCCGACCGCAGCAACTCGACTCAGTGGCTGATGCCTGCGCCGTTGTTGCGGAACGCCACCTTGGCTCCAGAGGATGCGCCTTGGCTTCCGCCAAAGAACTCCCCCGTACCTGAACCCGCCCAGCCCGTCACTTCTTCGATGGAGCCGTGGCTCTTGAGAGCGGGCTTGGTGTACTTACGCTTGGTTGTCGTCACGTTTTTCATGGAACATCCTCCCCAGTCACGTCGCTGGCGCTTCCGGGGTTCGCCCTTCGACGCATTCGGTCACCTTTGGACCGTTGGTACGTTCCGCCAGCCCACATACAATCCCAAGCAACCGACGTGCCGCAAGTGATCCTAGCCTTGTTCGTGCGACAAATCACGGAAAACGGCGGTCTCAGTGCCACTTGCCGGCGAAAACCGGCCTTCTGGCCGCGGTAAGGGGACTCCCCGCGAAGCCACCAGGACATTTCTGCACGCGCGCTTCTGTCACACCCCAGGCTCTAGCGGGTGGAGCTGGGCGGCTTGGGCACTCCAAACGTGAGCTAATCGCGGGTCTGAAGCCAGCAGCCTAAACTGAGGGCACACCAGACATCCATCAGCCTCGAGCGTGCTTTGCCTGCCCGAAGCCGCACCCAATCACGCTGCAGGGCGTCGAGGTCGCAGAAGCGCCGCAGCGGGCTCGCTTCGCTCTCCAGGAGCTCCCGGACGCGCGGCGAGGGTCGAGCGAGCAGGCTGCGTTCGAAGTTGGGCGTCCAAACCGACTTGGTTTGGCGCAGGCGAATCGGCTCCGGCACGAGCCCTTCGAAGGCGCGGCGCTGAACCACGCGATCCCAGCCGTTGTACAAGCGCTCCTCAGCCGGCAGCGCTAAGCAAAACTGCATCAGGTCTAGATCGAAGTAGGGATGCCGATGGTCGAGCCCATGGGCCGCCGCGACCTTGTCGTAGGACTCGAGATAGTAAGGCAAAATGGGATGCGTCACGGCTGCGTGGTGCAGGGCACGCAAGCTCTTCGGCCTAGGCTGTAAGTCTGAGGAGCGTTCCTCTTCTGCACGCAAGAAGCCGCTTTCGTGGGCAAAATCGCGCCTCAAATAGCCGCGCCGGACAAGGCGTTTTCGCGCAAGCAGGCGCTGCAGGGCGTCGCGTTCGTGGCCGAAGAGGAACGTCGAAACAAGCTCAGCATACGAAAATCCCATGCGCCCATGCAGCGCGCGCATGGCGCGAACGAAGCGCCGCGGACGGCCCGCAAACAGCAGCTCGCGCACGTAACCGTAGCCGTGATCCACCACCGTGTCGCCGTCGAGGCCGTCGAGCAGGATCCGCGTACCGCGCGCTTGGGCCAACTGCGCGAGTCCCTGGTAGATGAAAAGATTGGGCGCGTGGAAGGGTTCGTCGGTCGCCCTGTGTAAGGCATCGATTGCTTCGAGGGGGCCCGTGCGATCCGCGCGAAACTCCGCGTGGGAGACGCGCGCAGAGGCAGGCAAAAGCTTGAGCCACTCGCCCTCGTCTACCCCGGGAAAATCCGGAAATCGCGCCGAATACGTCGCAAGCGGCCTCTGCTCGGATAAGCCCAGCAGCGCGCAATAGAGTCCCGAGGAATCGAGGCCGCCGCTGAGCAAGCAGCCAAGCTCTGCCGCGCCCTGCGCGCGCATGCGCACCGCTGACGTGAACAGCGCGCGAAACTCCTCCGCGTACTCGGCGCTGCGACGACGCGAGTGCGAAGCATGCGCATCAAAGCTGAAGTAGCGCGTGATCTCGGGTTCGGCACCGCGTACCTGACTCAGGACATGCGCAGGTGGAAGCCGCGATACGCCGCGGAAGAAGCTGCGTTCCGTGTCCGGGAATTCGGCCACCAGGTATTGCGCGAGCCGCAGCTCATCGAGTTCACGCGAGAGCCCGAGATGCGCGAACAGCGCGCGCGGCTGCGAAGCAAACAGCAGGGTATCTCCCGCGCGTGCGACGTACAGCGGACGCACCCCGAGCGCATCGCGCCCAAGCACCAGGCGTTGTTCACGCCGATCCCAGAGCGCGAAGGCAAAATCGCCGCGCAGCTTTGCCACACAATCGAGCCCGAAAGCCGCATAGGCCAGGGCCAAGAGCTCGGCGCTCGATTCGGCCTGCGCGCGAACACCGAGACGCGCTTGGAGTTCGTTCGCGTTGTCGAGCCGACCATCGAACACAGAAACCAAGCCGTGCTCGGCATGGATGTACGGCAGGACAGGTGCTTTCGAGGGTGGCCCGTGCCAAGACAGCCGCGCGCCCAACAGGACCTGGTCTGTGGCGAACACTCCGATAATGTCGGCCGGGATGTCAGCCAACGCCGCGGCCATGCGCGGGGCCAGCGCGGGCAAAAGCGGCGCAGCGCCTGACAGAGCACCGAACAGGCCGCTCACGACGTCCCCAACGGCAACTGAGGCAGCTCGATGAAGCTCGCCAGATCGTCGACGGCACCCATCACGGTCTCGCCCTGACAGGTGACCCAAGCATGGGCCTCAACCTTGCCCCGGCTGTCGCGGCGCACGCCCACATGAACCTCGGAAGGGTAACCGTGGCGGTGCAGGAGAAGGTGCACGGTGTAGGCGGAAGGCAAGCAAAGGTAGCGCCCTGGCAGCCACTTTCGCGCAACCTCCACGCTGGCCGCGATATCCTGAACACTCGGCCCCACAACGTCCGTTTCCAGCCCGCGCCTGTCTCGCATCTGCGCATCGCGCGCGAAGTAACTTCGCCACCACCGAAACGGCAGCGCCTGCTGCAGCGCGTGCACCCAGGGCAGGAGCGCCGCCGCCTGCACGAGCACCTTGCGTTGCGCTGCACTCAGGCCCTTTAGCCTACGCAGCGCCTTCAGCAGATCGGACATCGATGAGCCCTTTGTCTGAAAGCTCGCCGAGCAGTTCGAGCACATCACGCTGAAGTTCCCCTGCGCTCACCTCGTACTCCGACAGCAAAGTCTCGCACAGGGATTCCACGCTCAGGGGCTGCTGCACGAGCTCCCAAACGCGAGCGCCCACGTCATCGAGACCGAAATAGCGACCCGCCTCCACACCCAAGATGACCGTCTCTGAACCTAGGTCAGTTGAAACCTGGTGAGGGCTTACCGCGACTACGGAACTTAAAGTGAGTGGTTGCTTGGTCATATCCCTGTGCCCCGATACGTCTCCATGGCCGGATTTTCGCGCGTCTTAGGCCGAACTTGCCAGCACAATCTAAGAACTGCACCTTCGCATCCCATCCTAGCAGGCAACCTACGCCCGTCGGCCAGCGCGGGACATGGGTTGAGCCTCTGCCGGGTGCACGGAGCGCGCGCGGCAACGCAAATTGGCAGCCACAATCAGTGCACCAGAACGGGAACGCTCACAGCGGTCGCGGCACACGCGAGCTACCGAAAGCACGACTTGTGCTTTCGACTGGTACGCTCGATCAGCTACCCTTGAACCTTGGTCGGCTCACGCAGAGAGGCAGCATGAAGATCGTAGTCACCGGCGGAGCCGGCTTCATCGGTTCGAACTTTCTGAATCTGCTCGTCCCGCGGCACCCAGAGCACACGTTCATCAACGTCGATGCGCTCACGTACGCGGCCAACCTCAAAAACCTCGTCGCAATCGACAAGCTTCCGAACTACCTGTTCGAGCGCATCGACATCGCAGACTTCGACGCGGTGGAGGCGCTGTTCAAGAAGCACGCGCCCGAGCTCGTGGTGCACTTTGCAGCCGAGAGCCACGTGGACCGCAGCATCAAGGGT
This sequence comes from uncultured Polyangiales bacterium, assembly GCA_964515685.1. GTDB lineage: Bacteria > Myxococcota_A > Polyangia > Polyangiales > DASUME01 > DASUME01. The sequence continues at coordinate 4,444 of CAZEWA010000175.1, read as the reverse complement.
CCGCGCGCGTTCTTGCGCGCCAACGTGGAAGGCACGTTCAACCTGCTCGAGGCGTGCCGCGCGCATTGGGAGCCCGGGCAAGGGCTCTTCCACCATGTGAGCACCGACGAGGTGTACGGCTCGCTCGGCGATAGCGGCTACTTCACGGAGGAGACCCGCTACGATCCATCGAGCCCCTACTCTGCTTCGAAGGCAGCGAGCGACCACCTGGTCCGCGCCTATGCCCGCACCTTCAAGCTGCAGACCAAGGTCACCAACTGCTCGAACAACTACGGACCCCTACAATTTCCAGAGAAGCTCATCCCCCTGATGATCTCGAACCTGCTCGAGCGAAAACCCTTACCTGTCTACGGCAAGGGCGAGAACGTGCGAGATTGGCTGTATGTGACGGACCACTGTGAAGCCATTTGGACGGTCATCCAGCACGGCAAAGTAGACGAGACATACAACATCGGCGGGCACAACGAGCTCAAGAACATCGATGTCGTCATGCGTCTGATCCAGATCGTGGCGCAAGAAACCAACGCCGACGAACAGGAGCTGCTCAAGCTCATCACCTACGTCACCGACCGGCCGGGACACGACCAGCGCTACGCGATCGACGCCAGCAAGCTGTCGCGCGAGCTCGACTGGAAGCCCAAGGAGACCTTTGAGTCTGGCATCCGCAAGACGGTACGCTGGTACCTCGACAACAAGGCTTGGGTAGAAGAAGTCCGCTCCGGCGATTACCGCAAGTGGATCGAACACAACTACGACGCGCGCTGATTCCCAAAACCTCTGGCAAGCGAGAGAGAGTCGATGATCAAAAAAGGCATCATCCTGGCAGGCGGTTCCGGAACGCGCCTTCATCCACTCACCATCGCCGTGAGCAAGCAGCTCATGCCGATCTACGACAAGCCCATGGTGTATTACCCACTGAGCACCCTGATGCTGGCGGGCATACAGGAAGTGCTGGTGATCACTACGCCGCACGATCAGGCAGGCTTTCAGCGCTTGCTCGGCGATGGCAGCGCCTGGGGCATGAACATTTCGTATGCGGTGCAACCGAGTCCCGATGGGCTCGCACAAGCCTTTGTCATCGGCAAATCCTTCGTGGGCCACGACCCATGTGCATTGGTGCTCGGAGACAACATCTTCTACGGCCACGGCATCCAAGGCTTGCTCACCGAAGCCGCCGCGCGCAACTCGGGCGCCACGATCTTTGGCTACTGGGTCAGTAACCCCACGGCCTACGGCGTCGCTGAATTCGATGCGTCCAACAAGGTGATTGGGCTCGAGGAAAAGCCCGAGAAACCCAAGAGCAACTACGCCATCACAGGCCTGTATTTCTACGACAATCAGGTCGTGGAACTTGCCGCTTCACTCAAGCCGAGCAAGCGCGGTGAGCTCGAAATTACCGATCTCAATCGCTTGTACCTCGAGCAGGACAGCTTGCGGATGGAGATCTTCGGGCGCGGCGTGGCCTGGCTCGACACCGGCACCCACGAGTCGCTGATGCAGGCGTCGACGTTCATCCAGACCATCGAGTCTCGACAGGGACTCAAGGTCGCCTGCCCTGAAGAGATTGCCTATTTGAAGGGCTGGATCAGCAAGGAACAGGTGCTCGGACTGGCAGAGCCCCTGCGCAAAACCGGCTACGGCCAATATCTGTTCGAGCTCATCCAACGCGGCGGTAGGTGAGCGCGTGCGTGTAACCCCTCAAGCAGCCCTACCGGAAGTGCTCCTTATCGAGCCCCAAGTATTCGGCGACGAGCGCGGCTACTTCATCGAGACTTTCCAAACCCAGCGCTATGCGGAAGCCGGCATGCGCTTGCCCTTCGTTCAGGACAACCGCTCGCGCTCGGCCTACGGCATTTTGCGCGGCCTGCATCTGCAAAATCCGTACGCACAGGCCAAGCTCGTCAGTGTGTGCGAGGGCGAGGTCTTCGATGTTGCCGTCGACGTGCGCCTCGGCTCACCTACGTTCGGACGCTGGGTCGGCGCCACACTCTCCGCGCAAAACCATCACCAGTTGTACATCCCGCCGGGTTTTGCCCACGGCTTCTGCGTGACCAGCGAGTTCGCGCAGTTCACTTACAAATGCACCGACCTGTACCACCCGGAATCTGAGCTTGGCGTGGCCTTCGACGATGAAGAATTGGGCATTGAGTGGCCTGTAAAATCCCCGATTCTGAGCGCCAAGGATCAAAAAAACCTCAAGCTCTCGCAGATCGACCCGAACCGCTTGCCACGTTACGGGGGGGATAGATGAGCACGCTGATTCTCGGCGCCCGCGGCATGCTCGGACGCGCACTGACTGAGTTGCTCACCGAGCGCGGTCAACCCTTCACGGCGCTCGACTTACCCGAGTTCGACCTCTCGACCCCGGAGCAGGTCGAGGCGGCGCTCGCAGGCTCGAGTGCCTACCCGCGGCCGAACGGCAAGCCGTATGCTGCGGTGCTCAACTGCGCCGCCTACACCAACGTCGATGGCGCTGAGAGCGACGAAGCCACCGCCACCCGTGCCAACGGCGAGGCCGTGCGCGTGCTCGCAGGAACGTGCGCCAGGGCGAACATCCCGCTCGTCCACTACAGCACCGACTACGTCTTTGCGGGCGATGCCAGCTCCCCGTACCGAGTCGACGAAACCCACGACCCGCTCAATGCCTACGGGCGCTCCAAGGCCGTAGGCGAGCGCGCCATCTGGGAGGCCAGCGGTCCCCATTTGGTGCTCCGCACGAGCTGGCTCTATGCCCCCTGGGCGAACAACTTCGTGCGCACCATCTTCAAGGCCTCTCGGGATCGCGAGGAGCTCAAGGTGGTCGATGACCAGAGGGGCCGCCCCACCAGCGCCGAGCACCTAGCCCAGGTAACCCTCGCCCTGCTCGAAAAGAAGGCCCGTGGCACGCTACACGTGACCGACGGCGGCGACTGCACCTGGTACGATTTCGCTGCTGAAATCGTGCGAATTGCCGGGCATCGAGCGCGTATTTTGCCCTGCACCACCGCCGAATTTCCACGGCCCGCCAAGCGCCCCGCGTACAGCGTGCTCGACCTCGGCCCCACCGAAGCCGTCGTGGGCCCGATGCGCGACTGGCGCGAAAATCTGGCCGACGTGATGACCCGCCTCGAGCCCAGCTAAAGCGCCCCCGCTCGGCCCCACCCCCAAACGGGCTCACCCATTTAGGACTTTGGGGTCACCCCAGACGTGTCGTTTTTTGGGACGTTTGCGTAAGCGTTGGTAGCTTCGCCCCCGCGCCTCTTAGGCAGAGCGCGCCGGTGCTGGAATGCACCGTCATGACAGGCGGGTGACAAACCCGCTTTAAGGTGGAGCGACATGCAAAATCGTAAGCTCTTGGTGGGCTTGGCGTGCTTGACCGCAACTTCGACGTGGTTCGCGGACACGGCGCACGCCGACCGAAGGACCGGTCTCGGCGGCAATCTGCTGATTCAAGACGCAGACGACGTTTTCCCGTTTCCCCAGTATGCGGTGAAGCACCGCAACATGATCCGCCTCGACTACGGCGCGAATCAGAACTCCGGCAACGGTATCATCACGCTCGGTGACGAGAAGAGCGCGTTCGGTATCTCTCTGCATCGCGGCGACATTCTCAACCCCGACATCGTGGGTTTCAACACGGAGCTCGCCTACTTGGCCGGCGTCGGTAACCCGTTTAGCCGCGTGGGCGGCGGCGCGTTTGCAGGTCCCGGCGCGGCGGGTGCAGCCGCTGGCTCCGTGCTTCCGGCCACCGTATTCGACGTCATGTACGGCCGTCAGCTCGGCGACAATGCGTTCGGTCTGCGCGTGGGCTTCGGTCGCGGCATCCAGTCCCAGAACATCGACGGCGACGTCACCAAGGGTCAGCAGACCTTTGCGGTGATCCAAGGCGGCTACAGCCTTGCGCCGCAGCAGGGCCTCAAGCTCGACCTGTCTGGTAACGTCATGTTTGGCCACGGTAGCTCGACCAACGCGGGCGACGACGTCGACAGCGGCACGGCCATCCGTGCGGGCTTCCTCGGTCGCGGCTACTACCCGATCAACGACATCGTCGACATCGGCTTCCTCGGTAACGTGTCGTTCGACAACCAACACGTCACCAACAAGACCGGCCCCGACGACGTAGGCACCAACGACTTCCAGTTCGGTTTGATGGGCGGCATCGGTCCGAACATCAAGCTCGAGCGCGCGAAGATCGCGGCTTACGGTGGTTTCCTGAGCGGCGTGGGCAAGAACGACCCGAACACGGACGCCGACGACGACCACACCAAGCGCCTGCGCTTTGCAGTGCCGATGGTGAACATGGCGGCTGAAGTCCAGGTCCTCGACTGGCTCTACGTCCGCACGGGCACCCAGTACGCCTGGGACCTCAACCGCGGCAAAGCAGGCGACGTGAAGGAGCGCGCTTCGGTGGGCAACTTCATCTGGACCGCAGGTCTCGGCGTGGTCAAGGACACCTTCAACTTCG
>CAZEWA010000174.1:0-11176 GCA_964515685.1 uncultured Polyangiales bacterium | reverse complement strand
AGCCGCTCCTCACTATGGAAACGCTCTTCCCGACAAAACCGTGCGGGTTGCCACTGCTTGCGCGGCACGGAAGGTTTATGCAGTGCATGCGCTGACAGATCTCGAGCTTGGCTGGTTGCGCCGCCTTTGTGCGCCCATGCTTTTCCTGCTCGCGGCCTGCGCAGACCACGTGAACAAGCCCGAACCGCCCGACATGACGGAGCTCATCGAGGCCTACGCGAATCCAAGCGCTGAACTTACGGCCGAGACCGTTCCGCAGGTCCGCGCAGCCCTGAAGAACATGCTTGTGTGGTTGCTGCCACTCTGTGGCTTTAGCTCGGAGACGTTGACCCAAGCCTGTGACTCAGAAAACTGCCTATTTTTGTGCCATGGAATCGTCCCGCTTCAGAACGTGCTCGAGAGCGCATCCAATCAGAACGATGAAGATGCGCGCGAGCTTTCACGACGCATTCGCAATATCTCAGGCTATTTCGAGCTGGTTCGAATCTGCCCCGGGCACGGCGAGAGCCAAACGCTCTATCCCGAAAATGGCAGTGTCGTGCTCCAGGTTGGCTTCACGAGCCAAGGAATCGACCCCGTGTTCGGAGGCGACGTGCGCGCCTGCAAAGTGAATGTCGGCGGCCTGCCGAGCACGCTAACCGGAGATGTCGCCCTCGCCTTCGATAAGCCGTTCTTGTTGGATGTTCCGACAAACCAGCAGGTCATCATTCGTTTTCGCGGACAGATAGCGAGCTCCGGCTTCACCGAGGAAACGGTTTCCGCCGACCTACAGCTCTCTGCCATCGGAGGCGGCAGTCTCGGTCTCTCGTTCGAACTGCCGGGGCACGGCAACATGGTGTTTCAGAACGGCGCCTCAGGCCCGAGCATCCGCGCCCAAAACGGGGTGTTTTCGTGTTCCTTCCCTAACGCGCAAATCGAGCAGATGTCCTGCGTTCAGCGCACGACCGGCGAGCGCGTCCCATGAATCTACGCAGCCTCGTCCTAGGGCTATGCCTTCTGAGCCTTATTCCGGTGAACCGCGCCGCTGCCTTTCATACCGATCGCGTGCGTACCATCTCGGGTAACGCCTTCGTCCTGCGCAAGAACGAATGGGAGGTCGGCCCGTTTCGCGCCAATTTCGGCGCACTCGAGCAGCTCCAAATTGGCACCTACTTTCTGCCCTTGCTCTTCTTGGCGCCCAACTTGGAAGCCAAGCTTCTGCTCTTTCAGAACGAGCGCTTCTCGGTCTCCGTACGGCCCAGCGCGTTCTATGCCGATCTCTCACTCGCGCACAAACTCTACGGAATCGGCGCAAGCGGCACGGACATCAAGCTCTGGATTATCCCAGTCGAAGGCTACGTATCCGCGATCATTCGCAGTCGCTTCACGCTCACCGCGTCCTTCGTCTACACTGCGGTGCGCGGCTCAGGCAGCTACAATCCCGAAGACTTCAAGGGCACGGCCGCCGCCGCCAACATGCAGGCTGGCTTGTCGTTCGAATGGCGCGTCAATCGCGTGACGGCGCTCATCCTTCAAACCAGGTTGCTCGTCGTTCAGGAAGTCGGTGGTGTAGGCACCGTGAATCTCGACCTCGACGACGCCACCAATGCGTCGATCACCGCACGCGGCGCCCCCATCTTTGCCGATGTGGAACAGGGCTTCTCCGTGGCCCTAAGTGCGCTCTTCTCGTTCACGAGCTTCAATCTGCGCGTAGGAATGGGTTACGGAAATTACAATGTACCTGGGTTGAACCTGATCATCCCCGAGCGGCACCCGTTTCCCGTGTTCGATCTGTTTTGGCGGCTGTGATCACGCAGAAAGATCACGCTGGGTCAGCTTGCCCCATCGTCGCCTCGAACAGCGGAAGGCCATCCACGAAGGAAGTCTTGTCGGGCGGACCCTCCGTGTAGCGATAGGCGAGCACACGCCCCGCTGCGAGCGCGACCACCGAGGACGAGCGCGTGCCGTAGACCGGCGTGCGGACGCACAACGCCATCAGGTGCCTCAAGAGCTCTGGATCGAGGTAACCGCCCCCGCTCGACACAAGCTCTGGCGCAGGCAGGGTGCCATCTCTCAACACGTCTGCGAGGCGCTCGGTTAAGACGGGTAAGCTGAGTTCAGCCGCGTCCGCGAGCAGCGCCTGCGCGCGCTCCACTTTCCAAAATGCCTTCGAATCGAGTCTGTCGTTCGGCAGCACATGCACGCCTTCGGGCACGCGCTCTATCTCGATGCTCTGCTCGCTCTCGCGCCCGTAGGCCACGTAGAGTTCCTGCGCTGTGCCGAACATCAAGTTGAAGCCGTTGTACGCGCGTCCATCTTCGCGCTCGAGCGCCGCACGGATGGCGCGTGGCTCACGCAGCTTGAGCGCCTCCATCACCAGCGTCCCGCGCGAGCGCTTCTGCGCATCGGGCGGCACAAGCGTGCGCTGGTTGGTCACGCCCACGAACAGGCCTTCGCGCGTCACACCCATCCAGGTGCCGCCCGCACGCAGGTCACGCCCACCCACCGTGAGCGGCGCCTCGAGGATGCGTGAGACCTGGCCCGTAGCGCGCGCATAGAACTCATCGCGGTTGGTCGCCAAAACCAAGGGCGCATCGCGATGCACGCCGACAAGCGCGACGATGGTGCACATGCGTAAACTCTAGCGCGACGCGCTACTTCTTGCCTTCGACCCGCGCGCGCAACTTGAACAGCGTGTGGTAGGGCAAGTCGCGAGCACCGAGCTTTGCGAGCCACTTCGGAATGCGGCCGCCGATGTCGGCCTCCACCTGATACAGCACCTTCACTTTGTTCGGCTCCACCTGCCACATCTTCATGGAACCGTTCATGCGCGGCATGCGCACCACGCGCTCGGGCACTGCCTTGAGGTCGGAGTTTACCGCCGTGAAAGTGATGGTGAGCGACTTGCGATCCGCCGCCCACGTAAGCGCCGTATCGGCCACCACATCTCGATCCCAGACCGGCCACACGCCCTTGATGCGGTTGTACATGAGCGCGCGCGTGGGGCTCAGCTCCTTCACGAGCGACGACTCTTTGCACAGGTACATCCACTCGGTGTGACGCCCGTAGTCCATCACGGGCTTCAACACGTCGTCGAGCGTGCCGCGAATATACGTTTGCCCGCGGAAGGCCGGCATGTCGCCGTCGATTTCCTTCTTCCAGGTGTGGATGCCGTCGTCCTCCTCGATGAACTCCCAGCTGGCCTCCTCGGTGCTGGCAAAGACGGGCCAGGTGGCGCACAAAAGCAGGATCGTAGCGAAGACGGTCGAGAACGAACGAAGCCTCATGGGCCGAGCCTGCTCTGCATCCAGGGCTCGAGGCAACTGGGTCTCGCCTGGGGACGTGCAATTTTTTTCAGACCCGCCCGCAGACGGGGATGCTGTGGACGAATTTTTCGAGCAGGATTGCATCTAACCTCAACTCCTTGAGACGATGCCCCCGCGTGGGCCATTCATCGGGGGGCACGGAAGACCGCGGTAGCGGGCGGACCTTTGGCCCTACGGCCCAGGTTTTCGCCCAGATTCTCGCCTGCCAGCTCGCCCTGAGCCTCTTTTCGGCTCCCCACGCGCGAGCCGGCAACGACGACGGCATCCCGATAGGGCCCGAGGCAGCACAAACCGCAGCCGCTGTGACCGCGACCACAGAAGGCGGCGCAGCGCTGTTCTACAACCCCGCAGGCGTGGCCCAGGGGGAGGCCACCTCGCTCGACGCGAACCTCACCGCCTACGGCATTCGCATCGTCCGCATCAAAGACATCCTCGAGGGCGAGGGGCGCAGCGTGGGCGCAACCTACGTGGACTGGGTCATCGTGCCGAGCCTGGTCTCCCACGCGTTCAGACTCAGTGCGCGCTGGAGCATCGCACTCGGCGCCGCCGTACCCCGCAGCCAGGACTACAGCTTGCAGGTCGACCTGCGCACGCCCGAGGGCACGCACTGGCAGGTGCTGCAGGAGGAGCGCAGCCAGGAGCTGCAAGTCGGCCTGGGCGCGGGCCGCAAAATCAGCTCACGCCTGCGCGTTGGCGTCTCGGCCCTGGGCGTATACGGCTCGAGCCACCTGGTGACGTCGGCTTTTGCGGGCAACCAGGCCGCGCCCGACCGCTCGGCCTCGGCGTTCTCGGTGGAAGACACGCGCGAGTGGGGGCTGAATATACGCGCAGGCGTGCAGGTTCGACCGGTCGATGCGTGGTCACTCGGTCTGAGCATCAGCGCGCCCATCGTGGTGCTCGCGCGCAGCACGAAGGAAGTCGGGAGTGTGTTTAGCCCAGGTGATAGAAGCGCCTCCGCCGGACTGCAAGTCTTCGATCGCTCGAAGGACACCGAAGCCACATTCTCCTTGAGCGGCGCGCCGAACCTGCGCCTCGGTGTCGCCCGTCACTATGCGCTCGGACATGTGGCGCTCGACGGCACGCTCAACTTTCCCATCGACGGACTGCCTCTCGAGGGAGACCGTAAGGTCAGCTGGAACCTACGGGCCGGCTTGCGACACTTCGTAAGCGAACACTGGAATCTCGGAGGAGGCCTGTTTACCGACCGCAACCCACTGCGCGATGCGGGACTCGATTTCTACGGTTTCACGCTGGGCGCAGGCTACACCCAGCACCTCTTGCGCAAGACGCAAGATACCGTTTCTGTCATCACCAGCCTAAACCTGCGCTATGCCCTAGGCGTGGGCAGCGTTACCGGCGCCCGCGTTCCTGACCTGGCCTCAGACGGCCCCCTCGGCTTCGACGCGGTGAGCAGCCGCAGCTGGGTGCATGAGCTCGCGGTAAGTTTTGGCTCGGGTCTGCGATTTTAGCACGGGCCGACGTTTGCATAGCGTCCGCACGCGCATGAATGAAGTTTGCCATTTTCCGACAACCTCGGCACCATCCCAGCATGAGCCACAAAGCCTCGGGTCTGTTGTCCTGTCTGGTCCTCGCCCTTTCCGTGTCGGGCTGCGATAACAAGGAAGAGCTGCTAGCGCTTCAAAAGCAAGCAGAGACGCGCATCGCCTCGATCGAGGAAAAGGCGCGCGAGCAGGTCGCCGAGGCACGCAAGGAAACCGAAGAGTATCGCGTGCAGATGACGCAGGCTGCCGAGCAAGCCAAGGCAGCCGCGGAGACCGCGCTCAAAGAAGCTCAGCAAAGCGCTGAGCAAGCAGAGAAAGACGCGAAGCTTGCCGTGAGCAAGGCACGCGACGCCTACAAGGGCGAAGCCAAGGCCAAGCTCAACTCACTCAACGAACAAGCGCGCGCGCTGAACGCACAGATCTCCAAGGCCAAGGGTAAGGTCAAGACCGAGGCCCAGGCCAAGCTCAAGGAAGTCACTGCGCTGCAGAAGCAGCTGGCCAAGGACATCGCCGCCTTCGACAAGGCCACCCTCGACACCTTCAAGGAGGTCAAGGAGGAGGTCAACAAGCACCTGACGGAGCTCAAGGCCAAGATCGCCAACGTCGAAAAGGCACTCAAGTAGTTCGTCTTGATGGGAGCCGCGTTGCGCGTCTTGGGCACACGAAGCTCAGCCTGGGTTCGCCCAAGCAGGTGGAGCGCTTTTGCCATTGGCAGCGTGCTCACGCTCGCTCTCGGAGCCTGCACACGAACCAGCGACGCACCCAAAGCCGAGCGCGCGTCCCGCAGCAAGGTCTGCCTAAGGAACGATCTCAAGGCAGGTCCACAGAACCTAGGAGGCTTTGACTCGCGAAGCTTGCTGTCAGATATCCCGCTCAGCATCTCTGTAACGCACAGCACGGGCTCCGGCACAGATGCGCCCCCGTTGCGTGAGGAGCCTAGCTGCTCGGTCCAACTGCTTGGAAATGAGCTGGTTGTGGCGAGTCATTTTTCACAGGCCATGCCGAACAACTCAAGCGCGGCCCCGGCGCGCGAACCCGCCCTTGCAGCCGACGCTGAATGCGCAGGCCCAGCCCTGGAATCGGGCTCATACTGGCTTCGTTACGGCGGGCTCCGTGCGCCATTTGATGTGCCGAGCCTGCAACCTCTGTGCTTCGACGCAGACTAGCGAGCACGTCAACACGCTCGAACCGGCGGCTTGAGTGCGAGACTCGTGTGTTCCACGGCCAGCTAGCGTCCCACGCCGCCTCTGTGCTAGACGGCGCCGCCATGAGCACCCAAACCGCTACGGCCGACGTTCAGAGCAACACCGTCACCTTCGACGGCACCACCTACAGCATCCAGCCCCTCGCCCCCGACACGTTCACCGTGCTCGTGGCTGGCGTGCCGGTCGGACGCATCGTGTACACCTTTGGCGCCCCCAACGGCGTGCCTGAGGGCGATGCCGCGAGCGAAGACACGCTGTACGCGGTCGCCGAAGCTTGGTTCGCCGCCACGTCTGCCTGAGCGTAAGCGGGCATCCCGTGTCGGCTTGGCCGGATGCCCGAAGCCGCTGCTGCGAGTGCGCCCATGCGCTCAACGCGCTTGCGCGGCTTCTGGCGGGCGCGGTGTGAAAGGCCTCAGCTCGTCCTTACCCTTTTGAATGATGAGCGCCGTCGAGACCGGCACTTCGCGGAAGGCCCCAGGCAGCTTGTAAAGCGGCTCCGAGACCACCGCGCGCGCTTCCGCGCCGAGATGCTGATAGCGCTCTTTCTCCGGGTACAACTCGCGCAGGGCCTCCACATTCTCGCTCACGAACAGTGAGTTGACCTCCGACCCGCTGGCGTAGCGCACTGCGTACAAGCGCTGACCATCGCTCAGGCCGAGCGTCATCTGCAGCGGATCTTTGATCCCGTGCCGCTCTCCGAGCTGTTCGATGAAGCCCGCCATGCGCTCCAGCGCCGGCAGCGGCTCGTCTGCCAGCCCGAATGTCAGCGCCAGGTGGAACATGAGTTCGGAGTCGGTGGTACCGAACAGATTAGGGAAAAGATGCGGCGCCACCGCGAACAGTAATTCTCGACGCACTTTGCTGTAGTCGGCGATGAATCCATTGTGAACGAAGATCCAGCGCCCATAGCGAAACGGATGGCAGTTGGTATCCTGCACGCTCGTGCCCGTGGCCGCACGAATGTGCGCGAGAAATAGGTGTGACTCCATTTGAGCACACAACTCACGAAAGTTCCGGTCGCCCCAGGCCGGTGCGGCATTTCGGTACACGCCGGGCACGTCTCGATTGCCGTACCAGCCGAGACCTAGGCCATCTCCATTCACACCGTTTTCAAAGAACTGCGAGGCTTGGCTCTGATGGATGAGCGAATGCTCAGGTTCGTACAGAAGTTCTTCCGGCTTGATGGCTGACCCGTAATATCCAACCCACCTGCACATAGGTGCCTCCCTTTGCTATGGAACGTTGCTCGCACACCGCCGCGCGAAGAAAATTCAAACGGACGCAAGGCTTGCGCCACCTCGCAAAGCGCACGTTGAAAAGATCACGAAGCAGTCGGCAGGCGCGAGAAGGCACGCTCTCTCCGCTGGAAAGAGATCCCCACTCCACATTGCCCATGCAGGAATACCCTGACCCGGTAAGGTACAGTTAGCTAGGTAGAAAGGAGATGTTTCCATGTCTTCCCAAGAGATTGGCGCGAAGCTCGTGGCGTTTTGCCAACAAGGCAAGAACACCGAGTCGATCAAGACCCTGTACGCTCAGAACATCGAGAGCATCGAGGCGCAAGAGCCACCGGGCGGGGAGCGCATCACCAGCGGCAAAGATGCGGTGCTTACCAAGAACGAGCTGTTCATGCAGCACCACGACGTCAACAAGATCGACGTGGCAGGTCCGTATCCGCATGGCGACGACCGCTTCGCTGTACGCTTCAACTACGACGTAACCGACAAGCGCACCGGGGAGCGCATGCAGATGGAAGAAATCGGGTTGTTCACGGTGCAAGACGACAAAATCGTGCGCGAAGAATTCTTCTATCAGATGAACTGACAGCGACCGAGCCAGCGCGCAGCGAGCGCCGAGCCTTGTTCAGCCGCCTGCGCGCCTGGTGAGGCTGAATGCGCTATACGCTGCCCATGACAAACCGAGAGCCTGAAGCGCTCGATATTCACCAGATGGAGCGCATGGTCGCTCAGGCCTTGGTAGATCTCGTGGACGACCGCAGCACGCGACACAGCGTCACTGTCAAGGCGCTTGCAGCACGCTCGGGCCTGCCCGTGCGACGCGTGCGAGAGGTCACCGACGCCTGGAACCTGCGCACCCTCTCGGGGGAAGAGCTATTTCTCGCACCCGGTTCGGTGGACAGGGCGCGAGACATCGTAGAAGGAGAGGCTCCGTAGCTCACTGCAAGTCGGGCAGCAGGAAGCTCTTCGCCTTGCCACGGCTCCTCAGGCAGCCATGAACTGCGCGCGCGCCAGCTCGTTGAAGCGCCCTTCTCGCGCGACCAGCTCCTCGAACGTTCCCCGCTCCACCACGCCGCCTTGCTCGAACACCAGGATCTGCGTGGCATTGCGCACCGTAGACAGCCTGTGCGCGATGACGAAGGTAGTGCGACCCTGCATCGCTTCGTCGAGTGCCAGCTTCAGCTTGCGCTCCGTGTTCGCATCCAGCGCACTCGTAGCCTCGTCCAGGATCAAGATGGGCGCATCTTTTAGTAGTGCGCGCGCTATCGACAGGCGCTGACGCTCTCCACCCGAGAGCGACCGTCCGCGCTCGCTCAGCACGGTATCGAGCCCTTCTGGCATGCGCTCCACCACCTCGCGCGCCTGGGCTCGCGTCAGCGCTTGCCACAGCTCTTCGTCGCTCGCTTCGGGCTTACCTATCAGCAGATTGTCCCGCAGCGTGCGCGCAAACAACATGGGCTCCTGGAAGACCACGGAGATGTTATCGCGCAGGGCATCGAGCTTCAGGTCTCGCAGATCATGCGCGTCGACTACGATGCGGCCGCGCGTAGGATCGAACGCCCGATACAACAACGACAGCGCTGTACTCTTGCCTGAGCCTGTGGGCCCCACCAGAGCAATCGTCTCACCGGGTTGAGCCTCGAAGCTAACCTCACGCATCGCATCGCGCGCGCCGTCATAAGAAAAGCCGACTTGCTCAAAGCGCACCTGGCCTCGGAGTCGCCTCGGCGAAAGCGCCGTGGTCCGCTCCTCGATGCTCGATTGCGTGTCCAGCACCTCGAAGAACTCACGCAGCTTGGGCGTCTCTTGAAGCAGCGATGTCACAAAGCTCGCCGTGCCATCTAGACGCCCTATCAAGAGCGTAGCGATGCTCATGAACGTCACGACTTCACCGAGCGTCACCTTGCCTTGCAAGTACAAGTAGGTTCCGAGGAACAAGATCGCCGTCACCGTGAGCGTCGAGGCCATGCGCGTGGCCATCACCACGAAGGCCCACCACGAAAGCACCGGCTTTTGCGCCGCCATCAGCTCCGCACTGATGTTGCGCATCGTCTTGATCTCGGACTCTACGCGCGCGAAACTCTGCACCACCGCAAGGTTTCCGAGACCATCGGCTGTGTGCTGAGAGAGTCCACTTTGGTACTCATGCACCGCACGCTGCAGATCGTTGGTCTTACGCACGACAAAACCAATCGTCATGGCAAAACCCATCACCAACACACACAGCAACGCGCCGAGCTGAAGGTGGATGAAGAGCGTGAGAGGCAGCAAGACCACCAGGAGAATGAACGACGAGCAATGCTGACGAAAGAAATTGAGCCACAGGCCCCACATCGACTCGCTGCCGTTCATCATGATCTTGAGCACCCTGCCCGAGTGCGCCTTGAGGTGGAAGCCGAGCGGCAGTCCCAACACATGTCCGAAGTAGCGCGCCATCACATCGAGCCGCGCGCGATGCGCCAACAGGTCCGCGCGATACCCCACACCGATGCCGCCCAACATACTGCCGATGCCAAACAGCGCCCAGGTGACGACCAAGGGCGCAAGCTCCGAGAATGTCATCGGGCTGTGCACAGGGCGCGGCTGGGAGAGCGCATCGATCACGCGACCGAATAGTAAGGGCTCCGCGAACTGCGCCGCCGCCAGCAACAAATTGGCAAAGAGCAGACCCAAAGCCACACGGCGTTCACGCCCGAGCGCGTCAAAGGTGCGCTTGTAGATTCGGAGGGTAGTCACGGCGGAAAGCGTGACAGACCTTTGCAGACCGCACCAATGTTCGGTCCTGTGCGGAAAGCGATTTTTAAGGCTTCGTGGCCGCCGCAGTCTTCTGCGGTGCAGGGCGCGCCTCGGGCTCTGCTTCTGCGCTCTCGTGCGGGCGCTGCTGACTGCGGACGCTGACGTGCGCACGGTCTTTGCGGGCGAGCAGCACGACGCCCAACAGCAGGCCCGCGACGGTGCTGAGCGCGCCCGCAACCCGCCATGGGCGCCGAGCGTCCGTCGCTCGCTCTTCGCAGGAGTCGTACCAGCTGGAGCATGCGTATGCCGCGTCGTAGGCACGCGCTCCGTTCACGAGAAACGACGCACCGAGCCCCAAGCCCGCGCCCAACACGATGGCGCCGCCGATGCGTGATGCTTGGTGGCTCTCGGGTAGCACTTCAACTCGGCTCGACTCGCGAATACTCACCGGCTTTGCAGCCTCCACGACCGACCTACCGGGTTTCGCCACGCCAAAGTAGTAATCCCCTGAACGCAAGCTTACGTTGCAGTCGGACGCACACAGCTCGGTCGCTGTGAATTGCGTCACCTCGCGTGCGTACACCAAGTAGCCCGGCCAACCGCGCACCGTAAGCCTCGGCTCTGCGTGCACCGCTCGCGACTCTGAAGCCGCCGCAGCTTGAGGCGCCACCTCCGTGCAACCCGCCGTGGGCAAAGGCTCCGCGGCCAACGCAAGCGAGAGGATGTCCTCCCCGCCAAAGGTGCGCGAGCTCCCATCGTGCATGCGTAAAACCGCTCGCGACGATGGCTCGTACTCCAGCACTTGGCCTCGAAACACAGCGCCACTGCGCAGTCGGATCGAATCCAGCGCCGGCATGTTCGCACCTGCCTCGGCCGTCGCGTCTGGTCCAGGGGGCATGGATGCCGACGGGAGCTCGGCAGACGGGAGTTCGGCAGACTCTGCCTGCGTCTCGGGAGCCTGCACCTCGGAAGCCTGCGCCTCGTCGAGCGCTTGCGCGTGCACCAGGGAAGCGCTGAGCAGGCTGAGCAAAGTTCCTTGCGCGGTGAACAGCGTTCGATATTTCACAGCCTGAGATCATAAGATGTCTCAACAGGAATGTGCAGACGGAATGCGAAGCCAAGAACTGCGCAGGCGCCTGCAAACGTTATTGCATGCTCTGCAGATGAACCGCGAGAGTGCACGCAGCAAC
>CAZEWA010000173.1:0-11231 GCA_964515685.1 uncultured Polyangiales bacterium | reverse complement strand
TAGCTTTGATTGCCGTCGCTGAACGCGGAACCGCGCGTGATCGTACCCCCCATGGGGTTCTGTATTCCTGAGCCCCACTGATGCATCATCTCGAGCTGCAGCTTGAGCAGATGGCCTTGAAAGTAGTAACTGAGTCCCGGTCCAACTTCCTGCCCCTTCGACAGTCCCGTGTCGTCCCCGAGGCCTCCAACGGCGCTGTAGCGCCCGCTCACTTCGAGCGGAATTCGGCTTGTAAGCACGTAGCCGGCCTGCGCATTCACGCCGAGACCGTTGCGCGCCCTGTCACGCGCGACGAGGTCGCCCAACTCGTTCTCGACCCGACCGCGCTGCCGTGTTCCGGTGCGCACGTAGCCCGCTGTCTCCAGCGAAAAGCCAACCCATTTGAACACGAGATCTGCAGTTGCATTGTGGTAGTTCGTGTAACCACCGTCGGCGAACGTGTGGCCGATGATGCCCCGATTGCCGCGCGCGCGATTGGCGAAAATGTAGGCCGCGCCCAGACTCAACTTGGGGTTGGCGGTGCGAAGAACATCCGCCTGAACGTAGTCGTCGAACGTTCCGAGCGGGAGGTATTCGAGGCGAACCAAGTACAGGTAGCCAAAGTCCACGAGGTTGTTCGCACTGTGCCCTTTGCCGGTGGACACGCCCGCCACATAACGCAGCTTCTTGTCGAGCCCGAACAGATCGGACGAGCGGAAGTCGATGCCGATATCGCGATCGTAGTTGAACTCTTGGTTCGCCAGCGAGCGATCCACGAACTGCAGGTCGCTCACCGCGACAACACGCTCACGGTTGTAAGCAATCTTGTACTGTCCGACGCGAACGTTGAGGTCGCGCAGCTGGTTGAACTGTAGGTAGAAGTTGAACAACGGCGCAATCGTCACGACATTGTCGTTGTTCGTGATGGGAGGATTTTGTCGAAAATCGCGATTGGCATCGCCCTGACCGAGTCCGAGTTCGCGCGGCGCAAACGAAGCTTGCAGATGGTACTGCGTGTCTTTGCCGAAGATGTGGCCTGCCATGATGAAGCGCAGGCGACGCACCATGAGCGCGCCGACATTTTCCATGCGCTCGTCAGCGCCGTTGTAGCGACGATCCGCCTGATAGAGGATCTGCCCAAACAGGCGCAGCTGAAGCTCGAACTTTCCGTCTTGCGATGAGAGCACCGCACCGATCCCTGGCCTGAACGTAAAGCGGTCCGCTTCCATCGGATGGGGCTTGCGCCAGTCGGCCTGTTCAGTCTGCGCTGTTTGGCCCAACTCGGTCTGTCCGAATTGGCCGACACTCGATTGCGCGGATGCCGATGCGATCCCAAAGCAAAACCCGAGCGCGAGTGCCCAAGCACTCACTCCCCAAAAACCATGTCCCATCAGGCTCTTGAAGCAGCTTCTCCCGCAATAAGCAACCCCGTGCGGGCTCAGTAGTTAACCTGCAGCTGGACCCGCGTGACGTGCCCACGTTGCTGCACGTAGGGAGCCTTGGCAGACGTGCGGTCTTCGAGGTCGTACGCCAGCGTGAGCTCTAACGCCTTGAGGATTTGCCACTCCACTCCGAGTTCGACTGAACGCACTCGATAGAACGGTGCGTTCACTTCAAACTTCTTGCCGCCCTCATAGTACGTGGCGCGCGCGTAGGGGATGAGCGCAACGGTCCCGAGCACATCGTCTACTTTGAGCATCACTTGCGCGTAGCCGCCAAAGAGCTTGCGAGCTTTGATCTCATTGCGGTCGGCATGGCCCAGCTCGCCCATGGATGGGCCGACGCCATAGTTTCCTTCGGCCATAAAGCCAAACGGTTGCGGATACACGACGAGCGAGGCAAAAGCACGCGCGTCGCGAATCTTGCCGCCATCGGCAAACGTGTACGGTCCGTCCGCTTGCTTGGTGACGTAGTACTTCCCCCAATAGCCACCCGCGCCAACTTCAACGAACTGCTCACCAAACAAGAAGGGATACGTAACGCGTCCCACCACATGCATGTCGTCGCTCAGCGCAAGTCGATTGGCGGTTTGACCGTTGTAAACACCTAAACCGACGACACCAAAATCACCTGAACCCTTGAGCCCGCTATCGACCAGCAACTTAAAGCGCTCGCGAATCTTGGGTGATGCCCAGTACGCGAACACGCCGATGTCGCGCTCATCTTTGACGGCGCTGTTGAGCGCATCGTTGCGGTCGAACGCGAGTCGGTTTTGACTCGATTGCAGGTTCTCGAATCCGAACGGTACTTTGGATTGGCCTACCCGCAGCCGAAGTGACTTATCCTTCGTGAGGAATACGTCAGCGTACCAATCTCGCATGATCGCCACGTTGAGCTGATCGTTTATAGAAGAAGCGAAATCCGGCTGGAGATACACAGAGACGTACTCGTGGATATCGCCAGAAATCACTAAGCGAGCCCGCCGAATCGAAAAGCCATTCGCGCCCCCGATGGTACGATCACCTTGTGGGTTGGTAAGGTTGTCGTTTTCGTTGAAGCTCGGCAGCCGGTTGTAGCGAAACTGAGTGTAGCCGCGCATCTTTATGCGCTCGTACCAAGGTTTATCCCTTGGGGCATCCTCCGCGCGCGTAGCCGATTCCGTCTTGGTGTCGCTCGCTGCGGCTTGGGTGGGTTCTTGTGCAGAGACGCGATTCGCCTGCCATGCCGTAACAAGGAGCCAGAGCACACTGGGGATAGCGATGGCGCGGCAACCACGGTTCACCCATTTGTTCTCGTCGTGCCCTCTGATTGCCATCTGCTCGTCGTATCCTTTCGACGGCCAAGGTCTTTGCCCATGCGGTGACAGGGAGCCTCCGGTTAAGTGACAAACGTGTGACAAAAAGCGGGCGGGACATGTGACGTAAGCGCCATCGGAATGTCACACAGCGCGTCCAGGTTCAGACCCGGTGACAGGGATGAGAAGGAAGTCCTTCGCCCTCCCCTTGGAGAACCCCGTGATTCGACCTTTTCGCTATGCTCCCAAGGCGATTTTTCTCGCGTTTTCACTCATCGCCGCGTGCTCCAAGCACACAGCCAATGACGAGGTCGCGGCAACGAAAGGCCCGACGCTCATCGCCATCGACGGTTCGAGCACCGTGTTTCCGATAAGCGAGGCGATGGCCGAGGAGTTTCAGAAGAAAAGTCAAACGCGGGTCACCGTGGCTGCCTCTGGCACCGGCGGCGGCTTCAAGAAGTTCTGCTCCAAAGAGATTGCAATCGCCGGAGCATCACGACCGATCAAACCCACGGAGGTCGATGCCTGCCGAAAGCACCGCGTCGACTACATCGAGCTGCCTGTCGCATACGACGGAATCGCCATCGTGGTGCATCGCGACAACACGTGGGCGACCAGCATGACCGTGGCTGAACTCCGCAAGCTATGGCGCCCCGAAGCCCAAGGCCAAGTCAAAACCTGGGCCGACATTCGGCCTGGCTTTCCGGCTGAAGAAATCCACCTGTTCGGCGCCGGTGTCGACTCGGGCACCTACGACTACTTCACCAAAGCCATTGTTGGTGAAGAGCACAAAAGTCGCGGTGACTACACCTCGAGCGAGGACGACAACGTTCTTGTCCGCGGTATCTCCACGGACAAACTGGCACTCGGCTTTTTCGGATACGCCTACTACGAAGAAAACAAGGAGGTGCTCAAGCTGCTTGCCATCGACGATGGCGATGAGACGAATGGCGCGGGTCCCATCGCTCCATCTGTTCGAAGTATCGAGGACGGAACCTACCAGCCGCTCGCGCGTCCTATCTTTCTCTACGTAAATCGCACGCAAGCAGAGCGGAAAGAAGTGCAGGACTTGGTGCACTTCTACCTGGGCGAAGGGACGCATCTCGTTCGGGAAGTCGGTTACATCGCGCTGCCGGCATCCACCTATGGTCTTGCCAAGGCACGGTTTGACGCCCGCACGACAGGCAGCGTTTTCCATGGTTCTGGCTCCAAGGTGGGCGTCTCGCTGACGGACCTCCTCTCAGGAAAGTGAGCGTCTATGCAGATCGCCGCCACTGCCACTCGCGAAACCTCGCTTCGAGACTCCAAGATTCAGGGCCAAAGCAAGCGTATAAGCGAGCGCTGCATCGAAGTTTTCCTCGTCGGCACGGGCCTCGTTTCGGTCCTGACGACGCTTGGAATTTTGCTCACACTTGCCACTGAAACCTTTCTCTTCTTCCAAGAAGTGTCGCTGTGGGAATTTATCTCAGGCACTGAATGGACCCCGCTTTTCGCCAATGCAAAGTTCGGCATTTGGCCATTGCTCTCGGGAACCCTGCTAACGAGCGCCATCGCGCTCGCAGTGGCTCTACCATTTGGCCTGCTGGCCGCGGTCTACCTCAGCGAGTTTGCTCCCGAGCGTGCGCGTCGCCTGCTCAAGCCCACACTGGAGCTTTTGGCCAGCGTGCCCACCATCGTCTACGGCTACTTTGCGCTCGCCTTTCTCAGTCCGTTTCTGCAGCGCTTCATCCCAGGACTCTCGGGTTTCAACGCCCTGTCCGCTGGGATCGTGATGGGCATCATGATCATCCCGATGATCTCCTCGCTCAGCGAAGATGCCCTGGGCGCGGTCCCCGATGCGCTGCGTGAAGCGGCGCTGGGGCTAGGTGGCACCAAGCTGCGTTCCATCTTTCAGATCGTGATTCCGGCGGCAACGAGCGGTCTCTCCGCGGCTACGATCCTCGCACTTTCTCGCGCTATCGGCGAGACGATGATTGTAGCGATCGCTGCAGGGCAACAGCCCAGATTTACCTTCGATCCGCGCGTTCCGATCGAGACCATGACGGCGTACATCGTGCAGATCAGCATGGGCGACGTTCCGACGGGAACGATCGAATACCGAACCATTTTTGCGGTGGGTAGCGCGCTGTTTGTCATGACGTTCATGATGAATCTGCTGAGCCAACGCCTCTCACGTCGCTTTCGAGAAAACTGAAATGGCCCAGACAAACGCGTCGCCACTACGTCGAAGCCTCAAATCCCAGGGGCACAGTCGCAGCCAACTTTACGAGCGTGTGTTCGTTTCCTTGTGCCTTGTGGCAGTCGCCCTACCCGTCCTCCTGCTCGGGAGCCTGATCCTGCGGATGCTGATCGACGGCATGCCTCGCATCGACTTCAATTTCCTCACGGGATTTCCATCGCGCAAAGCCGAGCTTGCCGGCATCCTACCGGCCGTCGTTGGCACCTTGTACCTGATGGTCCTGACCGCGGTCATCGCTCTGCCACTCGGCGTAGGCTCTGCCATTTATCTCGAGGAGTACGGCAAAAAGAGCCCGTTCGCAGCAGCCGTCGAGATCAACATCGCAAACCTGGCTGGCGTGCCGTCGGTCATCTATGGGCTACTTGGCCTTGGTGTCTTCGTGCGCACCTTGGGTATGGGCCGCAGCCTTATCGCAGGCGCTTTTACCCTCGCGCTGTTGGTGCTGCCTGTGGTTGTAGTGACGTCACGGGAAGCCCTGCGTACCGTGAGCATGAGCACACGGGAAGCCTGCCTCGCCCTAGGCGCAACACGCTGGCAGATGGTGCGGCAGGTGGTGCTTCCCGAAGCCGTGCCCGGCATTCTGACCGGCTCAATCTTAGGTTTATCCCGCGCTATGGGCGAAACCGCGCCCCTCGTGGTGATAGGCGCCCTGAGCTACGTCACGTTTCTGCCGGACGGACTCGACGCTCCATTCAGCGCCCTACCCATCCAGATTTTTAACTGGGTTTCGCGTCCGCAGAAAGAATTCATGGTGAACGCCGCTGCCGGCATCATCGCTCTTCTTTGCCTAATGTTACTCCTGAACGCGGCCGCGATCCTTGTGCGAGACCGCGTTGAGCGTAAGCGCAGGCATAGGCTCTGAGGTCTTTGTGTTCGCTTCCCAATTTCCGCCCCCTTCCGAAAACCCTATGAATCACGCTCCTAAATATGTCGTCCGCGACCTTCGCGCGTGGTTTGGCAGCGCCGAAGTACTACACGGCATCGCCTTGGACATACACGAGCGCGGCGTCACGGCCATCATCGGCCCATCTGGTTGTGGCAAATCTACGTTCATTCGTTGCCTGAACCGCATGCACGAGCTTGTCGCCGGCGCCCGTGCTGCAGGCCGCGTGGAGCTCGATGGCGAGAATGTCTACGATCCGGAGGTCGATGCAGTGCTCTTGCGCCGGCGTGTGGGCATGGTGTTTCAAAAGCCGAATCCGTTTCCCACTATGTCCATCCGCGACAACGTCCTCGCCGGAAAATATCTGACACACACGCATCGGCGTGAAGACGCGGAACGTGTGGTGGAATCTGCTCTGAAGCAAGCGGCCCTGTGGGACGACGTGAAAGATCGTTTGTCTGCACCTGGCACGAGCCTCTCGGGCGGCCAGCAACAGCGGCTGTGTATCGCTCGAGCACTGGCAGTCGAGCCAGATGTCCTCCTGATGGATGAGCCCTGTTCAGCACTGGACCCGATTGCGACCGCTCGCATCGAGGATCTCATTCAAGAGCTCAAGCACCGCTACACCATCGTAGTGGTCACTCACAACATGCAGCAAGCCGCCCGCATCTCCGACCAAACGGCCTTCTTTTTGCAGGGAGATCTCGTAGAAGCGGGCCCCACCAATCACGTATTCACGAAGCCCACGGACAGCCGTACCGAAGATTATATTACTGGCAAATTCGGCTGATCGAAGCGTTCGAAAAGCCGAAGCATCGAGCGAAAAGTGCTCCTTCCACAGCGAGTATCATGACGCGCGCGCATACCGACCGAGAGTACGACAACCAGCTAAGGCAGCTTCGCGACAAGTTGCTCCTCATGGCAGGCCATGTCGAACACATGATTGCTCATTCCATTCGTGCGATGGTCGAGCGCGACGTCAAGCTGGCGCGACAAACCATCGAGCTTGATCGCAAGGTCAATCAAGCCGAAGTCGAAATCGACGAACTTTGCCTGCTCATTCTCGCCAAACGTCAGCCCATGGGCAGCGACCTGCGCTTCATCACGCTGGCCTTAAAGATGGTCACGGACTTGGAGCGCATCGGCGATTCGGCCGTCAATATTTGCGAGCGCGCGATCGACCTCGCGGCGGCGCCTCCCCTTCGCACCTACGACGACATCGTGCGCACGGCCGATCTGGTTCAAAGCATGGTGCGCGACGCCATCGATGCTTTCGTGCGCGCGGACGACCAGAAGGCTGTGCAGGTAATCGCTCGAGACGCCGAGGTTGATGACCTGTACCAGCAGATTTTTCGCGATATTTTGCAGATCATGCTGCGGGATCCCTCGGCGATTCAACGCGGCATCCACATTCAATCGGTGGCCAAGCTCCTCGAACGTATCGCCGATCACAGCACGAACCTGGCCGAGGTCGTGGTTTTCATGGTCAAGGGTCGCGACATTCGCCACCTCGGACATCCCTCGAGCCCTCCTCCGCGCCCCTAAGCCCCCTTTCGGCGCGCTACACTCGCGCCCATGGTGCAATCGTTTCGGGCCCTGGCGGAAAACTACTCGGTTATCTTCTTCGACGCGTACGGCGTGCTCAAGAACTTCGAGGGCGTCATCCACGGCGTTCTCGATGTTCTTGCCGACCTAAAAAACGCTGGCAAAGAGCTGTTCATCGTCACCAACGATTCGTCGCGCTCGCCGCGAAAGATGGGACAGCTCTACACGCATCCCGAGTTCGGAGAGCTGTTTCCCGAGGACCGCGTCATAAGCTCAGGCATGTTGGCTCGCGATTTCCTGCGCTCCAAAGTGAAGAACGGGCAGGTCGCCTACCTCGGCAAGAAGGACTCTGCGTTCTACATCGAATCGGCAGGGCTCACCGCGGTTCCTCTTTCGGAGTGCACGTTGGACACACCCGTGGGCGCCGTGGCCTTGCTCGACGACGAAGGCTTCGACTGGCAGCCCGATATCAATCGCGCGATCAACCTGCTGCGGCACCGAACCATGCCTGTCGTGGTCGCCAACGCCGACAAGGTTTATCCAGTTAGCGGCAATAACGTAGCGGTTGCCGTCGGGGGCATCGCCGATCTCATCGAGAGCATTCTCGGCAAGGAGTTCGTGCGCTTCGGCAAGCCCGACGCTTACATGTTTTCCTACAGTTTCTCACGCGCGAGCGCCATCACGCCCGGCGTGCGGCGCAAGGACATTCTCATGGTCGGTGACACGCTCGAGACCGATATACGCGGTGGCAACAAGTTCGGTATCGACACCGTACTCACGCTCTCCGGAAACACCGCCAAGGAGAACTACCAGCTGCTGATCGACGCTTCCGGCGTCATTCCCGACTACATCTGCGAGTCCATCGCGACCTAATCGGGCACGTTACGGCGCAGGCAGCGTGTCGCGCAGCATCTTGAGAAAGGTGCTCACTGCACGACTCTCGCGCTTTCCCTTGAGCCGGACTAGGTGCAAAGGTCGCTTGATCTGGATTTCCGGCAGGGGCAACACGCAGAGCTTTCCTGCCGTCACTTCCAGCTCCACAGTGAGGCGTGACACCACGGCAAAGCTGAGCCCAGCCGCGACACCGCGCTTCACGGCTTCCGTGCTGCCGAGGGACATCACGGGTTCAATCTCCACGTTCTGCGCCTGGAAAGCCGCTTCGATTACGTCGCGCGTCCCGGATCCGCGCTCGCGGCAAATGAAGGGCACCTTGCACAGGTCCCTGATGCTGACCTTAGACTTCGCCAAGAGCGGATGTCCAGGCGCCACGATGACCACCATTTCGTCGTGGAAAATTACCTCCGCACTGAGCTGGTCTGTGGGCACGAAGCCCTCGGTCAACCCAAAGTCGATCCGGCCGTCAAATGCCATGGCCTGCACCGAGGCCGTGTTGGCAATCTCCAGTTCGAGCCGGACCTGCGGGTAGCTGCGCTGAAACGCGCCAAAAATCCCCGGCAGCAGGTAACTGCCGATGGTGGTGCTCGCCCCCACGCCGAGCCTGCCCCGTGTCATGCCCGAAAGTTCGGCGATTTCGGTCTCAGCGGCCCGCTCAGCGGCCAATATCTGCTGGGCATGACGCAAAAGGGCCTCCCCCGCTTCCGTCAAGCGCACCCCGCGGGGCAAGCGGTCGAAGAGCACAGCACCGAGAGAGTCCTCCAACTCGGAAACCTGTTTCGACACCGCAGGCTGGCTGGTTCGGAGCATGCGCGCAGCCCGCGTGATGTTTCCCTCGAGGGCGACCGTAGCAAAAGCACGCAATTTATCGAGATCCATAGCTATCTAAAACTCATAACGGGGCGTTATGGGCAGCATAACAATTCTTCGGTTGTCTGATGGCTCAATCCCTCCCAAATTGCGGCTCATGGTGGATACGAATGAGGTTGTGGTAGTCACGGCGCGCCTTCTGGCCGATGGGGCCCCGGTGTACCTGAATACCGCGGGCAAATGGACCCGAGCGCTCCAGGAAGCGGCTGTTCTCCCGCACGACACAGGCGAGACGGAAGCGGCTACGCGGTCAAAATCGGAGCAACCCCTCGTCGCAGACCCGTACACCTTCAAGGTCGAGGTCAAAGACGGCGGTTTTATCGACGCGCTGAGCGCCCGCGAGCGCATCCGCAGCACGGGGCCCACCGTCCGCGTGCGCAGGCCCGACTGAGAATCCCAACCGAAGAGGATCGAGAGCACTTATGTATCAGTACGATGACTACGATCGAAAGATCGTCTTCGAGCGCGCAGAGCAGTTTGCCCGTCAGGTAGAGCGGCGCATTTCCGGGGACATCACCGAGCTTCAGTTCAAGCCGTTGCGCCTCCAGAACGGCCTGTACATGCAGCTTCAGGCTTACATGCTGCGTGTGGCCATTCCCTACGGGCTTTTGTCCTCGAAGCAGATGCGCATGCTCGCGCACATCGCGCGCAAGTACGACCGTGGCTACGGTCACTTCACGACGCGCCAGAACATCCAGTACAACTGGCCCAAGCTCGAAGAAGTTCCATTGCTGCTGCGCGACTTGGCCAGCGTCGAAATGCACGCCATCCAGACGAGCGGCAACTGCATCCGCAACATCACATCGGATCACCTCGCGGGCATCGCCAAGGATGAGCTCGAAGACCCGCGCCCCATCGCAGAAATTATGCGGCAGTGGTCCACGTTCCATCCTGAGTTCGGCTATTTGCCGCGCAAATTCAAGATCGCCATCACAGGCACGCCCGACCACGACCGGGCTGCGGTGCGCATTCACGACATCGGCATCCGCCTGCTGAAGAACGAGCAAGGCGAAGTGGGGTGCCAGATCATCGTCGGCGGTGGCCTCGGCCGCACGCCAGTGATCGGCAAGACCATTCGCGAGTGGCTACCCAAGGAAGACCTGCTCAGCTACCTCGAAGCCATCCTGCGCGTCTACAACCAGTGGGGCGACCGCAAGGACAAGTTCAAGGCGCGCATCAAGATCCTGGTGAACACGCTCGGCCAGGCCGAGTTCACGCGTCGCGTCGAAGAAGAATGGGGCTACATCAAGGACGGGGTCATGAAGCTGACCCAGGACGAAATCGAGCGCGTCAGCAAGTTCTTCGTGCCGCCCGCATACAAGCAGCTCCAGGACAGCGCGGCGCAGATCGGCTCGTTCCGCCTGAGCAAGGACCGCAACTTCGGCCGCTGGGTGGAGCACAACGTGGGCGAGCACAAGGTGCCCGGCTACAGCGCGGTGTACCTCTCGCTCAAGATGCCCGACACCCCCCCAGGCGATGTCTCCGACACGCAGATGGACGCCATTGCGCAGCTCTCGGACGACTACAGCTTCGGCGAAATCGTCGCGACGCACGCACAAAACCTGGTGCTGCCGCACGTGGAGACTTCCAAGCTGCCAGAGCTCTATGCAGCGCTCACGAAGCTCGACCTGGCGCGTCCCAACCAGAACCTCATCGGCGACCTCATTTGCTGCCCCGGTCTCGATTATTGCGACCTGGCCAATGCTCGCTCCATCCCGCAGGCACTCGAGATTTCGAAGCGATTCGAAGACCTCGACTACCAGCACGACATCGGAGAGCTGAACATCAAGATGAGCGGCTGCATCAACGCCTGCGGCCACCATCACGTGGGCCACATAGGCATCCTCGGCATCAACAAGCGCGGCGAAGAAGCCTATCAGCTGGCACTCGGTGGCGCGCCTGGGAACGATGCTGCGGTCGCCAAGATCGTGGGTCCAGCATTTCCGCCCGAGAAGATCGTGAACGCGGTCGAGACCGTGGTGAAAAAGTACCTCGCCATCCGCACCGACGAAGACGAACGATTCTTGGACTGCTACCGACGCGTGGGCATGGAGCCCTTCAAGGAGGCCCTCTATGGCGCTCATTAA
>CAZEWA010000172.1:5360-11232 GCA_964515685.1 uncultured Polyangiales bacterium | reverse complement strand
GCAGCGCATGCGCCTCCGCGTAAGGAATGCTGCCGAGACGATAGGCGGTGAAGCTGCGCATGGGCCTTCGAGAAGGAGAGGAGGGCTACGGCCTCAGCCAAGCCGGATCACTTGTTGAGGATGTGCACAGCTTCGCCAAGCGCGTGCTTGAACGATTCCATCATCGCTTCGCTGAGCGTCGGATGCGGATGGATGGTGAGTCCAACGTCTTCCGCAAAGGCGCACATCTCGATGGCGAGCGCAGCTTCGCTTATCAGGTCCGAAGCTTCCGGACCGACGATGCCTACGCCGAGCACTTCGTGGGACTCCGCGTCGATGATGGTCTTGATAAAGCCTTCGGTCTCGCTCACTGCCATCGCGCGGCCAGAGACCGAGAACGGGAACTTGCCGATTTTCACGGCCTTGCCCTGGGCCTTGGCTTCCTTCTCTTTGAGTCCGACTGTCGCAATTTCCGGATCGGTAAAGATGGCTGCCGGCATCACGCGCCAATCTCGTGCAGCCTTGTGGCCCGCGAGGACTTCAGCCGCGATTTCGCCTTCCTTCGTGGCCTTATGCGCCAAGTAAGGGGGACCGCTCACGTCGCCGACGGCGTAAATCGCGGGCACGTTGGTTTGAATGAGCTCGTTGGTGGGGATGTGGCCGCGCTCGTCGAGCTTTACGCCGACCTCTTCCAGCCCAAGCCCCTTGGAGTTCGGGCGGAAGCCGACAGCGACAAGCACCGCGTCTGCTTCGATGACCCGCTCTTTGCCGTTGTGTTCCACGGTGACGCTAGCCTTGGCTCCTTGGACGACGCAGCCCTTGGCTTTGGCCTTGGTAAGCACCTCGCCACCTCGCGAGGTGAAGCGCTTCTCGACGACCTTTACTAGGTCCGGATCTTCGGTCGGTAGCAGCTGGTCGAGCATCTCCACCACGATGACCTTCGAGCCGAGCTTCTGGTACACCATGCCGAGCTCGAGGCCGATGACGCCACCGCCGATAAGCACCAGCGTGGCGGGCACCTTCGTCAGGCTCACGGCCTCACGTGCGGTAATCACCACCTTGCCATCCGGAACAAAACCCGGAATCTGAATGGGCGTGGCGCCGGTGGCGACGATGATGCCGCGCGTCGCTTCGAAGGTCTGCACCGAGCCGTCAGCCTTTTTGACTTCCACCTTGGTCGGGGAAATGACCTTGGCATCGCCGAATACGCTGTCGGCCTTGTTCGCCTTGAGCAAGCCCGCTACGCCCGTGGTGAGCTTCTTGACGATGCCTTCTTTCCAGGCCTGAAGCTTCTCTACGTCGACTTTTACGTCGCCGACGATGATGCCCATTTTGTCGGCGTGACGAATTTTCTCGACCGTTCCGGCGGCCGCGATCAGCGCTTTGCTCGGGATGCAGCCCCAGTTTAGGCAGACGCCGCCAATGTACTCTTTCTCAACGCACAGCGTCTTGAGTCCGAGTTGAGCTGCGCGAATGGCGGCGGGGTAACCACCGGGGCCAGCGCCTATCACAATCACGTCGTAGCTCGCGTTTGCCATGTCGTTGCTTCGCTTTCCGCACACTGCTGAGAGGTAGCCGGCATCAAGGATAGTCTGGAAAAAGGCCATGTGCCCGCGCGCATCGGGCCAAAGTATTTCTCGCCTGTGGCGAGAGCGTGCGAATGAGCCGGCGGGCGACCTTGGTCTGCTGCTAGAGCGTTTCGAGAGGCGGGGGTTGGGCGTTCAGGCTCGAGCCCAGGCCCAGAACGACGCGCCACTGACCTGCTTGGCGCAGCATGGGGACTTCGATGGGCTTGCCTTTCTCGATCAGGATGCCGACTGTGGCTTTTTCGCCCTCGATCTTCGAAGTCATGCGTACGCCGGCCATGCTTTGTCCCGCAAAGCTGACCCGCCCGGGAACGAGCATTTCCCAGGGCTTGATTTTGCGACCCGCAAGCGAATTGGCGAGGCGGGCCCGCTCAGCGAGCGCCTCTTGGCTCTCCAGATCGAGCCAGCCGTAAGCGATTTTGCGCTGATCGGGCGCGTGAGTGCTGCGTTCGACAGCGGTCAGGAACGCCCCTAGCGCTTCGCTCGGTGTGAGCTCTTCAGGCTTGGGTGCACACGCTAAAAGCAGCGTGAGGGCGAAGAAGGTCACAGTGCGCAGCACAAAAGCGCGCTGAGTAGAACAATGTGCCACTTCTCCCCCCTCTCTATTGCGGGTCGCTGCGCGAGCGCGGAGGTCGAAAAGCGCATCCGTCCGCGCTCCCGGTCCGTCCCAGCTCGCGTCAGCGCTTCAGTAGCTTAGCAAAGGGATTGTTGGCGAACTTCTCGGGCTCGGGTCGCGCATTCGGGCGTCCACCGCCGCCACCCTGCGGCCTCCCGCCACCCTGGGGTCCACGGAAGTTGCCGCCACCCTGACCGCCGCCCTGACGACGCTCGTCGGGGCCGCTCGGCTTACGCGGAGCCGCATCGCTGCGCGCTGTGAGGGAGATGCGGCGACGTTGAAGGTCGACCTCGAGCACCTTCACCTTGATCTTGTCGCCGACCTTCACGGCCTCGGCGGGATCTTTCACGAAGCGGTCCGCAATCTGCGATACGTGGACCAAGCCATCCTGGTGTACGCCGACATCGACGAACGCACCGAAAGCGGTGACATTGGTGACGACGCCTTCGAGCATCATGCCGACCTGCAGGTCTTCGAGCTTCTCTACATCCTCGCGGAACTTGGGGGGCTCGAAGTCCGCGCGCGGGTCACGGCCAGGCTTCTTGAGCTCCGCCAAAATGTCGCGCAGGGTGGGCTCACCGACGCCCTCGCCGATGTACTTCTTGAGGTCGATGCGCTCCGCGGCGCTCGCGTTGCCGACAAGCTCTTTGAGCTCGGTGCCGAGATCCTGTGCGATGCGCGAGACCAACTCATAACGCTCGGGATGGACCGCCGAGTGGTCGAGGGGATGCTCGCTTCCTGCAACGCGCAAGAAGCCCGCAGCCTGCTCGAATGCGCGTGGTCCAAGACCAGGCACTTCGAGGATCTCTGCGCGGCTCTTGAAACGGCCCTTTTCTTCGCGGAATTTGACGATTTTCTTGGCGAGCGACGGGCCGATGCCGCTGACGCGCGAGAGCAAGGGCGCGCTCGCTGTGTTGAGCTCCACGCCCACGCCGTTTACGCAGCTCTCCACAACCTCGTCGAGCTTCTTGGCGAGCAGCGGTTGATGCACGTCGTGCTGGTACTGGCCGACACCGATGGCCTTGGGGTCGATTTTCACGAGCTCTGCGAGTGGATCCTGCAAACGGCGCGCAATAGAAAGCGCACCGCGCACGGTGACGTCGAGGTCAGGGTGCTCGTCGCGTGCCACTTCGGAGGCGCTGTACACGCTGGCGCCAGCTTCGTTCACCTGCACGACGATAAGGTCTGCGACGTTCTCGTCCTTGAGTACGGCGCGCACGAACTTCTCTGCTTCGCGTCCGCCCGTGCCGTTGCCTATGGCGACCGCGCGGGGCTGGTACCTGCGCACATACTCGAGCAGCTGAAGCTTGGCAGCGGCCTCCGCGCCAGCGCCCTTCGAAAGGTGCAGCACGG
This sequence comes from uncultured Polyangiales bacterium, assembly GCA_964515685.1. GTDB lineage: Bacteria > Myxococcota_A > Polyangia > Polyangiales > DASUME01 > DASUME01. The sequence goes on along the minus strand of CAZEWA010000172.1, from coordinate 7,698 downwards.
TTTCCGCAAGGAACTTACCGGTCGCATCGACAGCCACAAACTTGCAGCCCGTGCGCAGACCGGGGTCGAGACCCAAGACCGCTTTTTCGCCGAGCGGCGCAGACATCAGCAAGTTGCGCAGATTGTCTGCGAAGACGTCCACGGCGCCGCGGTCGGAGCGCATCTTCAGCTCGACGCGCAGGTCGTTTTCGACGCTGGGGGCGAGCAAGCGCTTGTAGCCATCCTCCACAGCCAGCGTCATCTGCTCAGCGAACGGGCTCTGATGCTTCTTGCCCATCAGACCGCTCAGGCTCATCACCAGCGGCTCGCCGTCGATTTCGATGCGCGCACGCAGCACGTTCTCGCGCTCACCACGGCGGATGGCCAAGAAGCGGTGAGACGGGATGGTCTTGAGCGCTTCTTTGAAGTCGTAGTACTGCTCGAACTTGGTCGGGCCGTCTGCAAGGCCTGCTGCCTTCTCGGAGACAAGGAGCCCGTGCTCTCCGAACGCTTCACGCACGCGAGCACGTGCATCGGCGTTTTCCGAGACGAGCTCGGCCACGATGTCGCGAGCCCCAGCAAGTGCCGCATCACGGTCTGCCACTTCTTTTTCGACCGATACGAAAGCTTCCGCTTCGACCAGAGGATTGCCGTCGCTGGGCTGCTCCAACAGACGTAGCGCCAAGGGCTCGAGGCCGCGCTCTTTGGCGATCATGGCGCGCGTGCGACGCTTGGGCTTGTAGGGGAGGTAGAGGTCTTCGAGCGCGGCCTTGGTCTCGCAAGCGAGGATGCGCGCCTTGAGCTCATCGGTGAGCTTGCCTTGCGAGGCGATGGACTCGAGGATGCTCTTGCGGCGCTCGTCCAGCTCGAGCAGGTACGAACGGCGCTCTTCGATGGCGCGGATTTGTACTTCGTCGAGCGAGCCCGTGGCTTCCTTGCGGTAGCGCGCGATGAACGGAACCGTGGATCCTTCGCCTAGCAAGCTCACGACCGCTCGCACGCCCGAGGCTGGCAAATTGAGCTCGCGTGCGATGGTGGGAACGGGATCGAAGGTGTCGGTGATCTGGGCTGGGGTCATGGAAATTCCAGGCTCGTCGTTGGGCAAAAGATACACCCCGGCCGGCCCGCGTAAGACGCAAGCGAGACAGGGGAGGGTCTACGTAACTCGGGATTACTGAGCGGCGGAGTCAGAGGCGGCTTCGCCCTCGGGTGCGTGCTCAGCACTGCAACCGACATGGCAAAGGCCCACCCAGGCGGCTCCGAGCGCAAACAGCGCGACGCCCAACCACGGAACCCACTTCGGCGAATCGCCGGCTTCGTCTGTGATTTCGGGGAGCTCAGGAGGCGTATGTGCGTGACCCATGGCGCGGGTCAAGTTGGCAGACCTCTGCACGGATTTCAAGTGGTTTAGAGGTCTGCCGAGGCGCTTGCTCAGAACAGAATCGTCGGTTCACAGCCAAACCCGATGGCAACTGAGCCACCGGTTTTTACGAGATCGCAGGCGCTGGGGCAGAATTCCACGCGATCGTTGTTGTAGAACCAGCCCAGCTTGTCGCCGCACTGCGCGGAATCGGTTGCCTTCGGGAACTCGGTCTTGGCCTTACCTACGGGCTCGAACATGACCTGCACGGCGTTCTCGTCGAGCGATTGCCCCGCGGGCGGCTCAGGGATCTCGAAATCGCAGGGGAGCGGCGCCGACTCGAGCACCGCGGATTCGAGCTCCTTGAACAGCTTCGTCCAGTCGCTGCTGCAAATCGGCAACTTCTCGCCGCCAGTGCTGTCGGCAAGGTTGAGGTACTGCGTACCCCTGTTGAACGCTCCTAGGCAGGTACCGTCCGACACGATGGCATGAAAGAAGAACGGGCCACCAAGCTTGGCTTCCATCTGCGTTTTGAATTGATCTGCGGCCATGGAGCTCTCGTCGTCCGAGACGACAACAAAGTGCTTGGGCGCGCCGGGACGTAAGAAGCTCTTGTAGTTGTCGTACTGGTCTAGAAGCACCCTCAACGCGTTCCAGCTGTCGACGTTTACGGGAAGGTACTTGTAGCGATTGGGATCCATGCCGAATTGCGAGTCGCGTACCGGGTCTACCAAAAGACCAAACAAGTTCATCATCACGACTTTGGCGTTGGCTCCAGAGGTCTGAAGACCCTCGGCGAATACACCCAAGTTGCTTACTACTTGGAGGAACTCATCGCCCATACTCGCGGACGAATCGACGGCCCATATGATGTCGACCGGCCCGCGCGAGACCTCGGCTTGCTTCTCGATGGAGCCGCAGCCCGTGTCTCCATCGCCAGACGACGTGTCTCCATCGCCAGATGACGTGTCACCGTCGCCAGTCGTGTCTCCATCGCCA
>CAZEWA010000172.1:0-5260 GCA_964515685.1 uncultured Polyangiales bacterium | reverse complement strand
GCCGAGGACACCGGTGCTTCGTCACTGCAGGCCCCGATGGCGCCAAGCGCGCCGACTACTAAGCTCAATCCAAGCCAATTCCGCATATGTGCACCCTAATCTGAGGTGTGGCCGCGCGGAAAGCTCTCCGTGGGTGTCTGATTTGACCGCAGAGACCTCGTGATATGCCTTTGCGACCACTGTCTTGTCGCACCGGCTCAGCTCACGGTGGAATCTTGAATTAGGTCGACCAGCTCACGATGTACGAGGCCGTTGCTGGCCAGGGCGCCCGGTCCGTAGAGCGTCTCCTCGCCGGTCAGTGAGGTCAGTTGTCCTCCCGCTTCCCGCAGGATGGCCGCGGCGGCCGCGATGTCGTAGGGCTGAATCGACGGGTCGACGACCGCATCCGCCTGTCCGAGTAGAAGGGCGCGGTAGCTCGCGAAGTCAGCGAGGCCCCGCTGCGTGTAGCTGTGGCGGGCAAGTTTTCCGAGCAACGGTTCGCGGCCGTCACTCGTGAACTGCGAAAGACCGCCGTGGCACACGAGGGCGTCTGAAAGCTTGCTCACGCGTGACAGCCGGATCGGTCGACCATTGGCGTAGGCACCTTCGCCTCGTACCGCGCTGAACAAGTCGCCGGCAGCGGGCATGTATGCGACGCCCGCAATCGCCTCACCCGCATACTCAATCCCGACCAAAATCGACCACGTCGGTAGGCCCCGCAAGAATGCTCGGGTGCCGTCGATGGGGTCCACGATGAAGCGCAGGCCCGCGACCTGTTCGCGCGTGCCGCCGGTTTCCTCGCCGAAGAAAACCGCCCTGGGAAACCTGCGCGCCACCAGATCCGAAAGAGCGGTTTCCACGGCCCGGTCGGCCTCGGTCACGGGGCTCAGGTCGGGTTTTTTCTCCGCGCGGTCGCCAGCGCCTGCGCGGTACAGAGAAAGTGCAAGCTCACCGGCTCGAAGTACTGCGTCGATCAAGTCGTCGAAGGCCGCGCGTCCACCTAGAAGTGAGTACATGCGGCCAAGGATGTGCCAGGGTACGAGGTTGCGCCATTCAAGTAGCAACAGGGGCGCTGGAAGCGTAGACCTTGTCGTGGTTTGGCTCGAGGGGAAACGATGACGCTGAAAGTTGCGATGCATGGAGCGGCTGGGCGCATGGGGCGCGCAGTGATTCAACTGGTGGCCTCGGCTGAAGACCTGCACCTTGCTGCAGCTATCGATTCGCCAGGGAGCGTAGCGCTCGGACGAGATGCGGGAGAACTCGCGGGCGTGCAGGCCCTCGATGTCCGCATTACAGACCAGCTTACCGCGGTGGCGGCGTGCGACGTGATCATCGACTTCAGCTTGCCTGTGGCGCTCGATGGCTTGCTCGATGCGGCGGAGCGCCACCAAAAGCCCCTCGTGATCGCAACGACCGGGCTCAGCGATGCGCAGAGAGCACGCGTCGATGCGCTGTCACAGAAAATCCCGCTGATCGCGGCCCCCAACTACAGTACCGGTGTCGCGGTGCTGTATCACCTTGCTGAACGCGCGAGCGCGTTGCTGCAGGAGTTCGACCTCGAGATCGTCGAGATGCACCATCGCAACAAGATCGACGCGCCGAGTGGGACGGCCTTGGGGCTTGCCGAGGCAGCGGCGCGTGGGCGCAACCTCGATGCACGTGAGCACTCCGTGTACGGCCGCGAGGGGCAGACGGGAGCCCGCACTGCCAACGAGATCGGCGTCATGACCTTACGTGGCGGCGACGTGATCGGGGATCACACGCTTCTCCTGGCCGGGGCGGGCGAACGGCTCGAGCTTTCCCATCGGGCATCCGATCGGGTGCTGTTCGCTCGCGGTGCGCTGCGCGCAGCTCGCTTCGTGGCGAAGCAGGCGCCGGGACGCTACGCCATGAAGGATGTGCTCGGGCTGTAGCCATCTACCCGCGTAGGTCTGCTACGGATGCGCCGGAAGCAGCTGAATGCGCGGTGCGAGCTCTTCGCTGCTGTATGGGCAACCTGCCTTGATGACCGTTTGCACATCGAGCGGCGCGCACAGAGAACTGGGAGCTACGGCACCGGTAAAGAGCAGGCTTCTGGCTCGACTTGTACGAACGTCCTCCTCGGGAACCGAAAGCTCTGCCAGAGGCACGAGGCTCGTGGTGGCGCAGTCTTGGTTGATGCTGGGCGCGTCCACGACGTCAAACTTGCTCGCGGCGAAGATGCGGAAGCGGTAGGCCACGTTCTGCGCGAACGAGGGCACGACCTGCGTTTGGCTGCGAAAGGAAAACGGCAACTCAGGAAGTGCCGGTTCGACCGCGTTTTCTAGGGTGCCGGCGGTGACGCAGAGTCGAATTCCCCCGGGACCGTAGTTCGGAGTGGCCACGTCCGGTACGAGATGGGTGATGCCCAGGGCAAACCCGTCGGCAGCGCTTGGCGCCACGGGCTCATTTGTCAGCGTGAGCTTGGGCCCATAGGTGTCGATGAGCTTGTCGATGGCTTCTTGGGCGGCTGTTGCTGCGGCGGCGGCTTCATCCGGAAACTGCGCCAAGTACTCAGCTTCCAACTCGCTCTGGCGCTGCGCGAGCCGTTCCGAATCCAAGGCGACCCCGGACGCCAAAAGCGTGCGCGCCGTGGTCGGAGCTGGGACTGAATTGGCAGATGAGCCTCGCGAATTGCCGTTTTCGAGCGGGAGCAGCGCCACTCGTGTGTCATCCGCGCAGGCGTCGTCGAACTCGGGTCCACCTGTGCCGTCGTCGTCCGTGGCTGCATCCATGTCGGTATCGTCCGCCTCGAGCGGCGCGCCCGCGTCTGGGATGCCTGCGTCCAGGTTGGCAGAGGGCACAAGGTGCAGGCTCAGTGCGCCCGAGGTGAGTGGGGCCAGGATCTGGAAGTCGGTGACTTCACCCAGGGATGCCACCAGGGGTAGGGGAACACCCTGGCGCCCGCCCTGCGCGCCGGGAGTCAGCGCCTCGAGGTTGGGGAGGTGACAAACCTGAAGCTGCCCTAGGTTGACGATACCGTGGACGAAGCGCACCGAAACCGTGCCGGCGTCCGGAGGCATGCCGTCGATCGGCCGAGAGGCGTCGAGCGCGCCTGCATCTCGCTCGAAAAGCTCGGACTCTGAGCCAAAGTCGTTGCCAGCTCCAGGTCGTAATCCGCGGCTATCTTCTTGCAGCGAAGCGCTGCAGCCCGACGCCAACAGCGCCAACGAAAGTGCGCCGAAACCTCCGGCGATGCCGTGGCGAACGCGCGCATGTGGGGAGATGACTGACATCATCATTCGAGTACCAGAGGGATTGTGTCACCCTCACGGTGAACCGTCCAAGCTTGGAGTGGCCAGACGACTTCCGGTTTCGCGAGTTCGTAGGAGACCCCTTCCGAATTTTGCTAACCTGTCAGCTTGATGACAGTCGCAAACCGTTGCTCGAGCTGCGGCTCTCCGTTTGGTGTGGCCGACCGCTTTTGCGGAGTGTGCGGGGCGGATCTTACGCCGAACCGCGCTCCCGTCAGTGTGTCTCCTTCCGGGCGAGAGCCCGAGGCACCGCGCAAAGCGCCCGCGAAAACCATGTTCGGACTGATGCCCCCCAGTGCCGAGGCGCCAAGGCCTGCGGCCCCTGCTTCCACGCCGCCCGTTGCCGAGCGGAAGGCTCGCCCTGCTAGTGATGCCCCGAAGCGTACGATGCTCGGCCTGTCGCCGGCTGAGCTCAGCGCTGGAGGCGCTGGAGGTTCCCTGCCACCGCCCGCGCTGTCTGAGCCCCCAAAGGCGATGCAGCCCGTGGTGCCCGGCAAACTGCTGACCAAGGATCAGGCGCCCGAACCAGCGCCCAAAGCAGGCAGAAGTCGCACGATCTTGGGCTTGCCCCAAGTGCCGCAACAGGAAAGCGCTGCGGTCCAAGCCCCGGTCGAGGCAAGCCCCCAGATCGCACCGGCGCAGGGCCCGGCGCCGGGGGTCGACCTTTCTCCGCAAAGCAAGCGCACGATTTTGGGAGCGGGAATTCCCATCGATTCGGCATCGAGTTCTGTGGCGCCTCCGCCCCAGGCAGCTGCGGTCGATGCGCCTCTTCCCGCACAGCCTGCGCCTCTCAAGGTCGAGACGCGACCGCGCTCATTCACGCCCGTTACGGAAGAAGCGGGCTACACCGAAGACGACTTCAGGCCGGTGCCTGCTGCGCAACGCAGGGGGCCATGGCTCCTTGTGCTGGGCCTCCTGCTGGCTGCTCTGCTCGGTGGACTCGCGTTGTACATGGCCACGCGACCCCCTGCGTTTTCCGCGCGCGTCGTACAGGCTGAGGACGGCGATGCGCTTGAAGTCGATGTCCCCGACGCACCGGCGGGGACGAAGGTGCGCTTTGCGGGGGCTGAGCTTCCGCTCGCGGCCGGAAGGGCTGCTTTTCCGCTTTCGGCTGATGCGCTGAAGCTCGGGGACAACACGCTTGCCATCGCAATCGTCGACCCGAGTGGTTCGGTCGCTTCGTCAGAGATCAAGCTCGCCGTGGAGTATCGAGTTCGCACCGAGCTCGGTGCGCTCCTATCGGATCCGCCCGCTGTGCAAATCGTTGTGGACGCGTTGCCTGGGTCGCGTCTGAGCATCGATGGTGAGTTCCTCGCACTCGGAACCGACGGGCGTGCCGTCAAAAATTATCCGGTGCCAGCGCAGGCCGGTGCGCGCCTCGAGCTTGCTCCGCGCTATCGAATCGAGCCCGTGTCTGGAACTCCCGTGGAGGGTACGCTCAAGGTCAGCTTGCCCGTGGCGAGCATGCAGGTGGACCGTCCAGGCGCTGACGTAATCACCGATCAAACGGTGATCGAGGTCGCTGGGGCGGTCGAAGAGGGAGCGGAAGTCCGCATTGATGGCCAAGCGGTGGCGGTTCGCGACGGGCGTTTTTTGCATCGCGCTTCGCTGCCGCAGGCCGGCGAGTACGTACTGCGCGTCACGGCACGGGCTGCCGGAAAGGCGCCGCGGATCGAGGAAGTGCGCGTGCAGCGCGTGATGGACCTCACGCTTGCGGCTGCGAGCTTTCAGGCTGATTCGAGCATCACGTACGGAAAGCTCATGCAGAGCCCTGTGACCTACAAGGGGCAGAAGGTTGCGTTCGACGGGCGCGTCTACAACGTCGAGGTCAATGCGGGCCGTAGCGTGATCCAGCTTTTGGCCCTCAATTGCCCGAGTACCACGCGTTGTCCGCTGTGGGTCGAGTACCCGCAAGCGACGGAAGCCACCGTCGACTCCTGGATCCGCGTGCTCGGAACGGTCGCTGGTGAGCAGCAGTTCAAGTCGAAGCAAGGCGACGTGCAGACCGT
>CAZEWA010000171.1:2408-11257 GCA_964515685.1 uncultured Polyangiales bacterium | reverse complement strand
CAGACTTCGCTGCGCGCGCCACGCGGTTCATGTTCAAAGCCTGGCCGAGCCTCGCTGTGTTCTCGATGGTTCTGGCGTTTTCCTTGTCCTATTGGCGCAGCGCCGAGCGGCAGACCTCACAGCCCGCTACCCGGGCGGAAGCGGAGGTTCTAGAAGCCCCTCTGGCCCCGCCTGCAGTGCCCACGGATGCTTTGCCTCCGTCGGTCGCCCCCGCCAAGACAGCGCCGCAAGCGCCGGCTCCTGAGGCTTCAGACAGCGACGAGCCGAAGGGCCCTGACGAGAGCAGGCGCGCAAACCTCAGCATCAACGCCCAACCGTGGGCCGAGGTCAGCCTCGACGGCAAAGCCCTGGGCACGACCCCGATTCGCAATCTGAAAGTGCGCGCAGGCCTGCACCGCCTACGCCTCCACTGTCCGCCGCTGGGGCGCAGCGCGGAGCTCAGCGTCACGATCGATCCGCTGGCCGAGGCGCGTATCGTGGTCGATCTACAAGAAAACCCGCCACGCACGTTCTTGGACGGGGCAAAAGAGGTGCGCTAAGCGCTCTCTATGCGCGTCTGTCTCGAAGCCCTCGTGCCCAGTTTCTCTGTCTTTCATCCGAGCAAGCAAGCCATACATGGCAAGGCCCCTCTCCGGGGCGTCTTGTGTGCAGCCGCGCTTTCTGCGCTCGTAGGCTGCGAGAGCCCTGCTCAAGAGCCCACGCCTGCGAGTCCCAAGGCAGATGCACCCGCGGACCCCGCTTTGCCCAAAGAAGCCGCACCCGCGCCCCAAGAGGCGAAGAGCGCCAAGCGTGGCCTCGTCCTCGCGCTCTCGCGCTTTTCCGGCACCACGCCCCAGCCCGCCCGAGCCGAGCTTCTCACGCCGCGCGCGGGGCTCTGGCATGTCGAGCAGATCGACGACCCCGACAGCAACGTGTTCCACAAGGCGTTCCCGATGGCGCTGCCGCAGGGCCCCACGCTGGTGACCCTCGGCGGCATGAAAGCTTCCGTCAAAGGCCACCGCCGCGCGGGCCAAGGCATCGAGGCCGAAACCTTCTGGACTGAGGCGTTTGGCGGCAAGTTCGACCGCATGCGCGATGCCGAGGTCGGCGACGTGGACGGCGACGGCATCCTCGACATTGCCATCGCGACGCATGACCAAGGCGTGGTCGCGTACCTCAAGGGCGGCGCCGACGGCAAGTGGCAGACGATCAAACTTGATCGCGAGCCAGACACGTTCATTCACGAAATCGAGCTCGGCGATTTGAACGGCGATGGCGTACTCGAGATCTACGCCACGCCCAGCGAGCCCAATCGCCTCGACGCAGGCGCCCAGAGCGGTCAGGTCGTGCGCTACATCCCGAAGCTCAAAGAAGGCCGCAAAGTCGTCGCCGACCTCGGCAATCGTCACGCCAAGGAGATTCTCGTCAAAGACGTCGATGGCGATGGCAAAGACGAACTGTACGTGGCGGTGGAAGCCCTCACATCAGGCTCGCGCGACACGATAAAGATCGTGGAACCCGTCGAAATCCGGCGCTACGACGCCAATACGCCCGCCGACAAAGGTAAGGTCGTGGCGCGCATTCAAGACAGGTTCTGCCGCTTTCTGACGGCAGGCGACGTAGACGGCGACGGCAAGAAAGAGATCGTGGCCGCCTCGTTCCGCAGCGGCGTCTGGCTGCTTCGGCCCGGCAAAGATGCTGACGCTCCGTGGAGCGTGGAGAACATCGAGACCAATTCATCAGGCTTCGAGCACGCAGCGCTGCTGACGGACCTGGATGAAGACGGCAAAGACGAGCTGTACGTGGCTGCCGACGACCAGGGCGAACTGCGACGCTACGTGTGGACTGACGGCAAGCCAGTGCGCGAAACCATTCTCAAGCGCGACAATCCACGCGAGACCTGGACCTGGAACATCATGGCGTTGCCCAGCGAGTGGCTCAAGAAATAGCCGCGAAGGCACGCGACTACTCGCGCGTAACGCTCACGTCGGTTTGTCCGTTCGCACCTGGGGCGCTCTCCTCGAGGGGCGGCAGCTGCTCCGAACGCGCGCTGCAAAACGACGACCAATGCGCCAAGCTGGGCACGCTCTTCGCGTTCGCCGCGCACGCGTCGTACCCGAGCTTTGCGTGCATCAGGTAGGGTGTGGCTTGCTTGAAGACGACCTCGCGGTGGATGGCTTTGATCTCCGGTTCGCTGTCGAGTTCCTTGGGCGACGGCACGCTCAAGAGCGCGCGCACCAAGTCTTCGTAAACGAGGCCCACCATGGCCCCCGCCATGATCCGCTGCCGCTCGCTTTGCGCCGCAGCCCGGTCCAGCTCGAGCCGCGCGGCCTGGGCCGAGCTCTGCTTGCGCTCGAGCCACGGCCCCAGCGTGTGCTCGCTCCAATCGCTGACCGCTTCGGCACTGCGACTCGCAGGTGCCGCGGGCTGGCCTAGGTTCAAGCTCTCCTCACTCAGCCTGCGCGCCGTGCGCATCTCACGAGTGAGCCCCGCATCGGGCACATCCGAACTCGGTAGCCCCTCCAGGCTCGGCGGCCCTTCACTGTCCCCGGCGCGCGGCGTCGGCGCCGCAGCAGGATTCGTTTGGACTGACGCACAGCCAGCCAACAGCACGACACATCCCCACACGCGCGTACGCATTCGAGCCCCCATAGCGTCGAGTATGCACCTAAATGGGCTGCCAGTAAAAGCTCTCGACGGCACAGGCCAAGGACTACGCGACGTGCGGACGACATTTGCTACATCGCCGATATGAAGTTTGTAAGTCCCCTGGTCGAAGGGCGATTTTTGCGCCGTTACAAGCGATTTTTCGTGGATGTGGAGCTTTCGAACGGCGAACAGGTGGTGGCCCATTGCCCCAACACAGGTTCCTTGCGCGGCTGCCTGGAAGAGGGCGCACGCGTCCTTCTGGTGCCCGTCGCCGATGAGAAGCGCACGCTAAAGTTCGGTTGGAAGCTCATCGAAATCGCCGACGGTTGGGTCGGCGTGGACACAGGCTTAGCAGTGCCCTTGGTGGAAGAGGCGATAGGAGCTGGGCTCCTTCCCAAGCTTACGGGCTACCCCAATCTCTACCGCGAAGTGCGCTACGGGCGCACCCAAACAAGCCGCATCGACATCCTGCTCTCGCGCGGCGGTACGCAGCCACCGAGCGACGGCAAGCGCCCACGCAAGGCTGCGCGCGTGCTGCCCGAAGGTGACGAGCGCGTGTACATCGAGGTCAAGAACACCACCCTCGTCCAGGATGGGGTGGCCATGTTTCCGGACGCAGTCACCGAGCGTGGCCAAAAGCATCTCGAAGAATTGATCGACGTGGTGCAGAGCGGGCAGCGTGCGGCCATGGTCTTCTGCATCCAGCGCACAGACTGCGCGCGCTTTGCTCCGGCCGATGCCATCGACCCTGTCTACGGCAAGCTGCTACGCGCTGCGCTTGCGTCAGGAGTCGAGGCTTACGCGCTGCGCGTCAGACCGTCCCCGACTGCGATCGCCATCGATGCGCTGCTCGAAATCGTGACCTAACGACAGGCCAGCCGACTCGAGTATGCCGGCTTACAGAAGGCTCTGGTTACTCGCGCGCAGCCCTGGTGAGCTGCGCAGTGCGAGGACTACTCAGTCACGCGGATGGCGCGACCGCGCCACAGCACCGAGCCGTAGAACAACGCCTGGTACGTCGCCACGCAGGAAGCGGCGAGCAAGAGCGGCGTACCCACGACGAACCCAGCGAGCTTGAGCAGATCGGTCTTCATGTAGGAGCGAGCGAACACCACCGCGAGCCACACCTCGAAGTACACGAACAGGCCGAGCGCTAGCAAGGTTAGGTTCCAGGTGAAAAGCCCCACGAAAGGCGCCGAAAGCACCGACACACCGCCGATGGCGAACGTGAACGCGAGCGGAATGGCGAGCCAGAAGTTCTCGCCGAACACGGCCAAGCAGTTCTTGATGCTGCCGTAAAACACAGCGCGTGCACTTGAGTACATGCGCACACTGAGGCACTGCGGCGCGACGCGGAAACCCACGCGCTGCCCGTGGGACTTGAACCAGCGCGCCAACATGACGTCGTCGAGCATCTGGCTTTTCACGCCGTCGTGTCCGCCCAAGGAGCGATACACCTCTGCGTCGACCATGATGAATGCACCGATGGCCAGCGCGTCTTCGCTCTCAGGCTCGTGAATCGGGCCGCTGAGGAAGTTCGTGGTCGCGAGCAAGAAGGCCGGTGCCGCGGCGTTTTCCCAGATCGACTTCCACACGAACTGCGGCATCAACGACAGGAGCGTCAGCCGATGGTCCTGCATCTCGTGAAGCGAGGCGATGAAGCTGCCCGGATTGTGCGTGATGTCCGCGTCCGTAAAGATGATGTATTCGCCGGTAGCGAACTGCGAGCCGTACTGCATCGCGTTGGCCTTGCCGAGCCAGCCGTCTTTGAGTGGCGGATCGTGCAGGGGCCGCACGCGGGAGTCTTCGGCCGCCAAGCGATTGATAATCTCCCCCGTACGGTCGGTGGAGTGGTCGTTGATGACGATCACTTCGACATCGACCCCCGGCTGCGCGAGCACACAACGGATCGTGTTCTCGATATCTGCTTCCTCGTTGCGAGCGGGAATGACCACGCTCAAGCGCACGTGGTTTTTCGGGTCGCTCTCGACATGCCGCTCAGGAACCAGCGAACGGCAGCGACGGTAGCTCGCGTAAGCCCCCACAGCGACCGCCGGCCAAATGACGGCAGCAAGGGAGGTGAGCAAAAGCAACCAGTTTTCGAGACTCATCACGACCTCTCAAGGGCCTCAAACGGCCACTTGGTCCAAGGAACTGCCCCGCGAACAGACCCCGTGCGGCGCGTACTCGTCAATGCCGCGCCAGCGCTACACATGTAGTGGTCTGTCCCCGAGCGGATTTTTGAGATGAAGTGGACCGCAATTCGGATTTGTTCCAATCACCAAACCGAAAGCCAACCTAGCTTCGGTCCAGAGCGCGTTCCGCACCATGACTGAAGTGACCGCCACGCGCCTACCTCGACATCCTCGTGGATACCTACCCGCCGCGTCAACGCTCTTAGGACAAAAACTAACAGTTTTGCGACGTTTTTGTGTGATTTAAACAGGATACGCCGCAATCAAAAATGGACGCAAGGGTACAGTTCAGGGACTGCTGCTGGAATCATCTCGTGTTGTTGTGATCCGCATTGCATGCGCCCAAGACATGAATTGGGTCTACCAGAACAAGAATCGACAGGCCTCGGTGCGGGGCAAGGCGTTGACCCCTGAATGTGAGGAGTGCAAGATGCGTCGCGATTGGCCGGAGGCATCATGCGGCATCGCGCTCTCTCAAGTTTCCTTAGTTTGTTCATCTCATTGGTTTTCGTCCCTGCCTCGCCTGGGAGTGCCCAAGCGCCTTCCACCGCGGAAGAGATCGCGGACCGCATGCTCAGCCAGGATCCGTTTGGCTGGGACGAAGCAGAAACGACGATCCGCATGACGCTGATCAACGGCTCAGGCGCCAAGAAGGAGCGAGTCATGGAAAGCCTGCGTCGTCGGAAGGGCGGCCAGCTGCAAAGCGTGATTCGTTTCCGTTCGCCGCAAGAAGTCGCTGGCACCGCTTTCCTGATGATGGAGCGCGAGAAGGGCGAGTCGGAGCAGCACATTTACCTACCTGGCCTGAAGCGCACGCGCCGTATCGTCGGCCGCGAACGCGAGGGCAGCTTCATGGGCAGTGACTTCAGCTACGCCGACTTCGAGCGCCGCGACACGCGCGACTCGAAGCAGCGCCGCCTGCCCGACGAAGAGGTCGGCGGGGTCAAGACCTACGTGCTCGAGTCAGTTCCGAAGGATCTGGCGACCTCGACCTACTCGAAAATTGAGACCTGGGTCCGACAGGACAACTTCCTTCCGCTGCGCATTCGGTTCTACGATAAGAGCGGAAAGTTGCTGAAGACCTATTACACGAAGCGCATCCGCACCATGGAGGGCAGGCCGGTCATCGTGGAAGCACAGATGGTCAATAAACAGACAGGTCACAGCACGGAGCTTGTCGTGGACAATCTGCGTCCACGAACCAGTATTCCCGACACCGCTTTCACGCCTACCGCGTTAGAACACGGATAGCCCCAGGGCCTTACGCTCCATGAAGTGCTTCGACCTCGCGTGTATCGACCCGGACCGGCTAGGCAGGGCCCCCCAAACGCCCCGGGCCACGCGCCACACAGGGCATATGTACGCGAGGACATGATGGGTTTCGGGACTGGCCGCGCGCAAAGGCTCGCGGCCGTAGTTTTTGGTACGACCTTGTGTTCGCTTGGAACGCTGCATGTGGCCAGCGCGCAAGACAGCGAAGAGGTCATCCTCGACCCAGAGCTCATGGACTCCGCGCCGTCCCGCCCGACAGGCCCCTCCACGACCGCAGCAGGCGAAGACGAAGACGATCACGGCTGGGGCGAGGTGTACCACGAGGGTACACAGGGTCCGAGTCAGCTGTCGCTGAGTGTGAAGTCCGCAACGGCTGACGATGATTACGACCCCACGGCCAACACCGGCCTTGCCCGCCTCGAGATGCTCGGGCAGATCGCCGCCGACATTCGGCAGGAGGGCGATCTCGAGGACGCGTTCGAGACGCGCCTACGCTTTGGTGGTGAGGTCGAGTTCCGGCGTTCGCGCAATCTGCGCTTGATGCTGGGCAGCCGCCTCGACTTCTTCTGGGGGGTGCCCGGCCCCAACGACCGAGCTTTGCGCGAAGCCGGGCATCGCGCGCTCGACGAAGATCGCTTCGAAGTCGATGTGTTCGCGACCGCTGCGTATGTCGACGCCACGCTTGGAGACGGCATCCACCTACGCGTGGGCCAGCAAGTCGTGTCGCTCGGACGCATGGACATGTACTCGCCCACCGACATGCTCGCCGTCTTCGACATGCGCCCCCAGCCGCGCCTCGATCTAGCGGCGAACAAGCTCGCGCAACCGGCCGTGCGTCTCGATTGGGACCTCAACTCCTGGGCCACCGTGCAAGCCGTGTACGTGCCCTGGTTCATGCCGCATCTGTCGCGCGGCAACCGCGACCAATATTCAGCGCGCGTGTTGATGGGCGGCGGCGGGGGCGAGCTGCCCCCGAGCATTCGCCATCTGATCGACCCCTCCCATCAGAGCCGAGTGGCCGAGCAGGGCCTGCGCTTCGTGGGGCCGCCGCCCGACTTCAAGACGCCCCAGGCCCAGCTGCGCACGACCTTCCGCGGCGACGGCATGGAGTTCGGACTCAGCGCAGGCACGGCGCTCGAAAAGCTGCCCTCGGTCTACTACACGCCCAGCGTCAACCGTGTGCTGCTCGGCATCGATCCGATGCTGCCGCCAGGCAGCACCAAGTACCAAACCGCTGAGGGCGAGGTGACCAAGGCGCAGCAAGACCTGGCTCTCGCACTGTACGGCGGCCAGTCAGTCGTGGACGTGGCCTACCACCGCTACAACTTGATCGGCTTCGACGGCAGCTTCGATCTCGCGCCTATCTCCATCGGCTTCGAGTTTGCGTTCTCGCCTTCGCGGCACCTGCTCACCGCCACCACCAGTGAGAACTACAAGCAACTGCCGCTGCCCAACGTCAGCCAGCGCATCACCGACCCCGGTGCGCCTCCCAGCGAAGACGAAGACTGGGTGCCGAGCAACGTCACCGACAAGCGCATCCGCAAGGGCGTGCCCGTGGTGCAAACCGCGCTGCACCTCGAGTGGCTCAAGGGCGAGAAGTTCGCCCTGGTGGGCGAGTTCTTCTGGATGAACACCTTCACCCTGCCCTACGACGAGGGACGTGACTGGATGGGCTTCATCCCGGGCACCGGCGCCTTCGTCGGCGGCATGATGGCAGCGAGCTACATCGTCAAGAACGGGCTGGCACGCTTCGACCTGACGGCCATCACCGCCGTCGGTCCTTCGCTCATTTTGGTGCCGCACGTGGAGGTCAAGGCGCGTGAGGGCCTGTACATCGACGCGGGTGCGCAGATCTTCGAGGGTCCCGCGCCCGGCTTCAACGGCATGCAGTACATGAGCTTGGGCGGCCTGATGAACGGCTACGACCAGGCCTTCATCGGGCTGCGCTGGCTGCCCTGAGCCGAGGAACCTAGAGCGCATTTCACAGATGCGCTCTCGAATCAGAAGCCGATGCGGCGCATCACGAAGCGCGGCAAGAGGCGGATGACGAACATCACCAGCGCCCAAATGCGCGGCGTGTACAGCACAGGCGTGCCCGGACCGAGCGCGCGCACGATATCCTTGGCCACCTGCTCTGGCTCGCCGGCGAAGGGCGGCGGCTTGAGGCCTTCCGTCATCGACGTCTTCACGAAACCGGGCTTCACGCACACGACCTTGAGGCCTTGACTGCGGAACTTGTGGTCGAGGCCCTCGAGATAGGCAGACAAGCCGGCCTTGCTCGCACCGTACAGCACCACCGGCTTGCGACCGCGCTCGCCGGCCACGGAGCTGACCACGCACAGGGTGCCGCCACCGCGTGACAGGAGCCTCTTACGGGCCAGCTCGCACAGCACCACGGTGTTGGCGAAGTTGACCGTGAGCAGACGGCGCGTGAAGCCGATGTCGTTCTCGAGCTCCTCCTGCGTGCCGAACAGCGCCGCCGTGATGATCACGGTGTCGAAGCCAGACAGCGCGTTGTCTGCCGCCGCCAGCGCCGCCTCGAAGTCTTCGGGCTGCTCCAGGTCGCACTTGCTGACGAGCACCGGACGCCTGCCGCCGCCACGTTGTTCCAGGTCGCGTGCGCTGCGCTCGAGGTCGTCGACGTCGCGCCCCAACAGATGCAGCTCCGCTGCTTGCGCTGCGAGCTCGCGGGCCACGGCGCGGCCGATGCCCTTACTCGCGCCCACCACCACAGCCTTCATTTCTGCTCTCCAA
>CAZEWA010000171.1:1368-2398 GCA_964515685.1 uncultured Polyangiales bacterium | reverse complement strand
ACGCTCTGCGCGCTTTGGATCTTACTCTCGGGGTCCCATCTGCGTTTCTGCTCGAGGAACGCCGAGAGGCGCGGCTCCATCGTACGGAAGTGCTCGGGACGGGTGAAGCCGTCCTTCGTCAGGTAGATGCGGCCACCGCAGCGAATGACGTGCTCGTTGAGGCGGTCGACTACGGCTTGCGTGTCGTGGCGAATCGGAATGTCCAAGGCCACCGACATGCCGGGACGCGGGAAGGACAAGAGGCCCTCGCCCTCGGGCCCGCAGTCTTTGACCACGGTCAGGAACGAGCAGGCGCCCGCCTCCGACAACACCGACAACAGACCGCGCACGCCGTCGGTGCCGGCTTCATCCGGGATGACGCTTTGATGCTGCGTGACGCCGCGCGCGCCGTAGGCCAGGTTCCAGCGCAGCACGAAGTCGAGCGGATAGAAGAACGACGCCGCGTCGACCACCTTCGTGGCGTGCTGCTTCACGTGGCTGCCGTAGACGAGCGTGTTGAAGGCGCGGATCGTGAGGCGATTGATGGTGCCGGAGGGCAGCGCAAACGGCATGGTCAGGCGCAGCTTCTCCTTGGGATAGTGGGCCGGTGCTTCGGCCGGCTCGGCCCAGCGCCCGCAGTACAAGATGCCGCGCCCGAGCGAGGCGCCGCGGGCCGCGGTGTCCATCCAGGCCACGGTGAAGGGCCACTTCTTGGATGCCTCGCGGATGGCCGGCAAGAACGCATCGAGGTTCGAGAAGCGATAGCTCTCCTGGTAAATCCAGGGCGAGGGCACGCGCACCAGCTTGAGGTCCACCTCCAAGATGTGCCCCGTCAGCCCCATGCCGCCGAGCGTGGCGCGGAACAGCTCGGGCTCCACCTCGCGCGAGCAACGCACGACGCGGCCATCGGAAAGGCGCAGCTTCACGGCCTGCACGTGGCGACCAATGGTGCCTTCGATGTGGTGGTTTTTGCCGTGAACGTCGGATGCCACCATGCCGCCCAAGGTGACGAACTTGGTGCCGGGCGTGACCGGCGTGAAGAAGCCGCGCG
>CAZEWA010000171.1:0-1358 GCA_964515685.1 uncultured Polyangiales bacterium | reverse complement strand
AGCCCAAGATGCGGTCGGCCAGGGTGGTGCCGGCGACCTCGGAGACTCCGGGCCGCGGCAGCGATGCGTCGCCGTAGGACCGCCCAAGGCCACGCGACAACGTCGTATCGCCGGTAATCTCGAGCAGGTTCTCCGACCGCTTCTCGCGGCCCGGGACGAACGTCCGGCCCCAACCGCTCAGCCCTGTGTCACGCGCCATAGGTCGCTTCAGTTAGCACGATTTAGGGCGCAGACGCGAGTGGGTCAGCGTCAACCCGACCTCAGCGCCAGGCAAAGCGCGGCTGCGCGAAGCCTTGGACCGCCGTGTGCCGGCCCTCCAAAGCCCACTCTCGAAACTGGAAGATGATGGCCGCGGTCGGGCTGAAAATGTGGGTTCCGACCAAGGGCAGCATCAAGAGCGGCGCCTCGAGCCCGGGCACCGCACGCAGTATGGGCACCTCGCGGCCGTACAGGTCGGACAAAGGCACGCGGTACGAGACGGCGACTTCCCGCGGGTCAGGCACGATTTCGCGGATATCCGGCCCCCACAGCACCACCGGAGTGACCACGAAGCCGGAGTGGGTCGTGAAGTCGTCGAGCAGACCGAGCACGCGTTCTGGGCCCAGCGCCACCGACAGCTCCTCGGCGAGCTCGCGGCGCGCGGCCTCTGGGCTGCTCTCGCCAGGCACGAGCCGCCCGCCAGGCAGGGCGAACTGCCCGGGGTGGTGCGGCAGGTCGCTGGGGCGCCGCGTGAGCAAGAACGTGGGCTCGCCAGCCTCACCCGGCACCAGCGTCAGCGCCACCGCCGCCGGCCGCAGCTCACTGGCGCCGTCGGACACCCGGCGCACCCGGCGCGGATGCAGGGCCAGATTGCGCGCCAAGCGCAGGCGCAGCACCTCGTCGAAGCGTTCGGGAACGTGCGGGATTGTGGAACTCGCGCTCACGTGTCTGAAACACCATAGCAGGCCGCGCTGGGGCCCCAAAGCCTGGGTGCGCCGGCTCGCCAAGCCGGCCTCGGACAAGCCGGCTTTGAGCTGATAGGCTCGCCACATGGCGGCACAGGGATTCGACTTTGGCGGCGCACGCTTCGATCTGACCCTCGAGCGCGACCGCGCGGTCCTACGCTTCATCCTTTCGCAAGCCTTGTATGGCGAAGCCACGGGCGTGTACTGCGGGCGTTCGTTGTACGCCGCGCAAACGCTGGAAGCGGCGCAGTTCTACGTGCGGCAAGCGCGCCAGGAGCTCAATCACCTCACGCTGTTCGCCGAGATGTTCCGTAGCCTGGAGCTGACGCCGGAGAAGGCGCACTGGGTGATCCGCCTGCTCGCGGCGCACAACGACTACTACCCGCTCAAGGTGCTCCATCAGCACCTTGAGCG
>CAZEWA010000170.1:0-11268 GCA_964515685.1 uncultured Polyangiales bacterium | reverse complement strand
TCTAATGGACCAGGTACCGTTGCTCGACGAGCTCGCCATCGTGGCGGGGCTCGCCGTGTTCGTTACCGTTGTCCTTTCGCGCCTGCGCCTGCCGACCGTTGCCGGCTTGCTTGCTGCAGGCGTTTTGGCCGGCCCCTTCGGCCTCGCCCTCGTCCACGAGATTCACGCCATCGAAGTGCTCGCCGAAGTGGGCGTGGTGCTTCTACTGTTCTCCATCGGTCTTGAGTTTTCCCTCGGTCGACTGCGCGACATCTTCAAGCAGGTCGCGTTAGGCGGCGCCGTCCAGGTCGGTCTGACCACCGGAGTTACCGCCTGCATCGCCGTGGCGTGCGGCGAAACCTGGGGACGCGGCGTGTTTTACGGCTTCGTGTTCGCACTCTCCAGCACCGCCATCGTGCTGCGCGCCTTGGTCGAGCGGCGCGAGCTTGATGCCCCCCACGGCCGCTTCATCGTGGGCACGTTGATCTTCCAAGACCTGTGCGTGGTGCCCATGGTGCTCACCGTACCGCTGCTCGGTGGCAACGCCGGCGACAACGCTGCGCGCGATATCGGTCTCGCCATGGGGAAAGCCGCCCTGGTCGTAGTGTGCCTCGTGGCTTTGGCGCGCTTCATCGTGCCCAAGATCCTCGACTGGGTGGACGCAAGTCGCAGTCGCGAAATTTTCTTGCTAGCGATTCTCGCGCTCTGCATCGGCACCGCCTGGCTCACTTCTTTGGTTGGCCTCTCGCTCGCTCTGGGCGCGTTCCTGGGCGGCATGGTCGTCGCGGACACGGAATACAGTCACCGAGCCATGGGCGATATCCTGCCGCTCCGAGACGCCTTTGTGAGCCTGTTCTTCGTGTCACTCGGCATGCTCTTCGATGTGCACGTGGTCATGGATCAGCCTCTACTGGTACTTGGCCTACTGCTTGGTTTCTTGGTGGCCAAGGGCTTTCTCGCCACACTGGCTGCCATGGCGATGCGCTTTCCGTCACGCGTCGCGTGGCTCTCCGGCGTGGGTCTCGCGCAGTTTGGAGAGTTTGGTTTCGTGCTCGCAAAGCTCGGTGAATCCAGCGGCGTAGTCGATGATGCTGCCCTGAGGCCTCTGCTTGCTGCCGGTATAGGTAGCATGTTCCTCACGCCACTCCTGGTGCGTGCTGCCCCCCACGTGACGGCAGGCGAGCGCCTGCTCGCTCCGCTCGAGCGCCTGATAGGTGTGCGCGGCATCGACGAAGCCGACATGCCAGGCTCCGTGCACTCCCAAATCCACGACCACGTGATCATCGTGGGCTACGGTGTGGCAGGCAGGTTTGCCGCTCGATCACTGGCTGCGTGCAACATCCCGTTCGTGGTGCTCGAACTCAATGCAGACAATGTTCGCGCGGGCAAGCAAGAGGGGCTTCCCATTTACTACGGCGACGCCACAAGCCCCGAGGCGCTCGGCCACGCGCATATCGAAGGAGCGCGTCTGGTGGTCATGTTGATGAACGATCCGCAGGCCGCGCTGCGGGTCGTGGACAGCGCACGACGTGTCGCTCCCCATGTGCCCGTGTTGATGCGAACACACTACCTGAGCGAGCGGCGCAACCTGATGAAGATTGGCGCACATGAAATCGTCGCCGAAGAGGTCGAAGGAGCGGTCGAGGTCATCTCGCGCATGCTGCGGCGCGTGGAAATTCCGCGCAACGTCATCGAGCAGCGCATCCGCGCGGTGCGCTCGGAGACCCAAACCACAGAGCGCAAAGAGACGGTACCACGCTCCAAGCTACGCGACATTCGTGGCCTCGATGAACTCAAGATCGAGAGCGTGCTCATTCGTGATCTCAGCCCTGCCGTAGGCTTCTCGGCAGCGTCCCTGCACCTGCGCAGTCAGACAGGCGCTCTAATGGTGGGCATGCGACGCAACGCAAGCCTTCTGAATGATCCCGATCCACACATTCCCTTCGCAGCGGGAGACGTCGTCTACTTGGTGGGAACCTCCGAAGCGATTCGGCAGGCATCCGCCTTATTCGACCAAGAGAGCATCACCCCAACCAGCAACGAGCCAGTCGCGTTGTTCGAAACTAGCGAAGGGTTTGCGCCGGACGAAGAAGCAAGCTGAGGCTATTTTCCGCGGTTGAGTCTCGCATCGAAAATCGTCTCATTGCTCGACAGCTGACAGTCGCCCTGCCCGCCTCCGCTCATGCCAGAGATGGGCTCTCTCAAGTTGAACTTGCAGCGCATGCGAGTGCCATTTTGGGCACGCAGATGCGCTATCACGCGCCCCGTGTACTCGGTCACGAAGCCACTCTCCGGACCTGAGTACCAGGCTGCACCCCACATCGGGTCGTTCCACGTTCCATAGTAAGGTCCGTATTCCATCGACGTTGCTTGGTTGGTGACCTGCAGGTACGTGCCGTTGAACTCCGTGCCATCGGGAAGCGCAGCTTGTATGTTGCCCTCGGTCACGTCGCCCTTACTGTCCCAGTTGAACGTCACTGGCCCCGCATCTTGGGTCTGACCTTGGTTTGCGGGCGTTTCCAGCACGCCCTGGCCTGTCCCCGAGTGATGACAGCCGAGCACGAAACCGAGTCCCAGGAGCAGTTCGTTGCGCATCTGTGCGTCCCCTTACTCGCACGCAGAAGAGCGCGCGTTAGGGAAGCTTATGGCTGCAAGGACGATGCCTTTAGCGGCGGTTTCCGCTTGAAAAATGGCACTTCGGAGGCTCGTGCCGCGCGGCCCCCTGCCTACGTGTGCGCGACTACGCGCGAAGCTCTGAGCTATCGTTCGCCGATGAGCGCGTACCGAGCACACGCTCGCCCACAGCCAGCGATTCGACATGATAACTCTCGAGATCAAAATTGCGCGTCGCACTGCGAAAGCGGAATGTGAAGTCAGGCCAGACAGCAATGTTGCGTCCCGATTCCGGGTGCAAGTAGTAGCTTTGGCAACCGCCCGCCTTCCACACCGAGTCGCTCGACTTCGCCTGCAAGCGGTCGTCGTATGCCTGCTGAACGTCGGGCCGAACCTCGATGGCAGACAGCTTCTCCCTACGCATCGCAGAGAGCGCGCCAATCACATACTGAATTTGCGCCTCGATCATGTACACCACCGAATTGTGCCCAAGCCCCGTATTCGGACCTAGGAGCAAAAACAGGTTCGGGAACCCGGTCACGGTCGTGCCCTTGTAGGCTTGAGGCCCCTCAGGCCATGCATCTACGAGATCAAGCCCCGCCCGGCCTTGGATGAGCCCACGTGCAACGAGATCAGTGATGCGAAAGCCCGTTCCGTAGATGATCGCATCCGCCGGCCGCTCCACCCCTTGTGCGTCGACGATGCTGTGCTCTTTGACCTCAGCGATGCCGCTCGTGACAACGCCTACGTTTTTCTGTGCAAGTGCGCGATACCAGTCGTTCGACATCAGTACACGCTTGCAGCCCATGGCGTAGTCCGGCGTGAGGCGCGCCCTGAGCGTGCGGTCGCGGATCTGCGTACGCAAGTACAGCTTGGAGGCTGCCTCGCCTAACGTCATCAGGCGGCGGTCGAGCACGAAGGCAGCCGCTCGGCCTTCGAGCAGTGCATAGAGACCGAGACGCCGCAGCTTGCGCGTCAGCGGCAGCTTCTCGTGGAGGAGGCGCTCTGTGCGCGAAATCGCGCGATCCGGCTTCGGAAGTATCCACGGTGCTGAACGCTGATACACGTCGAGCTGCGCGACTTGTTCCTGAATCGCTGGCACAAACTGAATTGCAGAAGCCCCGGTGCCGATGACCGCCACGCGCTTATTTGTCAGGTCGTAGCCGTGATCCCAGCGCTGCGAATGGAAGGTGCGCCCCTGAAAGCGCTCAAGGCCTTTGAGCTTCGGATAGGCCGGAGTCGAGAGACCTCCCATACCCGAAATCAACACCTTTGCACGCAAGAAACGAGTCTTCGGGCGCGCTGGGTCACGCTTCGGTAGCGCATCACCGGGCAAGGCGCCCTTCTTCTGCATGAAGGCTTCCACGGCACTGGTGTCTGCAATCTCTACAAGCCAGCGCGACGTGCTTTCATCGTAGGTTGCCCCAAGTGCCTGGGAGTTGAAACGAATGCGCTCGTAGAGGTGGTGCTTCTGGGCGCAACCACGCAGGTAGGCGTGGATTTCAGGCTGCGTCGCAAACTCACGCGTCCAGCCTGGATTTGGCTCGAACGAGAACGAGTACATATGCGATTGCACGTCGCAGGCGCAGCCGGGGTAGTTGTTGACGAACCAGGTCCCACCCACATCGCGCTCGCGCTCGACCAGCACGAAATCGTCGAAGCCCGCCTCGCGAAGCTTGATGGCCATGCCGATTCCGGAGAATCCGGTCCCAACGATGACGACTTCGTGGTCTTCCGCCTCTTGCACACCTTGGGCATTTTGCTTCGCCATCACGGAAATCACTTCCTCGTTCACTCACTGGAACGCGTAATCGGACATGGGGGAGAGGCGGCTCTGGACAAATGCTTCGGCTCCAGACGCAGGCCGATAGAACAATGCGTCGCCGTGCTTGTCGAAGTAGTAGCTGTTTGAAGCGCCACATTGGTTGTTGAAGAACACAGTGCTCTTCTGGCGCTCCTGAATGTCCGCGAAGTAGCGCGCATGGGCCGCAGGTTTTACCTCCACCGAGGTTGCCCCGATGTCGCGCGCATGTACCAAGCAGCGCACCAAGTGGGCCGCCTGATTCTCCACGATGGCAAACCAAGAAGAGCCGGTCGCGGCGTAGGGCCCCACCATCATGAAGTAGTTGGGAAACTGCGGGATCGCCGCACCTTGGTAGGCCTGATAGCGGTTTGCCTCCCAAAAAGCGCCGAGCTCAACGCCATCGCGCCCCACGACAGCAAACGTGGGCAGGTTGCCCTTCTCGTAGGTCGCAAAGCCAGTCGCACATATCAGGATGTCCACGGGCACTTCACGCCCGTCGCCTGTTACGACGCTGCGCGCGCGCACCTCGCGTATGCCCTCGGTCTCAAGCTGCACGTGACGCTTGTTGAACGCCGAGAGGTACGTATTGGAGAAGCTCGGACGCTTACAGCCAAAGCCGTAGCGAGGCGTAAGCTTTTCTCGCAGCGTGCGGTCTTTCACCTGCGCGCGCAGATGCAGACGACACACGCGCTCGAGCTCCCGAATGAGCTGCGGAAACTGCTTGTGGTACACGATAGCGAGCACCATCACGAGTTCGGTGACAAGCGTGGCACCGAAGCGCGCCGCGTACTGAAACACAGGCAGCGCTCGAAGAGCACGCTGCACAAGCCCCGGCACCTTGGCGTCGAGCTTCGGCAAAACCCAAATCGGCGTGCGCTGAAATACATGGAGCTGCGCGACTTGGTCGGCAATCGCCGGCACAAGCTGCACCGAAGTCGCCCCGGTGCCGACGATGGCCACGCGCTTGCCCGCAAGCGCAAGATCGTGATCCCAGCGCGCCGAGTGCACCACCGGACCTTCGAACGCCGAGAGGCCTCGCAGCGCCGGCATCTTGGGCTGCGTCAAAAGACCCGTGGCAGAGACCACAAAGCGACTCTCGAGGATTTCTCCGCCCGCAAGTGTGGTCTGCCAAAGGCAGCGCTCCGCAACGAAGCGAGTCTCTCGCACATCGGCGTGAAATCGGATGTGCTGTTCGAGCTTATACTTGGCCACGCAGTCGCTTGCGTACTGCTTGAGCTCGGCGCCTGGCGCGAACAAACGGGACCAATCAGGGCGCTGCGCAAAAGAGAACGAATACGTGAACGATGGAATGTCGACCGCCACACCGGGATAGGTATTGTCTCGCCATGTCCCGCCCACATCGCCTTCACGCTCGAGGATGACGAAGCGCTCGAAGCCCGCCTTTTTAAGTGCGATGGCCATGCCGATGCCAGCGAAACCGCAGCCGATGATAACAATATCCTGCATGCCCGAAGTCCTCGCGTCGGAGCTTACCTCTCCCGACGCGGAATGACACGTCATTCACTTAATTACACACAAGAATGCGCGCAAAACCAATCTGAAATAGCCATCTATTTCATAGACTTGGCTGTCTTTTCGAGCCGTGTTTGAATCTAGACGGCCGCAAGCTCCGAGCGCCGAAACCCATGATCCAACACCGAGAGGCCGCCGCGACCCGGCCGGTAGGAAGCCCGAAGCGCACCGTGCACATAGTCGGTTGCAGCGCGACAGGCCTCGACGAGGGGTTGTCCCAACGCAAGCCCGGCTGCAATCGCAGCCGCGAGCGTACAGCCCGTCCCATGCCCCTCGAGCTCAAGCCGAGGATGCACGAACGACACGCGCGCAGCGCCCTGCCCGAAGCTATCACACAGCGAGCCGTCGCCCTGCATGTGGCCGCCCTTGAGCAATACCGCGTGGGCGCCGCCGGCGAGAAACGCGTTTACCGCGCGCTCCGCCGCCTGCTCTGTGTCGACCGCGAACCCGAGCAGCCACTCCGCTTCCGGCAGATTCGGCGTGACCACGCTAGCCAACGGAAAGAGACGCGTACGCAATGCCGACAACGCTTCGGCTTCGAGCAAGCGCGCACCCGAGGTCGCAACCATTACAGGGTCGAGCACCAGATTTTTCACGCGGTGCGCCTCAAGCGCGTCGGCAACCGTGTGGATGACCTCGGCGTTTGCGAGCATGCCTAGCTTGACGGCACCGATCTGAAAATCCGCAAACAGCGCGTCGATCTGCGCGCGAAGGAAAGCTGGCGGCGGAACGTGCACGGCCAGGACCCCTTGCGTGTTCTGAGCCGTCAGCGCGGATATCGCAGACAGACCGTGCACGCGATGTGCAGCGAACGTCTTGAGGTCGGCCTGGATGCCCGCGCCCCCTCCCGAGTCCGAGCCTGCGATGGTCAGCACAGAAGTCACAGGGTTGGGCGCGTCGTTGGATTGCTGCACAAAAGCTGTGTAGCACGCGCCCTATGCGCCCGGCGCAGCCTCGAGCCGCCAGCTCACGCTCGGCGCGCTAGACTCGTCACCATGCGCCCATGGCTTGCCTCGACCGCGATGTTCGTCCTGACTAGCTGCCTCCAGAGCTGCATTGAGCTCGGCCCCTCTGACGAAGAATCGGACACCTCTGGACCCGCGCCTTTCGGAGGGACGTGGACGCGCGGAGTTTCGGACTGCATCCAAGCTCGAATTTTCGGCAAGAAAGACGGCGCCTTCGCCTACGAGGTCGACCTGCTGTGTCAGCTGACTACGGGCGGAGCCGGCGTCCAAGCGGAAACCGGAACGTACAATTTCGACCCCGAAAGCGGCGTCACCACGTTCACGCCAAACGCCTCTACGTGTGCCGGGCTGTCCACTGCCGACTACACACAGACGCTCGCATTGAACGGCGCTACGACCCTGGTCGCGCAGACCCGCACCGGTACCGAGATCTATGAATCGAGCGGCGCGTTTGTGCTCGGCCCGAACGTAACCACAGGCTGCTTCACCGCGGACGGCGGATTCGAGCCGGCCCCCCTGTCCGCGCTGTAAACTACCCTTACATGGCTGCGGGCTACGATGCCTGTAGAAATCGAACGACGTGTTCAGCCAGTGCTTCTGGTTGATCATGGTGCAACATGTGGCCCGCCTCCTCCAGGATCACGCACTCGACCGCTGCTACAACTTGCAGGCGTCGATGAAACTCAGCGAGCGAGTAGCGACCGCCCCAAAACATATCGACTGGCGTTTGCCGGCCCTCGACGCACAGCACCTTGGCTGCAATACGTGACCAGCAGGCAAGCGCTTCTTCCGCTCGATAGAGCACGGGGTTTACGCGTTTGTGCGCCACGTCTCCCAGAACCTGCAGGCGCCCCGCGTCTCCGCGCGCCCAGTGCTGCGCAAGCCACTGCGCCTTGTCGCTCGATAGCCGCGGATTGTTGCGTCTCAGGCGAGCTGCGACCGCGTCGTAATCCGCAAACGTTGGCATCGTGAATTCGCCTGCGAGCTGGTCGAGCCATTGCGCGTAACGCGCAGGCGCTTCATCAGGGCGCGTTTCTGGTAAACCAAATCCTTCCAAGTTGATGAGCCGACGTACGCGTTGGGGCCGAACCCCCGCGTAAATCATGCTGACGTTTCCGCCCATGCTGTGCCCGAGTAGGTCGAATGGTGCGTCGGGAGAAATCGCTCGCCCTACGGCGTCGACATCGCCCAAGTAATCAGGATACCAGTACGCATCCACGGCTGGGGATTGGGTGTTGCCATAGCCGCGCAGATCCACCGCGTAGATCTCGCGGGACGCGCCTTCGAGCTGCAGCATGGCGTCGACCAAAAACTGGAACGACGCTGCCACATCCATGTAACCGTGCACCATCAGGAGCGGTGGCAAGCCCGCGGACTCCGCTGAGGTGGGTTCCCAACTGAGCAGATGGTGTCGACACCCACGCGCCTCCACAAAGATGCTTTTTGGAATTCGATTGGCCAAATAGGGCCCAGACGCAATGCTCATGGTCCTGGGACTACCACGGCACATGGTATCCGAGCTAGCGTAAGCCCAGGTGCAACGAAGGAGAATGCATGGCGTTGCTGCGTGACAGCGTGCAGGGATCAGATGGTACGCGCATCGAGTTTGCTGTGGCCGGTAGCGGGCCGGCGTTGGTCATGAGCAACGGGCTCACCACGACCGACACGTTCTGGAAGTACCTGCGTGCCCAGCTGAGCCCACACTACACCGTCATCACCTGGGATCTGCCGGGCCACGGCGCCTCCGAGCCCGCGCGAACCGACGCTACCTGCGAGATCGAAGCGCAGCCTGGATTGCTGCTGCGCATTCTCGACAAAGTCGGCGTCGAGCGCGCCGTGCACCTCGGCTTCTCGGTGGGCTGTCAAATCGTGCTCGAGTCCATGCGTCAGTATCCGTCCCGCTGGGATGCACTCGGGCTGATGTTCGGGACCGCAGGCCATGTACTGAGCACATCCGAGCTACCGGTCTCGGGCCCCACGCTTCTGCGCTTGTTGCGATATACACCTGACCGCCACTTTGCATGGCTGTTTCAGAATTTTGCGCGACTTGCCGATCATCCCCTGAACCGAAACATAGGTCGCACGCTCGGTCTCTTGGGACGAAACGCACCAGACGCGGATCTCGCAGAGGTCACACGGCACCTGAACTGCATCGACCCTAAGACGATGCGTCGCATGGCTGCATCCGCGGAAGCGCACTCGGCCTACGACTTGTTGCCGACGCTCGATCTACCCGTGCTCATCCTCGCCGGAAGCCGGGACCCGTTCGCTCCAGAGGCCTCGGTCTGCGGCCCCATGCACCGCGCCGTTCGCGGCAGCGAGTACCTGCGTATTGAAGGCGCAACCCACACCGCACTGCTCGAACAGCCCGATCTTATCGCGCGCGTGCTTTCGGATTTTCTTGAGCGGCGTGTGCCGGGCTTTGCTCGTCCACCTCTGGCAGCTCACTCGGGCTAGGTCCGTCCCCGTGGGCGGGTGCATCGCCTGGCTCTGCAGTCGCGCCATATCGCTTGAGACCGCGCACGGCGATGGTTCGCTCCGCTGCGAGCCGCAGGAGTCTATCCAACAACGAACGCGGCTCTGTACTCCTGGCGCTCGGATCGGACAGCTCGATCTCAAGTTCCTCCACATTGGCCTCGCTGCGCACCACACGCGCATTGGGGTCGAGTTCGAGTAGCACTTTGTGACTTGCCTCGTTCTCTGCCAACACGCTGCACCGGAAGCGGCGCACACCATTCGCGTAGGCAACCTCGCCTAGCGCGTGGATGAGCAACTTGCCAAGCCCCTTACCTTGCATGGCGTCGATCACGGCTATCGCGGCCTCTGCCACTTCGGGGTCACCCTCGAACATGACGTAACGCGCAACTCCGAGCGGCACCTGCTGTCCGTCTTCAGACCTAGCCACCGCCCCCACGGCCTGATGTCTCACACCGTCCACCTGCGTGAGGTACGTCAGATCTGCATCCGTGAGCACGTCTTTCCGCATCAGAAATCTGCGATAGCGCGAATCTTCGCCAAACTCTGCAAAGCCCTGCGCGAGTAGATCACGGTCCTCGGGACGTATGGTGCGCAGCCATACGTCGGAACCGTCAGCGAGCTGTTTGTGGGTCAAGGCAGAGGCACACATAGAAAGCTCTAGAGACTCCACGCTAGCACGCACCAGAGGCTTCCTCGCTGCGCCTATGCTACGAGATGTAAACAGCCGTTCGGCGTGAGCAGAGTGGACGCAAAACCCCGGGCTTTGGTGCGATAGACGATGGTAGATCGAGACAATGCCACCGAAACGCCTGCTCACGATGCGAACATAGGTCGCGTGCTCACGCAGCAGTACCGTATCGATTCACTGCTCGGCCACGGTGGTATGGGTAGCGTGTACAGAGGACGTCAGCTGTCGATAGACCGCGCCGTCGCCATCAAGCTGATTGCCGGCGACATCGCAGACAATCCCGAATGCATCAAGCGCTTCCGCCGGGAGGCAGAAGCCATGGCGACGCTGCAGCACCCGAACACAGTACGTCTGTTCGACTTCGGCATCGAGCGCGGCGAGCTGTTCATGGTCATGGAGTTGCTCGAAGGGCGCGACCTCTCACAGCACCTTGCGGACCACGGCGCCATCTCGTCGGCTGAAGCGTTCACCATCCTGCGCCAAGTTCTCGCGGCCCTGAGCGAAGCCCACGCGCGCGGAATCATCCACCGTGACCTCAAGCCCGCCAACGTGTTCATGTCGGCGCTGCCGGGAGGCCAAGCCTTCGCCAAAGTGATGGACTTCGGCATCGCGGGCATCGAAGCCGACGTTCACACGAAGCTTACACTCGCAGGCGCGGTCTTGGGCACGCCCGCGTACATGGCGCCTGAGCAAGCCCAAGGTCACGCGGTCGATGCACGAGCCGACTTGTATTCGCTGGGCGTGATGCTGTTTGAAATGCTCACGGGTCGCACACCTTTCGAAGCCGATTCGGTGGTTTCACTTTTACTCGCACAGGTCACCAAGGCTCCACCCGCGCTTGTGGATGTGCGCTCGGATCTTACGCTGCATCCGGACGTCCAAGCCTTACTCGACGTCCTGCTAGCAAAGGCCCCACAGGATCGTCCGAGCACTGCGGCAGAAGTCATCGAGCGCATCGAACGCATCGAGCGCCAGACCCAAGAAGAGCCCGAGCGGCAGGCTCCATTAAGTTCGACTCCTTCTGCAGCGCCGCACAAGAGTGCACTGCTCGCGCCCGCCCCAGCGGCTACCTCGTCTGCGCCTGCCTCGCCCTTCGCCGCCACGCTTGCGGCTTCTCTTGCAGGAGGACACATGCAGGCGAAGTTTTTCCGCGCTCCCAAGCTCGTCTGGGTGCTCGGCCTGTGCGTGGTAGCGGCATTGCTTGCGCT
>CAZEWA010000169.1:0-11311 GCA_964515685.1 uncultured Polyangiales bacterium | reverse complement strand
GATGAGGTCGCTGTAGTCTCTGAAGTCGCTGACGCAGATGGCCTGCGGGACAGCGTGCGCGAAGACGCGATCGAGGAACTCATCTCGCTGTCGCTGCTCGAACGCGGCCCACTTGGCCTTGCCCTGTCCCCCATCGTGCGGTCGGTGGTGGTGCAAGGGATTCGCACCGAGCGCCAAATGGAGCTTCACCGCGAAGTCGCCCGGGCCCTCGAGCGCCGCGTCCCCACAACGGATGCCTTTTCGCGCGCCACGGTCGCCTATCACCTGGCACGGGGAGGACGCCCCAAGGACGCCGTAGACATCTTGCTCGACGTCGCAGCGCTCTCGGGACAACTCGGTTTTTTGCGCTCAGGCGTGCGTCTCGCGGCTGCGGCGGTTGAGTTCGATCCCACGCGCGCCACGCGCTCGCGGGCAGCAAAACTCGCTGAAAGCCTCAATGAGCGCGCAACGCGGAGACCGCGCGTCGAGCGCCAGGGTGCAAACACCGAGGATCCTACGCGTTCGGCCGAACACTCGGTAGACTCGCACGAGAGTGATAGCGAGCCGCTCGCCCTCTCCTCCCAGGCTCTCCACCATGCCGTCGAAGCGATTTTGAGCCGTGATTTCGATGCAGTGGAGCGCTCTTTGGAGCTTGTTATCGCCGCGGGTCGCGACGGACCGAGCGTCGATCGCCTGCGCGCCATGACGGCACTCGTCCGAGGCGACCGAGCCAATGCCTTGCGACTCCTCGACCGAGCGCGCCATCGAGAAGACGGCGAAACCCCACGCACAGCGATCGCCACAGCGCTTGTTCTCATCGAGTCAGGCGAGCTCGGGGCTGCTGTGCGTGAGGCCCTCCGTGCGCTTTCCCTGGCACGAGCAAGCCAGGATATTTTGGGTGAACGGGCGGCCATCGCCACCCTCTCCGCTTGTTACCGAAAGCTCGGACGGGAGGAAGACGCCGATGCCCTCGAACGCGGCTCCTTGCGTGCAGCCTTGCCACCTTTGCCTGCGGGCGGTAGCAAACAGCTGTGAGCCAGCCCCTTGCCTCGCCCCTTGCGGACGTACGCGCGCGCATTGATGCCCTCGATGAGGAGCTCCTGGCACTCCTGAAGCGTCGCACCACGATTGTTCAAGACCTCGCAGCGATCAAGCGTGAGCACGGCTTGCGCATCCGCGACCCGGAGCGCGAAGCTCAGCTGCTCGAGGCACGACGCGCAACCGCCGAGGCGCTCGGCCTGTCGCCTGAAGTCATCGAGTCCCTGTTCCGTTTGATCCTCTTCGCGAGCCGTGACCACCAGGCCACGCTTAAAGCCGAAGTCCCGCTGCACACGGAGCCGAAGGTCGTGGCCATCATCGGTGGCAAAGGCGGCATCGGCCGGCGCATGGAGCAGCTATTTCGCGAGCTCGGGCATGACGTGCTCATCGTCGACCGCGACACCGAGCTCACGGCACCACAGGCTGCGGCCCAGGCCGACGTCACGCTGATTTCGGTGCCTATCGATGCCACGGAGCGCGTGATCGAAGAAGTGGGCCCCTTCGTGCCGGAGCACGGACTTTTGGTAGACGTCACATCTATCAAGACCGTCCCGCTCGCCGCCATGTTGCGCTCGACGCGCGCGAGTGTCGTCGGCATGCACCCGATGTTTGGTCCAGGTGTGCTCTCGTTTCAGAGCCAGCGTGTGGTTTTGTGTCAGGGAAGAGGCGACGCGTGGACCGACTGGATGCGAAATACCCTGCGCGCCCGTGGCATGGTCATCACGGAAGCCTCCGCGGAGGAGCACGACCGCGCCATGGCATTGGTGCAGGTCCTGACGCACTTCCAGACCCAAGTCCTGGGCGTGACGCTTGCCCGATTCGCGACGCCGCTCGCGGAGAGCCTGCGCTTTACCTCCCCCGCCTACCTGATGGAACTGTATGTGGCAGCTCGACATTTTGCGCAGGATCCGGCGCTTTACGGGCCCATCGAGATGAACAATCCGCTCAGCGCAAAGGTGACTCAAGGTTTCCAGGAAGCCGTCGAGGCCGTGCGTACCATTCTAGTCGAACGGGACCAAGCAGCCTTTGAGCGCATGTTCGAAGAGGTTCGCGCGTTCTTCGGCGATTTCAGCGCCGAGGCCACGGAGCGCAGCCGGTTCATGATGGACCGCCTAGTAGAGCGCGGTTGAGCTAGTTCTCCCCGCTTTCTCGTCCCCGCACGTCCCATGACTGGTCTATCCTGCGGTTCGCGGGGGGTCCCTTTGATGAAGATGAGAGCTCTGGGGTGGTTGAGTGTGGTGGTCGCACTGTCTGGCTGCGGCATGTTCGAGGCGCCGTCCGAACCTCCTGAATGTGAGCGTGATCCCGCGCGCTGCTTCGACGCGAACGTGGCCCCCGAGAATCCGCCCGCACATCTTGGCAGCGCATGCCGAACCGACGACGAATGCCAGGGCCCTCTGCGTCTGAGCTGCGGCAGCGATAAGGTCTGCGTGTTCGCGAGTGACCTCACGCAAGGCGAGCCCTGTAGCGTGACGCAGGAATGCAAAAATGAGCTGTTCTGCGATGTCGAAAGCGGCAAGTTTCAATGCCAACCTGCGGGCGACGGCGCGGTGGGCACACGCTGTGACAGCAGCGCAAGCTGCGAACGCAACCTCGTTTGCACTTACGATCAGAGCTTGCACAAGCATTGTGTGCCCGCGGGCGTGGGCGACCTCGGCACGAGCTGTGCTCGTACGACCGACTGCCTCGCAGGTCTTTTCTGCCAACCCGGGGCCACCGATGCCGCGCTGCAATGTGGCGTGTTCTCGCCGGCCGCCCTTCCGAACCCCGTGTGGGATGGACTTGCCTGCCCCGACGACGAAGCCGACCCCGTCGCCTACTTTCGCGTGCCACGCGGCACGGAAGCCGACGGTGATTTCTTCCGACTGCCCTTCCCCAATGATATTCGCCGCACGCAAAAGGGCCTGAACCTCGACGGTTTTCCCTCCAGCGGAGATTTGTTTGGAATCGGCATCGATTTCGTGGGCCGCTACATCAAGGCTTCCGCCCAAGATCTGCGCGGATTCGCGACCAATCCCGTGGTGTATTTTCGGTTCTCGAAGCCCTACACCGGAGTGAACAAAGACAGCGTGATGCTGCTCGATCTCACAGAAGGCACGCCCGAGTACGGCAGGCCTCTGTCTCGCGCTTGGGGCACCAGCAGCGGCAGGGTTACGCGCTACGTCTGCGAAAATTGGGTGAACGTTCGGACCAACAGCGGATCGCCCCTCAAACCCGGGCACACGTACGCTGCCATTCTTACAACCGACATTCGCGCAAAATCCGGCGACGCCTTCGAGCGCGACGAAGATCTCGCCGCGATGCTTGCCGCATCCGCCCCCAAGGAAGCTTCGCTCAAAAACGCCTACGTGGCCTATGCGCCCCTGCGCGCGTTCCTCGCCAGCGAAGCTTCGGCCGCCACGCTCTCGGCAAACCGCGTGCTCAATGCGGCGGTGTTCACGACGCAAGACCCAGAAGCGGTCTTGCGCGCCTTGCGGACGGCCGTGCACAAAGAGGCTCTGCCGACCGTTCGTGACGTCACGGTGTGCGGCAAAGACGTGACATCGCCCTGCGACGACGGTCAAGAGCGCGTGTGCGGCGCCGAGAACAGCCAGTACACAGAGATCCACGGACGCATCTCACTGCCCATCTTTCAGCGCGGTGAGGCCCCCTATCTCCACGAAGGCGGCGACATCCGCATCGATGACGACGGCGTAGCTCGCGTCGTACGCACGGAGCAGGTCTGCTTCGGCCTCGCGCTGCCGAAAGCGAGCGTGCCCGAGACGGGACTTCCGCTCGTCGTGTATGCACACGGTACCGGCGGCAGCTTCAAGTCGGGCCTACGCGATATGGCGCAGTTTGTTGGCAGTCAGGGAGCGGCTGTACTCAGCTTCGACTTGCCGCAGCACGGTTCGCGCGCGAACAACGCGCGACAAGACGCAGAAGAGCTCTTCTACAATTTCGGAAACCCGAGGGCAGCGCGCGACAACGTGGCCCAGGGCAGCGCGGACCTGTTTGCGCTCGTGCGCTGGGCCCTCGCGGAGGACGCCCAGGCCGACGGCCCCTTCAAGCAAGCATTCCACTTCGACCCAAGCCGCGTCGTCCTGTTCGGCCATTCGCAGGGCGCGACCCACGCAAGCCTCGCACTACCCTACGAGAACGACGTGGTAGGCGCCGTTTTGTCAGGCGTGGGTGGCGATTTGAGCGAAGCCCTCGTGAGCAAGAAAGCGCCCATCGACATCGCATCCGCGGTGCCGTTCTTGCTCGGCGACAGAGAAGCCGCGGCGGAGGAGCAATGCTCTACCTGCATGGGTTCGAACCACCCAGTGCTTGCGCTGCTGCAGGGCTTTTTCGAGCGCGTGGACCCGGTCAACTTTGCGCCTCGCTTGCCGCGCCCGGGCCCCGATCTCACGCCGAAGCACCTGTTCATGACCTACGGCCTCGATGACAGGCACACGCCCGAATCCACCCAGCGTGCCTTTTTGACCGCCGCGTCGCTTAGCCTCGTAACCCCTGTGTTCACGCCGATCTCGAATGCCGATGCGGTCGACGGACCCGTGTCGGCCAACGTCATCATCGACGAATCGGCCGTGACCCAGGCGGTACGCCAGTATCGCCCTGAGGCAGGGAAAGACGGGCACTTCGTGTATCTCGAAGCGGCCAAGGCGGATTGGGAAAGCTTCCTCGCGAACCTGCTCGCGGGCGAAGTTCCCGTGATCAACCCGTAGAGCGCTCGACCGCCTTGGCGCGCACAGCCGCCTGCGCGCCAGCGCCCTGCAGCAGCTTGGTGGCCGACGGGCCTGACAAAAACAGATACTCCGCGTTTCGCAGGTGCCCCACGTTGCCGACTTTTTCGCCGCTCGGATTGTAGATGCCAATCTGCGCACCCACGTAGCGCTTGTAGTCGACCGCCACCGATGCAACTTCGCGATGGTGCGCGGAGAGCATCTCGGTCAACTCTTCGTGGCTGAGGTAGCCCTCATTGCTGAACGACACGAGCAGGTAACGCGCATCGAGGCGGGCGATGACGTTCGCTAGCGCTTCGCGGATGCGCGGCTTGGAATTGAAATCGCTCTTGTAGTCCTTCGCATCCACCCGCTTCATCGCGAGCCCATACACCTCGGGCTTATCCCAGCGTACCAGCGACTCCCATACGTGGTAGTTCCCCAAGTAGCGGTGCTGGTTGTAAGGCGGGTCTAGGTACACCACGTCGAATGGGGCGCGCCCTGCCGCCTCGAGTGCATCGCACTGCCAGGCGCGCCCCTCACCCGCAAGGACGTCGGGCAGGCGCATCTCGAGAGAGTTGTGGGAGCGCGCGGACCACTTCTTGAGGTAGGCCATCTGCAGACCACAGGTCGAGTCCACGCGGTCGGCCGCTTCCATCAGCGACACCAGCAACACCGCTTCAAGCTCGGGCTCGAGGCTGAGCTCTTGGATACGCTCTCGAATCGTATCCACACGCTCGCCGTTCTGCGGCTGCACGTAGCGTGAGCGGATGCAGAACGTCTCCGTGAAGTAGCCAGCCCGTCCTGGAAGTCGCGATAGCTCGGCGATAAGTCGCGTGGCGTCGGCCTCGATGCGCGCTCTATCGGCTGCCACGTAGCAAGCCGCCAAACAATGCGCGTAGGTATTGTGATCGTTCGCCGTGACCTCGTAGCCGGCGGCCTTGAGGGCATGCCCAACTCTTGATGTGCCGCTGAACAGGTCGAGCACCCTTCGAGCCCTCGGCAGCGCGCGAACCGCCGCAACAATGTTGGGCAGAAGCAGACGTTTACTACCGATGTATTTGATCACAGCGCGCCCAGCATAGCGCAGGACCTCGCCCGACTAGAGAGCCACCCAAGCGGCCTGTTGCTACTGGAGGCCTTAAACGCGAAAAACCCGTAGGATCATGCCCACGGGTTCCTCGTCACATGCAAATCGCTCAGCTCTTCGCTTGCGCGACGCGATCGATCAGAGCCTCGCGCTGCTCTTTCAGTGCCTTGGGCAGCGTGGGGCCGATCTTGTCGAACCACTCTGCCTGGCCCTCGAGCTCCTGCTTCCACTCACCGAGATCCACGCGCATCGCTGCTTCGAGGTGGCCCGGCTTCATGTCGAGGTTCTGCGTGTCGATGTCGCCATCGCGCGGCACGAGGCCGACCACCGTCTCATTGGCGGGCACCTTGTTCTCGACGCGATCGATGATCCACTTGAGAACGCGCATGTTGTCGCCGAATCCAGGCCACACGAAGTCGCCGTCCTTCTGGCGGAACCAGTTGACCATGAAGATCTTGGGCGGATTCTTGATGCGCTGCTCCATGCCGAGCCAATGGTCGAAGTAATCGCCCACGTTGTATCCGCAGAACGGAAGCATGGCCATCGGGTCACGACGCACGACACCGACCTGTCCGACCGCCGCAGCCGTGGTCTCCGAGCCCATCGTGGCGCCGAAGTACACGCCGTGGGCCCAGTTGAAGGACTCCATGACGAGCGGAATCGTGGTCGCGCGACGGCCACCGAAGATGATGGCGCTGATCGGCACGCCCTGCGGATCTTCCACGTGCGGCGAAAGAGCAGGGTTGTTGGTGGCGGGAGACGTGAAGCGAGAGTTCGGGTGTGCCGCCTTCTCCTTCGAGCCCTTGACCCAGGGGCGTCCCTGCCAATCGGTCAAACGCTCGGGGACCTCGCCGTCCTTGCCTTCCCACCACACGTCGCGGTCTTCCGTGAGCGCCACGTTGGTGAAGAGAGTGTTCTTGAGCACACTCTTCATGGCGTTCGGGTTCGACTTCATGCTGGTGCCGGGGGCAACGCCGAAGTAACCCGCCTCGGGGTTGATGGCCCACAGACGTCCGTCTTCGCCGACCTTCATCCATGCAATGTCGTCGCCGACCGTCCAGACCTTCCAGCCCTTGTAGTGCTGGGGCGGAATCAACATGGCGAAGTTCGTCTTGCCACAGGCGCTTGGGAACGCGGCTGCAACGTAGGTGGTCTCGCCCTGGGGATTCTCGACGCCGAGGATGAGCATGTGCTCAGCGAGCCAGCCTTCCTTGCGGCCGAGGTAGCTGCCGATGCGGAGGGCCAGGCACTTCTTACCCAAGAGCACGTTGCCGCCGTAGCCCGAGCCCACGGACCAGATCGTGTTGTCCTGTGGGAAATGACAGATGAAGCGACGCTCGGGATTGATGTCGAGGGTCGAGTGCAGGCCGCGATTGAAGTCGTTCGAGTCGCCGAGCTGGTCGAGCGCAGCTTTACCCATGCGGGTCATGATGCGCATGTTGAGCACCACGTACACGCTATCGGTGATCTCTACGCCGACCTTGCTAATCGGCGAGCCGAGCGGCCCCATCACGTACGGAATCACGTACATGGTGCGGCCCTTCATGGCGCCGTCATAGAGCTTACTCAGCTTCGCGTAGGCATCCGCCGGAGCCATCCAGTTATTGGTGGGTCCTGCCTCTTCCTTCGTGGGCGTGCAGATGAACGTAAGATGCTCGACGCGCGCAACATCGTTGGGGTTGGAGCGGCTGTAAAAGCAGCCTGGGAGCTTCTCGGGGTTCAGGGGCTCGATGGCTCCCTCCGCCAGCGCGATCTCCGTGAGGCGCTTGTGCTCGTCTTCGCTTCCATCGACCCAAACGATGCGCTCGGGCTTGGTCAGCTTGGCCATGTCGTCAACCCACGAAAGCAAGGTGGGATTCTTGGTCAGTTGCGTCGTCGTCATCGCAGATGAGCTCTCGGTTGAGGGGACTACTCGGCAAACGGGGGTCGAACCCCCACAAGGGCCTCTCTCCCTGCCAACACGGCAAGCCTGTGCCTCGCGGACGGAGCACACGGCCGGCAACGATCGGGGTGTAGCGCACTGCCCCGCTCGACGCATCCGTACATCGGGAAAAGAGCTACGTAACTCCGAGATTACAAGGCCTTTACTTATCGTTTTCGGGGCCTGCTATGTCTCTACGTTGCGATTCTCACACTTGGGAATAACGGAGCCCTCTCTGACGCGCGGCCCGTTTTTCAGGGGTTTTGCGCGCTTTTGCAGCTCCCCAAGCGCGAGCATCAGACTGACTCTCTTAGGTTCCGACCTACCCCGGTTCGCTTGACGGTTGCGACTCCGTTATCCTCCTCCGCAATGGCGTCGTCGAAACAGGGGCTTCGGGTATCAAGTGAGCTAGAACTCACTGAAAACAGCCAAGATTGGCGCTGGCAGATGCGAAATGCCATCACCAACCTCGAAGCCCTTGAAGCCGCGATCGTGCTCTCCCCGAGCGAGCGCACAGGAGCGCAGCGCGCCCTTTCAGGGGGGTTTCCGCTCTCGATCACCCCCTATTACGCAGGCCTGATTGACCCCGACGACCCGACCTGCCCCATCCGCAGGCAATGCGTCCCACAACAGGCCGAAGAGCAGGAGGTGCCCGGCGATCTGCGTGACCCCCTCGGGGAGGAAGCCAATGAGGTCGCCCCCCATCTGGTACAGCGCTACCCCGATCGTGCCCTCCTTTTGGTCACCGATCGCTGTTCCGTCTACTGCCGCTTCTGCACGCGATCACGCATGGTAGGCAACGGTGGCGGCACGCGCAGCCTCGAGAGCCTCGAAGCCGCGTTCGCCTACTTACGAGCCCATCCCGAGATCCAGGAAGTGATCCTCTCGGGCGGCGACCCGCTCGTCATGAAGAGCGAGCGCCTCGGGCAGCTCCTGGGCAAGCTCGCCGAAATCGAGAGCATCGGCAACGTCCGCGTTGCCTCACGCACACCGGTGACCCTGCCGCAGCGCATCACGGCGGATCTATGCAGTGCCCTGCGTGCGC
Organism: uncultured Polyangiales bacterium; assembly: GCA_964515685.1. Taxonomy (GTDB): domain Bacteria; phylum Myxococcota_A; class Polyangia; order Polyangiales; family DASUME01; genus DASUME01. The sequence goes on along the minus strand of CAZEWA010000169.1, from coordinate 2,534 downwards.
ACCCCGCGGCCTGGCTGATGACGCACTTCAACCACCCGAAGGAGCTGACCCAAGAATCGCGGCGTGCCCTCTCGCTGCTCGTGGATAGCGGCATTCCCGTCATGAACCACACCGTGCTACTGCGCGGCGTGAACGACGATCCGCGCGTGCTCGAGGCATTGTTTCGCGGCTTGGTACGCGCGCGCGTACGCCCTTACTACTTGCTTCAGACCGATCCCGTGCGCGGGACGGGACATCTTCGAACGCCGCTCGATACAGGCCTCGCCATCATGGAGGCGCTGCAGGGGCGCTTGAGCGGGATCGCGCTGCCGAAGTTCATCGTCGACACCCCCAACGGTCGCGGCAAGGTCCCTGTGGGACCCAACTACATCGTGACGCGAGCCCAGGGCACCACGACGCTGCGCACCTTTCGCGGAGAGCTCGTCGACTATATCGACCCTCCCAGCTGAGCCCTCACCACAGAATCCGAACAAGCCTGCCGTTGCCGACAGGTAGACCCAATGTTGCAAATATGCTATTGGCGACGGCGGTTTGGGTGAGAGAACCCCAAGCCATTCCGTCCGACGGCCGAGCGCCGCGCCGTCGACTGCCCAGTCTGCCCCGCGCGCTCGACGAGCCAGTGCTCGCGAGAAACGGCGGTCGGACCGGAGGAGAAACGATGACGACCAGGGCTCTGACATTTTACGGGACCACCATCGGTAAAAAGGTGGTGATGGCCACGTCCGGACTCGTCGTGGTTCTATGGCTTGTGTTGCACATGCTCGGCAACGTGGCCGTTTTTGCAGGACGCGACGTGTACAACCAGTACGCAACGTTCCTCGCAGGGCAGCCACCACTTCTATGGGGACAGCGCATCGTGGTTCTAGTGGCGATCGTCGCCCATATCCACGCTGCTTTCTCCCTGTGGTCGCGCAATAGCGAGGCTCGGCCGAAGGACTACTACCAGCGTAAGGACCTCGCCACGAACTACGCCGCGCTCACGATGCGTTACGGCGGCGTCGTGCTTCTGTCCTTCATCATCTATCACATCCTCCACCTCACGGTCGGCCTCACGGGCCACCTGGGCTACGAGTTCGTGCACGGCGACGTGTACAACAACCTCGTGCAGGGCTTCCAACGGCCCGTCGTCGCAGGCTTCTACATCTTCGCTCAGTGCGCGCTCGGCTTGCACCTCTATCACGGCATCTGGAGCCTCACACAGACGCTTGGCGCAGACCATCCCAAGTACAACAAGCTGCGTCCCGCAGTCGCGGTCGGACTCACGCTGTTCATCGTGCTCGGGTTCATTTCCATTCCGGTCTCCGTGCTGACCGGCACGCTCACGCCCGTCGATCCTGCCAGCGCGCAGATCGAGAACTAAAGGGAGAGGTTTTCGAACATGAGTATCGAACTTAAATCGAACGCTCCCGGCGGCGACATCACCACACGCTGGGACCGCCACCGCTTCGATATGAAGCTGGTGAACCCCGCCAACCGCCGCAAGCACAACGTCATCGTCGTAGGCTCCGGCCTCGCGGGCGGTGCAGCCGCAGCGACCATGGGCCAGCTCGGCTACAACGTGAAGTGCTTCTGCTACCAGGACACGCCACGTCGCGCCCACAGCATCGCAGCTCAGGGCGGCATCAACGCCGCGAAGAACTACCAGAACGACGGCGACAGCATCTACCGTCTGTTCTACGACACAGTTAAGGGCGGCGACTTCCGCGCACGCGAGAGCAACGTCTATCGCTTGGCTCAGCTCAGCGTAAACATCATCGACCAGTGCACGGCCCAGGGCGTGCCCTTCGCGCGTGAGTACTCGGGCCTGCTCGACAACCGCTCCTTCGGCGGAGCGCAGGTGTCGCGTACGTTCTACGCGCGCGGTCAGACCGGCCAGCAGCTGCTCATCGGCGCCTACTCGGCACTCGAAGAGCAAATCGGCGCTGGCACCGTGAAGATGTACCCACGTACCGAGATGCTCGACGTGATCCTGGTCGACGGCGTGACCCGCGGCATCGTCACGCGCGACATGGTGAGCGGCAAGATCGAGTCGCACGTTGCAGACGTCGTCGTGCTCTGCACCGGCGGCTACGGCAACGTGTTCTTCCTCTCGACGAACGCCATGGGCTGCAACGTTACGGCCTCCTGGCGTGCGCACAGGAAGGGCGCGCTGTTCGCGAACCCCTGCTACACGCAGATCCACCCGACCTGCATCCCCGTGGCGGGCGACTACCAATCGAAGCTGACGTTGATGAGCGAATCGCTCCGCAACGACGGGCGCGTCTGGGTGCCAAAGCGCAAAGAGGATTGCGGCAAGAAGCCGCACGAGATTGCAGAAATCGATCGCGACTACTACCTCGAGCGCAAGTATCCGAGCTTCGGCAACCTGGTCCCACGCGACATCGCTTCGCGTAACGCCAAGGACGTGTGCGACGAAGGTCGCGGCGTAGGCCCGGGCGGACGCGGCGTATACCTCGACTTCGGCGACGCCATCGCACGCGTAGGCAAGGCCAAGGTCGCAGAGCGCTACGGCAACCTGTTCGACATGTACCAGC
>CAZEWA010000168.1:0-11377 GCA_964515685.1 uncultured Polyangiales bacterium | reverse complement strand
ACGAAGGGGATTCGGTTGCCGCCGATTACGGCGACCTTGCGCGTCTGGCTCATATCGTTAGTTCCTCGCGAGATTAGGCCTCACCGCCTTAGACCGGTCGGTGGGCACTCACCGTACTGAATCTAGTTCAATCATCGCCGTTGTCGAAACCCGAGGCCCCAAAAGGTGGGGCACCCAACGCCTTCGCCTTCGATCTGCCTGGTTCGGGTGCACGGAAACTGGCCGCCACGGAACGCACGACCAGGATTTTGGTCACGGGAGCCAATCCCCGAGGGGCTCCACGCACGGCCGAACACGGCCCGTGCGCTCCCTGAGCCCCTTGCTACGTTCAGCGCATGGTCAAGCTCTACGCCCTGCGCGAGCGGCTCACGGGCCGCCGTGTGTTGCTCTCGGACATCGTCCAAGGCGTCCTTCACGACACCCTCGGCGTTCCGAAAGATAAGCGCGCTCACCGCTTTTTCCCCCTTGAGCGGGAGGATTTGTTCATGCCGCCTGACCGCAGCGACGACTACCTGCTGCTCGAGTTCACGCTCATCACAGGTCGCTCCAGCGCCGCCAAAAAGCAGCTTGTGCGCGCCCTCTTCGAGCGCATGGAGCGCGAAGCTGAGATTCGCCCCCAGGATCTCGAGGTCGTGATTTACGAAGCCCCCGGGGAAAACTGGGGTTTCCGAGGCCTACACGGCGACGAGGCGCAGCTCTCCTACGCCATCAAGGTTTGAGGCAAAGCTTAGAGCAGCAGGCCCCCTGCCCTCCGTGATACATGGCCGGCATGCAGCAGAGCTACGCAGGCAAGACAGTTTGGATCACGGGCGCTTCTTCGGGGATTGGCGAGGCTCTCGCCCACGCCTTTGCCCAACGCGGAGCCCGGCTGGTTTTATCTGCGCGGCGCGAAGCCCGACTGCAGCAGGTCGCCGCAGCCTGTGGCGGTAAAGGCGTGCAAGTGGTGCCGCTCGACCTGTCGGATGCCGCCTCGTTAGCGGCTCGCGCGAGCGAGGTCGAAGCACGCGTGGGGGCCATCGATGTGATGGTACACAACGCGGGCGTAGGTCAGCGCGCGTCGGTGCTCGACACAAGCTTCGAGGTCGAACGCCAGATGATGGAGACCAACTACCTCGGGCCCGTCGCACTGACCAAGGCGCTGTTGCCTTCGATGGTGGCGCGCAACGCGGGTACGTTCCTGGTGGTCAGCAGCGTACTCGGACTGATGAGCGTCAAACATCGCGCCGGTTACTGCGCCTCGAAGCACGCGCTACACGGGTACTTCAACGGCCTGCGCGCCGAGCTTTCGGAGCAAGGCATCCGCGTGCTGTTGGTGTGCCCCGGCCACGTCAACACGGAGTTTTCACTGCATGCCCTCGAGGCCGACGGCAGAGCGCACGGCGTGGTGGATGCAGGCCAAGAAAGTGGCCTTACGCCGGTCCATTGCGCGCAGAAGACCATGCAGGCGCTCGATCGAGGCAAGGCCGAGATCTACGTGACGAAATGGGAAAGCGCAGCCGTGTACGCGAATCGTTTTGCGCCCGCCTTGCTGCGCCGCGTGACGGCACACCTGAAGGCCCGCTAGCACGCACACTGAGCAAGACTTACGTGAGCGAAACTGTCCATCTGTGGCGATCCTGCACCCCACAAAAATGCCGCCGCGCCCTCAGGCTACGGCGGAAAGCCTTGCGCGCAGCTTGTCGCGCGCACCTGCCAGGATCTGCCCTGCACGCTGACGCGACACCCCCAGTGCGCGCCCCACATCCGCCAAGCTCTTGCCATCTTCGCAAAAGAACTGCTCCTGCACTACCGCACGTTCTCGGTCCGAAAGGCTCGTCATCGCGCTCTTGATCGAGCCCGCACAAGCCGCTTGATGCTCCGCTTCAGCCACAGCTTGTTCAGGGGAGGCGGTTTCGTCCGACAACTCCACCGTGCCACTGCCCGAAGCGTCCTCTGCGGTGAGCGACACGTCACGAGAACTCAGGGAAAGCTCCACGAGCTCCACATCGTGCTCTGAAACGCCTAACGTCTCTGCGAGTTCAGCGCGCGTGGGCTTACGCCCCAATTGCTGCCCCAGCATGCGCTCAGTTTGCCGTAAGCGTGCCCGCGCAATGCGCGCACCACGCGTGGAGGGCCCACCCACAATGCGGCGATTGGCAAGTGCGTAACGGCGTACGCAGGCCCGAACCCACCAGGCCGAATAACTCGCGAATCGTGCCTCGTGGGCTAGGTCGAACCGCCGCACGGCCTCCATCAGGCCGAGCACCCCCTCACTCACGAGATCGTGCGCACTCAGGCCCTCTCGGGCGTAGCGCGAAGCAACCTGCACCACGAGTCGCATGTGGCTCTCCACCAAGGCGTGCACCGCACGCTGGTCACCCACCTGTGCGCGCTCGAGCAAAGACCGCTCAAGCTCCGCACTCAGGAGGGGCTTTTCTCGCGCTTTATGGCGATAGCGTCCCCAATCAACGTCGGTATCGTGCACTGGCCTTCCTCCTCGGCATCGGGGTGGTGCACCACGCGTGCCATGGAAGGCGGTGCGTGTTGCTGCAGCAGCATTTTCGAGATGAACGTGAACCTACGAGCGTTTGTCTCAATGCGTGGTGAGCACAGAAACGGGCGACGCGCGCAGCACCCGCTGAGAGATGCTGCCGAGCAACATGCGCTCGACGGCGCCCTTGCCCGTAGATCCGATGCACAGAATGTCGGCGCCGAGCTCGTGTGCGAGGGCCACGATCCGCTTCACTGGCTCGCCGCGGAGTACGTGCCGCTGAATGGGGATTTCACCACCCACGACGCCGATAGCTACGCGTTCGAGCTCTGCGTCGAGAAAGCGCAGGTACCGCTCGAGCTGATCTGGCATAGGCCAGGGCAACCCTAACGTCGGGTCACTGTGACCATCGTATACATCGGGATGTACGTGCACGAGGTCGAGCGACGCATTCAGCCCCTTTGCAAGCTCAGCGGCAAACGAAAGCGCTCTATCCGCCGGTCGTGAAAAGTCGTGGGCCGCCAAAATCTTCTTCGGCAACATCGGAGCCTCCTCCTTCGAAACGCGGAGGGTTCATCGTGCCCCTACGCGATGTTCCGTAGAGCAAGTCACACGCCAGCGACGCGATGGGCCTTGTTGGCACGACTCATGCTGCGGGCGAAGTGTGCCGTGTCGTTTGTGCATAAATCTGCACCTAGGATGCGAAGGGAGAGTCCAATGAATAGGCAGCCGCAGGTATGCGATTACATGACTGTGAGCCCTCACTCCGTAGGTACGGATCAAAGCCTCGCCACGGCAACGCGCAGGATGCGCGAGCTGAAGACGCGCCATTTACCCGTGCTCGAGGGAGGTGTACTCAAGGGCATCTTGTCGGACCGCGACGTGGCGCGTGCCGAGTCGTTTGGCCTTGATCCCCATCAGATCACGGTCGACGAAGCGATGACGGCAGAGCCCTTTACCGTCACGCCTTCAGCGCCCCTCAGCCGCGTCGCCATGACGATGGCCGCGCACAAATATGGTTGCGCAGTCGTAGCGGAGGGCGCTTCCCTGCGCGGCATCTTTACGACGACCGATGCTCTACGTGCCCTGGCAGAGACCCTGGAACGCTTTGGTCCGGAACCTGAACCGATGCCGCCCAGTCAAGTCTGTGAGATGATGCGCGCCGAGCACGTCAACATTCGCCAGCTACTCGAGCGCGCCGAAGATCAAGCTCAAGGTATTCTCGGCGGACGAGATCAGGGCGATCGAGAAGTAGGCGCTCTGCGTGACATAGCCCGCCAGCTCTATACAAGCCTGGCTGCGCACATCGAGCTCGAAAATCGCATGCTGGTCCCTGCCCTCAAACAAACCGATGCCTGGGGCCCCATGCGCGCCGACGGACTTATCGCGTGTCACGAAGAACAAAAGCGTGCCCTCGCTGGGGCCTTGATGGAGCTCGACGATCTTTCCCAGCCCCCCAAGGCACTGGCAGCGCATGTCGACGAGTTGATCGCAACCATCCGCACCGACCTGGAAAACGAGGAAACCAACCTACTCGACTCCGAGCTCTTGCGCGATGACCCCATCATCGAGAACGCCGAGACCGACTAGGTCCGCTAGCCGCCACTCCGCGCCTTGTCACGGTAGAGAAAACGCAGTAAGCGGTGCAACCCTGGCTAGTAACGGGGCGTTGCCGCTTACGCTTTATACGGAGACGCATGGCCACCACGAAAGAGGAAGCTGGAACCTTAGCCTCGACGCAAGGCTTCCCTCTTTCCGCAGACGTGCGTGCGGGCCTTATCGTCTTTCTGGTCGCCTTGCCTTTGTGTCTGGGCATCGCGACGGCGTCCGGCGCCCCTCCGCTCTCAGGCCTCATCGCAGGCATCGTGGGCGGTACCTTGGTAGCGCGCGTGAGCGGCAGCCAGCTTACAGTCGCAGGCCCCGCTGCAGGCCTCACGCTCCTAGTCCTCGAAGGAATCACGCGTCTCGGCTTTCGCGTCTTTCTCACTTGCACGGTCCTCGCCGGCCTCATGCAGCTCGTGCTCGGTGGACTCAAGCTCGGACGCTTCGCACGCCTCGTCCCCCACGTGGTCATTCGCGGCATGCTCGCGGCCGTCGGACTTGTCCTCATCCTCAAGCAGCTGCCGCATGCCTTCGGCTACGACGCAGATCCTGGTGGAGACTTCGCGTTCCAGCAGCGTGACGGGCACAACACGTTCTCGCATTTGTTCTACGCGTTCCAAAGCGTCTCCCGTGGGGCGGTGCTCGTCAGCGTCTGTGCAGGTGTCGCCTTGGTTGCTTGGCGCGATTATCGCGGACTGCCCCTCTCCCGGTACTTGCCGCGCGAGCTGGTTTCTGTGTTGGTCGGAATGCTCGTCACCGTAATCGCGATGGACACCTCATTTGCGGTTTCCATCGATCATCGAATCAACATTCCCATGCTCGGGGATCAAGCCTTCCTCACGACTCCCGATCTCAGCGTACTACTTCGCACGGACGTGTGGCACACAGCCTTCGCGCTCGCACTCATCGCCAGCGTAGAGTCCCTGCTTTGCCTCGAGGCCATCGACCGCGTGGACCCCGAGGGACGCTCCTCCTCGGAAGATCGCGAGCTCCTTGCGCAAGGCCTTGGAAACGCGACCTCAGGCTGGCTCGGTGGCCTGCCTCTGACGGCCGTAATCGTGCGCAGCTTCGTCAACGTCGAAGCCGGTGGCAAAACCCAGCGGGCCTCGCTCACGCATGGTCTCCTGCTCGGCTTAGCCACCCTACTGGCCGCGCCCTTCCTCAACTACATTCCTTTGGCCGCGTTGTCCGTTGTGCTCATCGCGGTGGGCTACAAGCTCACGCGGCCCAGGATTTACCGAGAAATCTGGGGACACGGGCGCGGTCAGTTCATGCCCTTTGTCACCACGATCGTCGCGATTTTACTCACCGACCTGGTTACGGGCACCCTGCTCGGCATCGGCTTTGCGCTACTTTTCCTGCTTTGGGAGCAATACCAATCGGGCATCTTTGTGACCGATGATGGGAATTATCGCCTCATTCGCCTGGTCGCCAGCGTCTCTTTCCTGCACAAGGGTAAGTTCCGCAAAGCCATCGACACGGCGACCCCAGGGACGCAAATTATCTTGGATGGCACACGGGCTCACACAGTGGATGCCGACATGATCAGCGCGATTAAAGAAGCAGAAGCCTTTGCACAACGACGCGGTTTGGGCTTTTCCATCCACCGCAGCAGCACAGCACTCCACAGCTTCTTCCGCGAGGAAATCGGCGCATGAAAAACAGCGACAAGCTGCTGCTGAACAACAAATCTTGGGTCCAGGAGATAAACGCCCTCGACCCATCGTACTTTCGGCGCTTGGCAAACCAACAAACGCCACAGTTCTTGTGGATCGGGTGTTCCGACAGCCGCGTACCTGCCAACACGATAACCGGCACCGACCCGGGCCAGGTATTCGTGCATCGCAACATCGCCAACATCGTTGTGCCCGACGACGTGAACATGCTGAGCGTGCTGCAGTATGCCGTCGAGGTGCTCAAGGTGCAGCACGTCATCGTGTGCGGCCATCATGGTTGCGGCGGCGTAAAGGCTTCGCTCTCTCCTCAGAAGTTGACCTGGCCCATCGAACATTGGCTCGGCCACCTGCGCGAGCTCGGTGCACGCTATGCGGGCGAGCTCGAGAAGATTCCCGACGCGGATGACCGTGCAAACTACATTTGCGAACAAAGCGTGCGCGACCAAGTGCGAAAGCTTTCTGAGCTCCCCATCATACAAAACGCCTGGCGCGAGGGTGACGGACCCGAGCTGCACGGCTGGGTGTTCTCTTTGGCCGACGGCGTGCTGCGCGAGCTGGTCACGCTTGGGCCGCCCGGACCTTAGAAGGTGTTCCACAGGAAGTAGCCCGCCTCAACGCCGATCCATCCCGACCGCCAGCGTTGAAAAACCTCAAGATACAGGCAGTATCCTTGCGGTTTTTCGCCTTGTCGGATCGGGCGCCTCGACGCCGATCCGAGCTACTTCCTGTGGAACACCTTCTTAAGCCACCGCCCCTATAAGCTAGTGGCGGTGGTCTCGTAGGATGGCGTGGGCCGCCACGCCTCGCTCCGCTAGCGCTTTGATAGGGTCCGCTTCGAAGAAGGCCCGCGCGCTCGCCATGCCCCGCAACGTGCCATCGAAGTGCATGAGCGACAGGCCGTTTACGAAGCAGTAAGCCACCGCCCCCGGCACAAGTTCGGACATGGGTGGCAGCCGCGCTGCAATGGCCGCGAACGGCCCCAGTTGAGGCATGTTGCGGAAGAACTCGTGACTGCGCTCCACGCGGTCGCAGAAGTGCATGTGGTCTGCGCGCTCCAGCACGAACATCCGCACAGGATCCGGAGTGCGACGAAACAGCTGCTCGACGCCCACGAGCGGAAGCAAGGAATCCCGCGAAGCTGCGAGGTAGAGCGTCTCGACGCCCGGCTCAAACGTAAACGTGAGTTCTCGCTCCAATGCCAGCGCCCAGAGCGGGCCCGGACCGCCTGCTGGCGCAAGGGGAACCACAGACCGCACGCGCGGGTCGCGTCCCGCAAGCACAAGTCCCGTCCAGCCGCCAAAGCTGTGGCCTACGACGCCAACGCCGTCCGTTAGGCTCATTTCGCCCACGCGCTCCACCACGGCGCGGCTCGTAAGTGCGTCGATGCACAAGCTCATGTCGCGCGGCCTGTCGAACACGTAGTTTCCGAGCAGCGCCTCGGGATCCGAAGGCATCTGGGATGGCCCGAGCGACATCGTGAGCATCACCATGTCGTGCATCGTGTTGCCCGCATGGTCCGGCGCGACGACCAAGTAGCCATGGCTCGCAAGGTGCGTGCAAAGAAAGGTAGATTGCCGCCGATGGCCCGCAAAACCATGAGAGAAGAGCACGACCGGCCGAGGCTCGCTCAGCAGCGGCGTAGCGTCGCGCACCGCGTCTTGCGGCACCTTGAATCCACCAAATAACAAGTACAGGTCTAGAGTGTCCGCGGCGAGATCCTTGCCCGCGAATGCCGGCGTGGCCGGGTACCAAAGCTCAAGCGGTATTCTGCGCCCGCCGCGATCTGGGTCGACCAGCTCGAGGCTCGTCACGCCAACCGGATGGGGGCCACGCATAAACGGATCGTGCATACGGCGACTCTACAATGCCGCCGCTGCCGAGGCATTTTGGCTGCACCGCCTGGCGTAGGTGAGCACTTCTCGAGACGCCATGACCCGTCATTCGTTGCTTTGGCGCAAGTCGTGCACGTCACCAGGAGGCACGGGCTCGGCATGCGCGCCAGGCCTTGGCCGAACTCAACGAGGAGCGTGACCCGATGGACAAAAACGGCACAAAAACGATCCTGTGCCCTGTGGATTTTTCCCCGGGCTCCGAACAGGCGATCCGGCAGGCCGAAGAAATCGCCGAGGCCCTCGGCGCGCATATCGCGCTCATTCACGCGTACCAACTACCCGTACTCGCCCTACCTGACTCGAGTGTCACCGTGAGCCCGACCTTCGTGGCGGACCTCACGTCTCGTGCGCAAGCGGAGCTCGACCGGCACAAAGACGCACTGACTTCGCGCGGGCTGACCGTCACCTCCCGCGTCCTCGAGGGCCCCCCCGCGGAGACCATCGTGGACGCAGCCAAGGCCAGCGGTACCTACATGATCATCATGGGTACCCACGGACGCAGCGGTTTTCGCCGGTTTTTACTGGGAAGTACGGCAGAACGCGTGGTGCGCCTTGCGACCGTCCCCGTGCTGACAGTCCACCTGCCAGAGAACTCCTAAGCCAGTCCAAGCGGCGCGTTTGACCGAAACGTGCGTGTTCGTTAGGAAGCGCCATGCGCGCGTTTCCGCTGATGCTTGGTGCCGTCTGCGTGGCGGTCATAGCCTACCGTTACTACTCTGCGTTCATCGCGGCCAAAGTGCTGTGTCTCGACGACAACGCCGTCACGCCGGCCCATCGTCTCGCGGACGGGCAAAACTACGTGCCCACCAACCGCTGGGTGCTGTTCGGACATCACTTCGCAGCCATCACCGGCGCAGGCCCCCTGGTCGGCCCGACCCTCGCGGCGCAGTTTGGGTATCTGCCCGGCTACCTGTGGATCTTGATAGGCGTCGTGCTCGGAGGCGCAGTCCACGACTTCGTGATTCTGACCGCCTCCGTGCGCCTCGACGGCAAGTCCTTGGCTGAAATCGCACGGCGCGAAATCGGCAAAGGCAGCGGGCTCGTGGCCGGCTTTGCCATCCTGTTCATCATCACCATCGCCATCGCCGCCATGGGCAAGGTCGTGGTGATGGCCCTGGCGGAGAGCGCCTGGGGTACCTTCACCATCGGCATGACGGTGCCCATCGCGCTGTTCATGGGCCTGTGGATGTACCGCATTCGTCCGGGCAAGATCACCGAAGCCACTGTCATCGGCGTGGCCATGCTCTTGTTCTGCGTGGTCGCCGGCAAATGGGTCGCGGAATCGAGCTATGCGCCCGCGTTCTTGCTCAGCGAACACACGTTGACGCTGTCCATCGCAGCCTACGGTTTCATCGCCTCCGTGCTGCCCGTGTGGATGCTCCTGTGTCCGCGCGACTACCTGTCTTCGTACTTGAAGATAGGCACCATCGCGGCGCTCATCTTGGGCATCTTGATCGTGAATCCAGAGCTCAGGCAGCCTGCGTTCAGCGAGTTCGTCGACGGCGGGCCCATCGTTCCAGGCAAGCTCTTTCCCTTCGTGTTCATCACCATCGCCTGTGGCGCCATCAGTGGCTTTCACGGCCTCATCGCAAGCGGCACCACGCCCAAGATGATCGCCCGCGAAAGCGACACGCGCATGATCGGCTACGGCGCCATGCTCATGGAGGGCATCGTCGGCGTGGTCGCACTGATCGCGGCCAGCTCCCTCGCACCTGGCGACTACTTCGCCATCAACACCACGCCCGACAAGTTCGCCTTGCTCGGCATGGAGACCGAGAGCCTTACTCATTTGAGCGAACAGATCGGCGAGCGTCTGGCAGGGCGAACCGGAGGAGCAGTCTCCCTCGCGGTCGGCATGAGTCAGATTTTCTCGAGCATTCCCGGCTTCAGTCTGCTCATTTCCTACTGGTACCACTTCGCCATCATGTTCGAGGCGTTGTTCATCCTGACCACCGTCGATACGGGCACACGCGTCGCGCGCTTCTTGGTGCAGGAGTTTTTAGGGCGCGTGAGCCCCAAGCTCGCACGTCCGGACTTCTTGCCCGGCAGCTTGCTCGCCACCACCCTCGTATGCCTGAGCTGGGGCTACCTGGTGTGGACCGGCACCATCGCCACCATCTGGCCGATGCTCGGAATCTCGAACCAGCTTCTCGCCTGCATTGCGCTGTGCGCAGCCACCACCATCCTCTTCAACCGTGGCAGAGCGCGCTATGCGTGGGTCACCTTACTTCCGCTGTTGTTCGTGGGCGTCGCCACCGAAACCGCGGGCTACCAGCTCATACGCGATCAGTTCATCCCCCATTTCATAGGATCCACGGACCCCAGCACAGTCTTTCAGGGCTATTTGCTGTCAGGCCTGTGCCTGCTCGCGATGGTCGCGCTGATCGCCATCTTTCTCGCATCCATTGCGCGTTGGCGCGAGGCGCTCGCTCCCAAGATTGAATCCCAAGGAATGGAAACCTGAGCGTTCCCAATTCTGCGCTGAAACACGCATATTTGCGCCATTTCGTGCGGCCTTCCGAGGCGTTCCGAAGTCGGGAGGCCAGCTCCTCGCGGCGACTCAACACAGCTGTTTCGTGCGTCTTTTTGAGTGACAGCGGAAGGCATGGCCTTGCACAGTCAGACCTCGCGCTGTCGCTCTCACGACGCGGAAAGGCATGGGGCGCTCTATGAAGGATCACGCGCATAAGCTCACTGGTTTTCGTGCTGCCGATCCTCGTGCGCGTGCACTGCGCATGGGGGCAGACAGCGCACCCCGCTCGCTAACTCATGTCATGGTCGTCGACGACGATCCGGTTACCTGCCAGGTCATCTCCACCATTTTGCGCGCACGCGGCTACCAGGTTTCGGTGCGCGCGGAAGCCCTGGGAACCATGGCCGCCGTCTCGCGCGAAAAACCCGATGTCATCGTGCTCGACGTGAACATGCCGGGGCTTTCGGGCGATGCACTGGCGCGCCTCGTCGCAAACAAGCAGGGAGATGCGACGCAGGTGATCCTGCATTCATCCCAACCCGAGAGCCAGTTGCGCGCACTGGCGCGTGAAGCGGGTGCCCTCGGAGGCATCGAAAAAGGCGATCCGCGCACGTTCTTGCCAGCCTTCGAGAGCCTACTCGCGCGCAGGGCCTAGACCCGCGCGCGCTAAAGCTCAGCCGATGTGGTCTGCCAGGAAACCGCGCACCTTGTCGAGCGCGATGCGCTCTTGAGCCTGTGTGTCGCGATGACGCACTGTAACCGTCTGCTCGCTCAGCGTCTCGCCGTCGACCGTGAAGCAGAAGGGCGTGCCCTGCTCGTCCATGCGCGCGTAGCGTTTGCCGATGGTCTGCTTCATGTCGATTTGGCAGGGCCAGGTGCGCGCGAGATCCTCATACAGCTTCTGAGCGACCTCGGGCATGCCTTCCTTCTGCACCACCGGGAACACGCCTGCCTTGATGGGCGCCATGCGCGGGTGGAACTTGAGGTAGACCTTGCTGGCACGGGTTTCGTCGGGCGTGAAGGCCTCGCAGAGCACCGCGAGTACACCGCGCGACAGGCCGGCGCTGGGCTCCACCACGTGCGGCACGAAGCGCTGCTGCGTATCGACGTCGAAGTACGAGAGGTTCGTCTTCGAGAACTTCTGGTGTTGCTGCAGGTCGAAATCGCTGCGATGGGCCACGCCCTCGAGCTCGCCGTAGCCGGGCCATGAGAAGGGGAAGCGGTACTCGATGTCGACCGTGCCCGCGCCTTCCTTGGCGTAGTG
>CAZEWA010000167.1:6088-11385 GCA_964515685.1 uncultured Polyangiales bacterium | reverse complement strand
CTCGAGTGCATGTTCACGTTCATGAACACGGCGCGTATCGGCACCGCGATTCAGGGCGTGGGCGCCTGCGAGCTCTCGTACCAGGGCGCGCTCGAGTACGCCAAGGAGCGCCGCTCCATGCGCGCACTCTCGGGCAAGAAGGAGCCTGAAAAGGTCGCCGACGCACTCATCTACCACGCGGACGTGCGCCGCATGCTGCTCACGCAGAAGGCGTTCGCCGAGGGTGGCCGCGCTATGCTTTACCACGCGGGCCAGTACGCGGACTTCATGACCGCCGCCATCATCAAGGGCGACGAGAAGGAGCGCGAGCACTGGGACGACAAGCTCGGCTTCTTCACGCCCATTCTCAAGGGCTTCCTCACCGAGATGGGCTGCGAAGCTGCGAACCTCGGCATGCAGGTGTTCGGTGGCCACGGCTACATCAAGGAACACGGCATGGAGCAGATCGCGCGCGACACGCGCATCGCCACGCTCTACGAGGGTACCACGGGCATTCAAGCGCTCGACTTGCTCGGCCGCAAGGTGCTCTTGATGACCAAGGGCAAGTGCATCCAGGAGTTCACGGGCACCATCCTCAAGTTCTGTGCGCAGCAGAGCCGCAACAAGAAGATGCTTCCGTACGTCGTTCAGCTGACCAAGCTGTGCGCGCAGTGGAACTACCTGACCGTGCGCCTCATGCTCATCGCCAACAAGGACCGCGACGTAGTGAGCGCAGCGGCCAACGATTTCCTGATGTTCTCGGGTCTCGTGACGATGGCGTACTTCTGGGCGCTGATGGCCGCAAAGAGCTTCGAGAAGCTTGCCAAGGGCAACGGCGCGGAGACGCCTGAGTTCTATAAGGCCAAGATCCAGACCGCAGAGTTCTACTTCGAGCGCATCCTGCCGCGCACGAAGGGCCATGCCGACTCCATGCTCGCGCCCACCAAGAGCGTGATGCAGATGAAGATCGACCACTTCGCCTTCACGTGATGCTAGCTTCGCGTGGGTCGTGCGCTTTCGACCCACGCGAACACTCCCGGCGTGACCTACGGCGAATCACTTCGCCTCGCGCGCCCTTCGGCTAAACAGTCGTCAGCTGCGGTCATCGATGCGTGCGAGCCACGCGTCGATCTGCTTTTCTGCCTCGTCCTTGGCGAGGCCGTAGCGCTCCACAACCTTACCGACGAGCTGCTCCCTCTTACCCTGGAGGTTCTGCAGATCGTCGTCGGTGAGCTTACCCCACTGCGAACGGACCTTACCCTTGAGCTGGTCCCACTTACCTTCGACTTGTGTCCAATTCATGTGTCCCCCACACGCGAGCTTGGTTTCGCGATGACTGCGCGCAGCGATTCTGCACGCCAAGCGATTGGGTGGAGAGCACGTGCTGTGCCATCAAGCTGCAGTGACTGTTTCGGATGAGCCTGGAATGTGAGCGCTTTTAAAGGCCCATTTCGCGCAAGCATGCCTCACGTGAGCGAGACAGCACGCACGAATGCATTTGCGCTCACCGCAGCCGCACTTCGGCACTCTCAAGGAAATGCAGCCGTTTTTTTGCGCTTTTGTGCGCGAGCACGGAGCAAAAGAAGCGTGCTGACACGTGCGCTCTCCGATTCAAACGCCTCGGCATGTGCGTTGCAGTGCTCTCGTTTCACGTCAGCCCCCTGTTGACGCCTAAGGAGAAGACTTATGACCAAGTTACTTCGCACGAGTCTGTGTGCTGCTTTCTTCGCCGCATCCGTCTTCTGTGTCGGCTGTGATGACGGCGCCATCGAGCGCATCGAAAACCGCCTCGACTGCAGGCAGATCTGCGACCGCTACGCAGACTGCGTGGGCGGCGAGGACGATGTCGAAGCCTGCAGGGAATCCTGCCGCGACAAGGCTCTCGAGAACGATGACTGGGAGGCAAAGGTCGGCCGCTGCAGCGACTGCGTCGACAACGACAACTCGTGCGTCGAAGACGCCTTCAAATGCACCGCCGACTGCGCGGGGATCGTGCCCTGACGCTCAGGCGAAGGCCAAGTAGGCACACTTGATGCTATTAGGCTCGGATATGCGCTCTCTTGTGCCAGCTTGTGCCGTCGCCCTACGAGAGGGCGCTCGTTTAAGCAGTAACTCCGTCCTCATTCCCATCGCGCTTTGTGCGCCGCTCTTCATGGGGGTCGAGGAATGCACGGAAGCTACGATAGGCGACCAAAAGGTCTGCGAGTACGGCGACAAGGTCTACGCACCAGGCGACCAGTTTCCCTCCGAAGACCAGTGCAACACCTGCACGTGTTCGGATACGGGAGACGTCGCATGCACCCTGCGCGCCTGCATGCCGAGCGATGGCTGCCTCTATCAAGGGGAAACTTACGCACACGGCGCCGCAGTCCCGAGCGACGACAGCTGCAACACCTGCGGCTGTTTCGAGGGGGAGGTTACGTGTACGAACCGAGCCTGCGCGCCTCAATACTGCGAACAACAAGGCGTCCGCTACGAAATTAATTCAACGTTCACGATCGGTTGCAGCGGGTGCAGTTGCGACGAGCGTGGCGTGATCACCTGCACTCCAAACGTCTGTTCCGAGGACACGCAGTGCAAACTGGGCGACTCCTACTTCAACGTTGGTGCATCCATCACGTGTGCCGATGGCTGCAACACTTGCGCCTGCGTGGCCACGGATTCGGGACCTGCACTTCAAACCACGCTTATCGGGTGCTCGGCCCTACCAGCTATCGAAATTTGCGAAAACAGGTCAACCTCAACAGTCACTGCGAATCCGCTGTACCTCGACCAAAATGCGCTCGCATTGACGCTCGATTTCGCGGGCGGCTGCCAACCCCACGCCTTCCGACTGTGCACCGATGGGGTATTTCGTGAGAGCGCACCCGCGCAGCTCGAGCTCTGGGTCGAAGACACCACGTTCGATCTCTGCAGCGTTGCGACGCAACAGACACGCGTCTTCGATCTGAGCCCGCTGCGTGCACTCTACGAAGCAAGCCAGGGCTCGAATAGCGGCAGCATCGATCTTCAGCTAGGCGTGCAAACAAAGCTCTACGCATTCTGAGCTTTCTGCGACACCCAAAGATCTTCGCTGCTATCCGCGACATCGTGGCTTCAGGCCTTGCGAGACGAGACGCCAGCTGGTTCGGCCAGACCTGCATCCGAAGGTGCAGCGGCCTCTTTGCGCCTCAACTCACTCTGCCCCCTTCGACGCTCACTGTTCTCGTAGTGACCGCGCTGGCAAAGGTGTCGTCGTGGCTCACGAGCACAATACAGCCTGGATACGCATCAAGGGCGCGCTCGAGGCGCTCGATGGTGGGAAGGTCGAGATGATTTGTGGGCTCGTCGAGTACGAGGGCCCAGGCATGCCTTCCTAACCCAAGGGCGAGCGCGAGCTTCCTGGCTTCTCCGGGAGAGACGAGCGCGAAATCGACTGCGCGGCGTGAGAGTAGGCGCTCTGGGTCGCTCCCGAGCGCACTGAAAATCGAAAGGACGCGGCCACGCTCTTCCGCCGTGAGCGCGTGAAGGCTTGAAGTGAGCTGCGCGATTTCTCCCTGCACAAGCTCCTGAGGCAGGTAGAGCAGGCGTGCATCGTGGGGGCGCAGCGCCAATAATGCCGCGAGGAGCGTGGTCTTTCCGGCGCCGTTGTCTCCGGTGATGCGCACACGTTCTTCGCGCCCGATAGTAAGGCGCACATCCCGCAATAGAGTCTCATCCCCCGCACGAACCTCGGAGGCCTCGAGGTGGAAGAGAATGGACTGCGGCGCGCGCGTATAGCTCGCGAACACCTTGCCCCCGAGCGTCTTGTCTCGCTCTAGCTGGGGCACGTCGTCGCGGACACGCGCAAGCTCATCCCGCACGACTTGCACGCTGCGACCCGCTCGCGCATCCGCCCAACCCGCGACCACCTTGCGTCCCATGCTGCGCGCATCGTGGTCGTTCTTACTTTTTAGGTGTGCCCTGGTCTTCAGCGAATGCGCCGCCGCTTCTTGCACCCTGCGGGCCGCGTCGAGCCGCTTTTTCACAGCGCGAACCTCGGCGCTCTTTCGCGCGCGCAGCTCTTGTTGCGCACGCTTCGCTTCTTCCCACTGCGCGCGCGCTTCCGAATAGCGACCTTTGTGCAGCGTCACAAGGCCATCGTGCACACGCAGGATCGAGCGCGGCAGGCGCTCCAAGACTTCGCGCTCGTGGGATACGACCACGCCGATGCCACGAAACCGGGAGAGCGCATCCAGGAGCTGCGCGCGGGCGTGGCCGTCGAGATGATTGGTCGGCTCATCCAACAGTAAGATCTCAGGCTCGAGCGCAAGGGCGGCCGCGATTTGCCAGCGCTTGCGTTCACCCGGCGAGAGCAGGGACCATCGCGTAAGCTCGCTCGCCTCGAGCCCGAGCCTACCCTTGAGCTCGGCTGAGACGCCGTCGTGAACCGAAGCCAGCGAAAAAATATCAGGACCACACGCGTCCACGCGCTGCGGGCAATAGGCGAACGTCGCCTGCCCAGGTCGCACATGGATCGAGCCTTCTTGAGGCGACAGCTCCCCGGCGAGCACGCGCAACAGCGTAGTCTTTCCCGCTCCATTGACGCCCACCAGGCCGTAAAATCCGGGCGTCAGGACAAACGACACATTCTTCAGCACAGGCATCGACGTCGCCCACGCGACGCAGATCCCGCGCGCTTCCAGCACGGTACCCATAGAAACCTCTCACGCGATTCGATGACGAATAGGCGCGCACGGCTCTGGGCCGCGTGCGTTGTGTTCGGATTCGAAAGGAGAGGTCAGGCCATAATGGCGCCGGGTTGAGCCAACGCACGCAAAGCGTAGCACCGAGGCCACACGCGAGCGAATCGGAAGGGAAGCCGCACGCCGTGGATGTAAGTGCGACGACTTCCGCTACGGCGTGCGGGCCACCTCGGGGCACAGGCTCGGCCACGCGAACCGCAGCTCGCCTCCCACAGGAAGCGCGCGCCATAGCGCAGCCACGGTATCGAGCCGAGCCACCACGCGAGCGACACGCGCAGCCTCTTCTGGCGCGAGAGCTTCCTCCGGCTTCCATAGCGCGGGGTCCGGTCTCTGCCCCTGCCTGCGACGAAAGGCCAAGTCCGAAAGGCCTGACAGACGCTCAGAGGTCAGCATGTCGTCGTGGCTCCCGGCGCTGAGGCTCCCCATGCGCGCATCTCGCTTCTGTTGCTTGCGTCGCGCGCGGGCACGCTCACGCGAGCTCACGCCATCTTCAGAGACGCCGATGAAAGTACCGCCTCCCAACACCGCGCGCCCATAGACGCCTGTCTCGAGGCCGAGCTCCGCTTCCACGACGTAATGCACAAGATCATGGGG
>CAZEWA010000167.1:0-5988 GCA_964515685.1 uncultured Polyangiales bacterium | reverse complement strand
ATTTCACGCGTACAGGCGAGGCCGATTGGCTTGGGGCGACCGGGCCCAGTAGGCTAGCGTTTCCGGGGCCTAGTGCCTGGCCGTTGGCACACGAGGTCGCAAGGGATGCAAGCCGATACATTGAGGGAAATCTGGGCAGCTTACGGGTCCGCCATGGGTGCAAGTTGGCACGCATGGGTGGGGCTCGCGGCCGGTGCCGGATGGCTTCTGGCGGTAAGCGAACTTGCGAAGCGCTCGTGGTTTACGCAGCGCACTCCGAAGTTTGCCTCGCGCCTCGAACTCTCGTTACTTGCCATGGCGGCGATAGGAGGGCTCTACCTCGTGGTCACACGTGCCTCCGTGTTTGACGACGCCTTCATCTCGTTTCGCTACGCTCGCAACTTACTCGAAGGTAACGGTTTGGTGTGGAACGTCGACGAGCGTGTCGAGGGCTATACGAATTTCTTGTGGACGCTGCTGGTCGCGGGCGCGAGCTTTCTGAGCGGAATCGAGCTGCCGCGGGTCGGGCTGTGGATGTCCATCGCGGTTTTTCCTGCGAACATCTGGTTGATCTATCGCCTCGGGCGGCTCTTGGCTGCGCCTCTGGGAGCGAGCTTCATCGTGCCGGCTGCAGCCATCCTCACAGCGCTGCAAGACGTATTCGTGACGGCGGGCAGCACAGGCCTCGAGACTGGCTTTGCGGTACTGCTCGTCAACGCGGGGCTGCTGCGGCTGATGACAGCACGCTCCCACAGTGCAGTTGCCCTCTCCGGTTGTCTGCTGATCTTGGCGGCACTAGCTCACCCCGATCACGCACTGTTCTACGCGGCGGGAGCCGCCGTGCTCTTGCAGGAGCACGTGCTGCGCCTTCGCCAACTGGGGCGCAGTGCACTGCCGGAGGCCCTTCGCTGCGCCTTGGCATTTGCGGCGCCCTTTCTCCTCTATCTCGCGCACGTCGCTTGGCGCCTGTCGTACTACGGAGAGTGGCTTCCTAATACGTTCTATGCGAAGTCTGGAGACCTTTCCTGGTACTCGCAGGGGGCCGCCTACGCGTTGACTTTCTACCTCGGAAGCAACTTCTGGCTCTTGCTGCCGCTGGTCGTGATGTGGCTGTTGCGCGGCAGCCAGGATGTCGCGACGCGCCGTTTCAAGTGGTTCACAGGCGTGGGACTCCTCGCGTACAACTTGTACGTCATCAAGGTGGGGGGAGACTTCATGTACGGTCGGCTCTATGCGGTCGTCGTGCCTCTCATACTGCTGTCGGCATGCCAGGCGGCCTGGGAGTTGCTGCGTGGTCAGGGGCGCTTGGCACGCGTGTCGGGCGTTGCATCGGCGCTTACGCTCGCGGCCTCCGTGGGCGGCGTCACGCTGCTGCAGCCTCGAGACATCAAGTGGGGTATCGCGGACGAGCGCACGTTCTATCCCGTGGTGAGCTGGGATCCTCTCGTGATCGATCATCCGCTCTTCCGTCTCGGAAAGCGCTTCGAGCGCATGGCACAAGCTGGCTTACAGTTTCGCATTGGGTCGGGCGCGATCGGCATGATCGGCTTTTACTCGGGGTTCGAAGTGCTCGACTTGCTCGGCCTCACGGACGCTCACGTCGCACGCCAGCCGCTGCGCCGGCGTGGCCGCCCAGGGCATGAGAAATGGGCTGATCCCGCTTATGTAGCGGAGCGCAGACCTCATTTGGTGCGATCGGACCGCTACACACCGCAGGCATTCAGAAAGCAGACGCGATTCTCGTTTGGGCCCGAAGCACCGCGCCCCTGGTTCATCTACCACTACGACCAGGCCGTGATGGAGCAAATCGCAGCCATCGATCCCGAGCTAAAATTCATGCGTCCTGAAGCGTTTTGGGACGATGCTTGGGAGCGCGTCCTGCCATCACTGCCGGGCGCGAAGCGCGACGCGGCAGAAAAATTTCTGCGGCGCTACTACCAGCCTGCGGATGGGACGCGGCCCCTACACTAGCGTCACGGCGTCGCCGCTCGCGATGCGGCCGGCGCGTCGCACGGTGGCGTAGATGCCAAAGTTCTGATCGGCCTTCTTCACGATGGTGCGCAGAATGGTGGGGTCTTTGACGACGCCTGGCTGAGCCTGCGCAATCATGCTGCAGCGCGGTGCCGGAGCCATGCACAAGAGCTCGACCTCGCCGATGCGCAGCGTGCGGCCCGCCCAGCTTGCTTCCACCAGACCCGAAAGCTGCGGCACGGTCTCCACCACAAAGTTGGCGCGGAAGCGGCGCGCATCCCAGTCGCCAGCTGGATACAGGTCGCGCATGGCATCGAGTGAAGCCGTGGTCAGCACGTGGATGGGGTAGGCATCGAAGTAGGTGCCCGGCGGTGAGGTGTAGGCGAAGATTTCGGCCGGAAAGTGGCTCATGTCAGGCAATGGCTCGTCGTCTGCACGTCCAAACTCGCGGCGCAACTCTTGGGCACTGGGTCCGAGGGTAGACAGCTTGGAGACGATACGCTTGAGTGCAGACGAACGTCCAGCCACCACCGTAGCCAGCGAGGCTCCCGTGGCGAGCCGCTTGTAGTGTGCCTTGTCGGAGGCGGGGACGCGCGGAAACAGCTTCACGGGTTGGCCAAGCCAAGCCGACAACTGCTGCGACACGGAAGGGTCGTCGGTGTGGGCCTCGCTGCCGTCCGGCAATGTGATGATGGCAGGTGGCTCATGCCCGCGCGTGGGCTCGCTGCGGAAACGGGCGCTGCACTGCATCAGGCGCGGCCAGCGTCGTGCGCTGCGCAGCTCGCCCTCGACCTCGTCGCGCAGCGCATAGGCGCGGTCACCGACCACGCCCTCGAGGGCCACATCGGTCTCGCGGAGGGACTCACCGGCCATGGACTTGACGGGATAGCGATGGGAGGAGCGAATGTGACCAACTAGCATGCGACATCCATAGCAAGCCCGGGCGAACATGGCTCACCTGCGCGAGCATCCCGCCTGGACCCGTTTCTAGCAGGGCTCATCTGCGTGGTCTATCGAGCGAACATGCAGACTTCATAACATCTCGAGCAGTCTGCAGAACACTCAGCTCGCAAAACCTGAGCGCAACGAACATCTGCGCGTGTGAGGCTTGAGCCAGCGGGATCTGTAGCGGTCGTGAACCTGCACAGGACGCGTGGCGACGCGCTGCATTTCACGACAGTTGGCGCGCCGACAAGACCGCTCAGAGCGGGGAGGAGAGTTCCACGCGCTCGTCGATGAGCAGGTTGGGAATGCCGGCTTCGATGAGATAGGCGACGCGACGCCCCTGAGACAACAGCGCGCCTTCGAGGTCTGGACCCAGCGCTGCCCCATTTCGGCGACGAGCTCGGCCGTCCTTGAGGGCCTGCTTGAGTGCAGAAAGCTCCGCCTCTGTGGCCAGCGCAAAGGCCTCGTGGGTTTCCGGGTCAGCGAGAAGGGAGAGCAAATCTTGAGTGATAGCGGCCATAACGGGGCCGAACCTAGCTCGCAGAGCCCAGGCTCACAAGCGGGGGCGAACGCCCATGATCGCGTGGAGGTTCTCACCCAACACTGCTAAGCCTGGGCCGTGACCGTCGAACAGCGAAACTGGGGAGTGTCCCTTCCCCATGGGCACACAGGTTCGTCGTACTTTCATCAGCTGCTGCTGCAGGCCGCGGACGCCTTTCCGGAACTCGCCAAGGCGGCCCTGCCGCCCCAAGCCGGCGAGTTCAGGGCGCATTTTGCGAAGGTCCTGCCACGCTTCGAGCTTTTGCGCCTGCTGAGCCCGCGGCGTGCCGAGATTGCGCGTTTTCTCTGCCAAAAGTCAGAGGACGGGCTGCGCTTCTGCACAGACAAGGGCGAAATCCCGCTGGCGGAGGCCTGGGATGCGCCCAAAGTGCCGCTGCCCGTGGTCGAAATCAATTTGCCGGGTCCGGGCCGCCTCACGCCTTCGGTCACTTTCGAAGGCCGCCTGCACGAAGGCGCACGCCTGACGGGCCTCAGCAACCAGCTCGAAGAACAGCGCCGAATGACCCCTGCCGCGCGCGACGGGCTGCTTTGGGTCAATGCTCTGGCGCAATCCGACGCTGGTCTGTCGCTCCAGGGGCAGCGTTTCGTGCTGCTCGGCGCGGGTGCGGAACTTGCGCCTGTGGACCTGTTGCTCGGAGCCGGCGCCGCCGTGCTCTGGCTCGACCTGCGCGATCCGGCCATCGACCGCCTACTATCGCCCCGTTTGTCGGGCTCCTTGCAGTTTGTACGCGGCGGGGTGAACTTACTTTCCGCGCCGAGCTCCGTGGCTGCCACCATCGAGCGCTTTGCAAGCGAAGGCCCGGTACACATCTGTATGTACGCCTACGCGCGCGGCGAGTGCCAAGAATGGCGCCTGACCGCAGCCATGAACGCCATCGTTCGGAGTTTACCCCGAGCGTGCGTGGCCTCCGTCGTCACGCTCCTACCGCCCGGCACGCCTGCATCGGTGTGTGACGAAGACGCGCACGCCGCAGCGCTCAAAAAGACGACCGCCACGCGCTGGGAACGCTCCCTGCTCACAAGCCACGCCCTGCAGGACGGCTTCGAGCAGGACGAAAACATCGAAGGCCTCCGAGTCGCACGCGCCATCGTGAAGGCCCAGGGAGTCAGCCATCAAGCTGCACAGTACGTCGGCAAGATGCTCGCAACGGAAGCTTACTCCGTGTACGGCAACCGGTTGGAGCTGACCGACACGGGTGCGGCGCAACTTACGGTCTCGGCCAATGTGGCGCCGATCACCGCCACACGGTCGCGTCAGCATCCGCTGTTTCAGGCCGCTTTCTTGGGCGCGCCCGCGTTTCAGATTCTCGTCACGCAGCCCGAGACCACGCGCACGTTGACGGGCCTATTGACCCTGCACGACTTGCTTCAGCCCGACGGTCAGGCGCAGTCGCATGCAGATGGCGGCGCGCCGCATGGCCGCCTGAGCGCACTGTTTTCGCGTCAGATCCACGGCGGCGTATACGCCCAACCTTACGCTCTCGATGGCTGCATCCGCCTGGCCGCCATGCGCGGCTTGACCCAAAAACCTAGGCTCGCCCTGAGCCTCTTCCGGTAGTTATTAAGTGGCACCATCGAGAAAACCGGGCGGCCGACCCGGGCTGCGCCCCGAAGCAGCCCAGAGCGAACGCGTGTTTGGTCTGTCCGCTGCACGCGCAGTCATGCTGCGGCGGCCCAAAGACGTGCGTCTCATCGCGCACACGAGTGAAGTGCGGCACGAGATTTCAGACCTCTTGCGCGAAGCAGCCAAGTTGCGCATCGCCTACCGCGAGGTCCAGAGCAGCGAGCTCGAGCGCATCTCTCAGAGCTTACATCACGAAGGCATCTGCATGCAGGTCGCGCAGCGCCGCGCGGTCGGCGTCGCAGACCTCGTCAAAGGGCTCGCAAAGCCGGGCTTCATTCTCGCGCTCGACGGCGTGGACAATCCGCACAACATCGGTGCACTGCTGCGAAGCGCAGGCTTTTTCGGTGCGAGCGGCTTGCTTGTAGGCAAGGCCCAAGAGGGTCGCCTTACCCCCGCAGCCGTGCGCGTAGCCGAAGGCGCTGCGGAACACGTCCCGGTGTGCTTCGTTTCGAATCTGGTCGATGCACTCAACGCGCTGCGCGATGCAGGCGCGAATGTGGTCGGTGCCGATGCCCACGCGGGCAAGGCCGACACAGAAATCTCCTGGCCTACACGCACGGTGCTCGTGCTGGGCAATGAACGCCTTGGGCTTTCCGCTCAAGTCAAACAACGCTGCGCGGAGTTCGTGCACATTCGAGGGAGCCAACGTGTGGAGTCCCTAAATGTGTCGGTGGCCGCGGGCATCCTGATGTCAGCTCTCGCGCGGAGAAATCCATGAAGTCTATGAAACGCCCCTCTAAGAAGCGCACTCCTTCCCCCCTGCAGGCGAAAGAGGGTTCGTCTAAAAAGACCGCCTCCCCGCGCGGCGAAGCACCGCTCCGCAACAAGAAATCCAGCACGCGCGCTGAAAAACCCGTGCGTGGTGACAGGCCCGCACGCGCTGAAAAGCCCATGCGTGGTGACAGGCC
>CAZEWA010000166.1:0-11497 GCA_964515685.1 uncultured Polyangiales bacterium | reverse complement strand
AGAGCCTGTGGAGGTCCGCACCGGTCGCACCTACGTCTGTGTGCCAGCGCTCGATGCCTCTGTCCCCACGGTAGAAGCCCTGGTGCACGCAATCGAGCGCATCTCGAGCTTTGAGGGGAATGTCTATGTGCATTGCGCGGCCGGTCACGGTCGCTCGGCCATGGCGATGGGCGTCTTGCTCGTGGTGCGCGGTGTGGCTCGTGACCTCGATCACGCCGTCGAGATCATGCAGCGCGCACGCCCGCGGGTGAAGTTGCGCACGACGCAGCGCAAGGTTGCATTGGCTGCGCTGGAGCGGTTTCCTGCCAGGCCGAGCACGCCTTCAGGGGCGCTGTCGCAGACGGCGGCCATCGGGGCCTGAGCGAGCTTGAATCGCTAGGTGGCTGCGAGGCAAACCGGGTCAGTCCTCGATGGGTTCGCGTCAACGGTCGACGAAGTTCGCCTTCGCGCCGAGCTCACCCGAACTCGAACGTGCGCAAGCGTTCGAAAAAAACGACGTGAGCAGGACCACCGACAGTTCGAAGAGCCATTGGAGCGCGCGTATTATCCTGCTAGTCAGCCCATTAGGAGCAAAGCTCTGTCGGATGCACGAAGCACCCGGACTCGACGAGGAAGGCTACTGACATGTTTGCCGCACGTCCCATCGGCCTCTCCGTCAAGCAACACGCTCCGCAAGCGGACCGCAGCAAGGGGCCCATCGTCGACCTCCTTCGGCGTGTGTTGCCAGACCAGGGCATGGCTCTCGAAATTGGGAGCGGTACCGGCCAGCACATCATGCACTTCGCCAAGACGTTCCCAAACTTGGTGTGGCAGCCGAGCGACTACGACCAAGTCGCTATCGCCAGCATCGAGAGCTACCGGCGCGAGACGCATCTTCTGAATGTGCGTGAACCCTTGCTGCTCGAGGCCCGCAAGCGAAGCTGGGGGAACGGCTTGCTCGATGCGGTGCTCGCCATCAACCTGATCCACGTGACCTCGTGGTCGGTTTGCGAAGGCCTCTTCGATGGCGCGCGCAGGCACCTGAGGCCTGAAGGGGTGCTGTTCATATACGGCCCCTTCAAGCAAAACGGCGGCTTTGATTGCGAATCCAACGCGCGGCTCGATACGTGGTTGCGCGAGAAGAATCCCGATTGGGGCCTGCGCGACTTGGAGGCCATCGCGGCCTTGGGCACGGCCCGCGGACTCATTGCCGAGCAGGTTACAGACATGCCGGGCAACGAGCTGGGCGTGGTGTTTCGCAAACAGGCGCACAACTGACGTAGGCGTTAGAAGGTGTTCCACGGGAAGTGGCCCGCCTGGACGCCGATTCCATCCCGGCTGGCGGCGCAAGACCCCTCAAGAGACGGGCAGTCTCCTTGTGGCTTCGCCGCACCGTCGGCCAGGCGCCTCAACGCCTATCCGAGCCACTTCCTGTGGAACATCTTCTAACGCCTGCGGAAATCACCGGACGGGATGGGCTTTGCGCCGACGGCACGCTCGCGCGGCATGAGGTAGGTCAGCGCCGTGCTGCCATCCGTGAGCTCGATCGAAGCGCGCAGGTAGTACGTGGGCACTTCTTCGAGCTCGTCCAAGCGTGCGAGCGTGGCGTCGTCGACGCGAAAAAGCTCGCCTGTGACGGACGTGGAGCCGCCGGGCAAGAGCGCGGGGTAGTAGTCGATGCGCACCAGGTCGTAGGCAGGTAGCGTCGAGCGCGCCCCCAGAAACGTCGCGTGTGCGAGCTTGTCGTGGTGATGCTCGCCTCGCATGAGCGTGCCGTAAACGAAGACTAGATGCTCAGGCATCGCCGTATGGTAGCTTGCGGGGTGCAACCAGTCGGACTTTGCGCGCACTGCGTACACGTGCGGGTCGTTGAAAGCGGCCGCGGATCGCGTTTCTACATGTGCACCAAGGCGCTTGTTGACCCCAGGCTGCGCAAGTATCCAGCGCTACCTGTAGTCTCGTGCCCTGGCTTTGAGGCTGCGGCGAGCGAGCCCTAGAACTACTCGGCAGCGACCGGTTCGCGCTCGGAAGCTGCGCGGGACGCGTCGGGCGTAAACAAGTCGACGTCCGCCGAGAGGCGTGGCCGGGCGAAAACGTGTCGTCCGAGGCCCCACAGAAAGCGCATGACGAAGCTCGGGGTCACGATGGACCAGCGCTTGGCGCCGAAATCTGCAAGCGGTACGAGGGTGCGCACCATGTCCTGGTCGTGGATGACGATTTGCTCCATCAATCGTGCCACAAAGCGTGTGACGCCGTAAAATGCGGGACGCTTGCCCTCGGTCTTGGGCCAACGGAAGTCCATCGTGGTCGAGAGCACCCAGCCTTCCTCGAGGAATTCAGCCTGGGAGCGGTAGTAGCCGCGCAAAAAGCGGCGGTCGATGCGACCCTTGTAGTCTGCAAGGGTGGCCGAAAGAGACTGCGCTGCGAGTGCGGACGCCGTCATGCCTTGGCCGTAGCTAGGGTTAAATCCGCAGACCGCATCGCCAAACAAGATGAGCCCGTTGAGGGGCGCATCGTAGCGATGCATCAGCTTCCACCAGTTGACCGTGGTGCGGTTCTGTACGACTTCCGTGAGCGGCTCCGCGCGCGCAAGCAGCTCGTAGACGAGGGGTGTGCGCAGACTCTTGATGTAAGCGAGCCAGCCAGCCTCGTCTGTGGGGGCGTAGTCGCCGTTGGTCCCGACGGCTGTGACGATCCAGCGCTCGTCTTCGACCGTGAAGAGCGAGCAACCCCGGGCATGTGTCGGTGGACAGTGGTCGACGATGAGCGCTCGCCACCACCAGCTCTTGGCCTCCGCCGGTGCACGATAGTGGCGTGTGGCGTAGCTGCATTTCGCATCGACGCGGATTTCTTCGGGCTCGGGCAGACCGATTTGGCTGAGCCACTTGGGCGTCTTGGTGCCGCGACCGGTGCTGTCGACGACGAGGTCCGCGCTGAGCTGCTTGAGGTCTGGGTCCTTGGAGTCGGTCTCCACGCCGTTGATCCAAACCTCAGCGCCTTCTCGGGCATGCAGGAGGTTGGTCACGCGCACGCCCGGCACGATGCGCACATTGCTGCGTCGCGCGAGAAGCAGGCGCCGCATGGTGGCTTCGAGCAAGGGGCGCGAGCCGGCAAACGCGGTGGCCCCGACGTTCGAGTAGCGAGGCGCCCAGCCGTCGGGGGTCAGGCGCGCAATCTCGTTCGACGGGTCAAACTCGAAAGCGCCGTGCTTCTTGAGTTCGTTCATCAAGCCCGGAAAGAGTGCGTCGAGCTCCTTGCGCCCGCGCATCTGCAGAGCGTGAGGTTGATTACCTTGGGGGACACCCCGGCGCGACGCAGGCTCCAGAGGTAGCTCGTCCTTGTCGATGAGCGTGACCTGCTGGAAGTGGGGGGCGAGCGCTTCAGCGGCGCATAGGCCGCCGATGCTGGCTCCGAGGATGACGGCGTGGGTTCTTACTGGGGGCACTGCCATGGCACTCTAGGGTCGAAGTGTGAGCATGCTACCCCGAGCGGCCCGGTTACATCGAGGGGGTTTCTTCCGGCGCGTCGTTTTCAGGGGCAGATTCGGGCTTGGAGAGACGTGCCTCGAGGGTGCGACTTCGTCGACGCTCGGTGGTCAGCTCGTCCAGAGCGCGTTGCTGCTCGTCGCGTGCGTTCGCCAGCGCTCGCTCCAGAGAGCTTACCTTGCCCCCTTGCGTGTGTGCCTCGTTTCGGGCGCGATCGAGTTCCGTGAGCAGGGTTCTCGCCCGCACGCGTAGCTCGTCGAGCTCAGCCTCGGCGGCGCCCATCCGCGAGCGTGTTTCGCGTAGCTCGGACTCGACGAAAGCGCGCTTTTGTTCTGCGCTAAAGAGCTGCCCTTGCAAAGCTGTGACCCGCGATTGCTCGGCGCTGAGAGACCTGCGCGACCCGTCGAGCTCTGCCGATGCGGTCTGGAGTCGATTGCTGACGTCGGTGTGTTCGCTGCGGACGCGACCTAGCTGGGCGCCGATGCGTGACACTTCGCGATCTCTCGCCAGCAGGCGGTCTTCGAGCTGCTGTCGCGTGAGCTCGCTGAGCTGGTAGCTTTCTTCGAGCTTGAGCCTGCGCGCGCTTTCTTTGCCCAGCTTGTCCTGCGTGACATCGGCGCGGAGCTGAGCCTCTTGGGCCTCTTCACGCTTTTTCAGGTAGACGTAGGTGATCGACGAGAGTCCGAGCAGCGAGCCGAGCGCGATGGGTGCAGCCCAACGCATGATGGCGCGACGCCGTTCTTTGACGCGCTCAGGGCGCGTGAGCTCGCTGAGTTCGTCCGCGAACTCCTCTGCAGTCGGGCGTTCGCTCGGATCCTTGGCGAGCCATCTGCGGAAGTGGGGCTCCAGAAAGCGCAGGTTCTTGGCTTCCGGGCCGCGTGGCGGAAAGTCCGAGCGGTGGGAAATGAAAGCCTCGACCGCGGTGCCAGGCACCTGTTCTTGTGTCTCTGGCTCGAGTGCATTGCGCAAGGAGAGCGCGAGCGAGAATACATCTGCTCGCGAGGTGATGGGGGGGCGCTTGTCTTTGCCTGCATATTGTGCGGCGATTTCCGGGGCAAAATACAGCGGCGTGCCTGCCACGATCATCTCAGCTTCTTTTGCGGCCACGCCTAAGTCGATAAGAACTGGCAAGATGCGCTGGCGCTCGGACTGAGCTTCGCCAATCCGCGCCAAGAAGATGTTGTCGGGCTTGATGTCCTGGTGCCGGATGCCAGCGGCGTGCATGGTCGTCAGCGCTTGAGCGAGCGGAAGGAAGATGTCCT
This sequence comes from uncultured Polyangiales bacterium, assembly GCA_964515685.1. Classification (GTDB taxonomy): domain Bacteria; phylum Myxococcota_A; class Polyangia; order Polyangiales; family DASUME01; genus DASUME01. Next base: position 6,771 of record CAZEWA010000166.1, on the reverse strand, counting down.
TGGCTTCTTCGCGGCTCAGAGGTGCACGCTTGATGCGCTCTTCGAGGGTTTCGCCCTCGTACCACGGCATGACGAACCACAGTCGCTCCTGGTACCAACCGTGATCTTTGAAGTCGACCACCGACGGGTGGAAGACCGAGGCGATGAGTCGAAGCTCGCGCAAAGCAGCTTTGCGCGCATCTTCGCTCTTGGCCGACTTATGCAGAATTTTGAGGGCGACGACATGGCCTGGCACGTCCGTGTCGAGCGCGCGGTACACATCGCCAAACGAACCTTCGCCCACGCGTTGCTGGATCTCGTAGCGTTCGCCGATGATGGTGCTCTTGGCGAGCGCCCTTCGCGCCTGGTCGCGACTTGAGCTGCTCACTTCGCGTGCTGGCGCCAAGGCAAAGGCTTCCTGCAGCGCGCCGCGCAAACCGCCCAGGCGACTTGGCGGGGACGCGCCCAGAATCTCGGCGGCAGTCTCTGCAGCGCGCTCGAGGGACTCGACGACGTCGTCCACGTTGCGCCCAAGTACATGGGCCACATCGTCGGGTGACAGCTCGCGCGTGTAGCGCAGCTCCAAAAGCTCAGCGTCTTCTGGGCTGAGTTCCTTGCGCAATTTCGACAACCCCCTGAGGTAGCTGTCGGGTGCGCCTTCTGCGGGCGAAAACCACGTGATGCCGCCTTGCGTCAGCGAATTGGTTGCGCGCTCGGATGCCACGATTTCGCGTGCCATCTTGTAGAGATGCGCGCGCGCTCCGGGCGGCTGTGCCAGGTCATCCGACGTCCAACCGTCGATCCGCGCCGAGAGGTGCGAATAGGCCCTGGCGGCGCGAGCGCTCGAGCCGAACCGAATGCTCATGTACTGCCGGATGCCTTCGCCGTAGTACGTAAGCGCCCGTTCCCGCAGCACGTCCGCCACGGTTTCGAGCATCCCGTTGGCGAGCACGATGGACTCGGCAGCTACGAGCAGGACCGGTTTCTTGGCCGGCTTGATCTCGACGTCAGGCACTGTGCGGTCCATCTGGGTGTAACCCTCCGCTGCTCACATTAGCTGGGGCAGCGCGGGTGCACCAAAAAGCCGACAAACACTGTCGCTTACGCACGAAACCGCACAGGATTTCGAACGACTCCGAACGAGCTCGCCGCGCAAATCACACCGTTTGTCGAGCTCCGCTTAGTGTAAACCGGAGCGGAAACGAGTGAGCTGGGACTCAGTTTTTGAGACGCTCTAGTAGTCGCTTGGCTTCGTCGTCTTGCGGGTCGAGCTCAACGGCTCGCTGCAACGACTGCCTGGCGGCTTCCAAATCTTTGCTCTCGAGCGCGAGCTGGCCGCGAACGTGGTGAGCAAAGGCCAGGTGCCGGTCTTGCGCGAGCGTACGTGTGCAAAGTTCCGAAAGCATGTCGCGCCACTTGCCCGCACGGCCCGTGGAAAGGTAAGCCGACCATGCCGCGAACAAGGCGTATTCAAGCGCACTTGGGCGCAGGTTCGAGGCTTCGCGGAAGGCATCGGCTGCGGCGCCGTACTCCCCTGCGCGCAGAAGCTCTTTGCCCTGCAAGAACGCGCTGTCAGCCAGCAGTTTCTCTTTGCCCGGTAGCGGTACACCGTCTGGAGCCGTGTCCGTGTCGGCATGGAGGCTGACGGCGCTTGGATTTGGCGACGGTGCATCCTGCACGCGCAGGCTGCGGCGCGGGGTTCGCGCCAGGTCCTCGATGACGAAGGGACCGCTTTCTTCCGGGACATCGAGCTCTGGGGCCTCGACTTGATCGGACAGGATGAGGGCCACCAACACATGGCCCACTCGTGGATTGCGGGCTGCGGGCCCAGCCATCACGTGACCGATGCTGAGCGAGGTCAGAATCTGCTCGAGCATGGAGTCTTCGAGTTCGTCGAAACCGAAGCGCGCGTTGATATGCTCACGCTCGGATTTGAGGCGAACGCTCTCTCGCCAAAGCGGGCTGAGCACATCCTGCACGCGCTCGCCGGAGAAATGCCGAGCGACAGCGGCGAGCAGAAGCGGCTCGGCGTCGACCGCGACACCGGGTAGGGCGGGGATGCCGTGATCTTCGGCCACGAACGTGTGCTGGCTGCGCTCCCAATGCAGGCAGCGCATGAGCTTGTCGCGAACCTGGTCGCGTAGCGCATCGTTCAATACGTCGGTCTCGAGCACGCCGAGGCGCTTTGCGACCTCGCCGAAGCGTAAGCGACCCTGGAGCAACATGCGCTGCTCTTCGACCATCGCGAGCGTGGACTCAGAAATGGTTCCGCGCTGGACGAGCAAGCGCCCCAAACTATCGGCGGGCAAGCCACCTTCGACAAACACGGGATGGCCATCGCGCAGGCGCACGATGGTTACGACCCCTTCGGCCTCGACGCGAAGTGTGCCCGTCTCTCGTTGGTGTTGCAGCGACAGCAGCGTACGGACTAGGCGGTAGTCCGCGCGATGCATGAGGACGCCGCAAGGCTCTCTCGCGGGCGCGAGGCCAGCCGACTTGGACGTTGCAGGTGGCTTTGGCTCAGACGCCATGGCCAAAGGCTCTAGCATGCAGCGCCGCTGAGGCCAGGCGCGCATTTGAGACAACATCCTACCTGCACCTGCCCGCGACGCGATCCGCTTTCGCCGCACACACAGGGGCCCCGACAAGCGCGCTTTCCGCAGGAAAACAGGCGCGCAGTCTGGGTGACGCAGCCTCTCCCAGGTGTTATGAGGCACACGCTTCGAAGAGCGGTTTCTCGCGTTCGCTTTCGCAGTGGTCCTGCCTATCTGGCTCAAGCTCGTCGTGATTTGAGGTGGGAGTGTGGTGCGCGGGCATCTCGTCGCAACCCGCTTCCAAAAGGGTGGCCTTGGTGGTTACAGCATCGTTTGGCAAGTCCGCGTTTTCTTACAGAGCATGCATCCTCCTGTGGCTCGTCGTTTCGGTTGGAGCGGGATGTGAAACACCTGGCGGGGAAACGCAGACGCGGCCCAAGGCCGATCAGCAGGGCAGTGCGTCCGAGCAGGGCGAGAGCGCTGCCCCTGACGGCGAGCCCTCACAGCCTGCGCCAGAGCCCGCGACGTCGAAGCCCGCGTTCGTGCCCACCGAGCCACCGCCCAGTGAGCTGCTTCAGCCCGTGGTCCTGTGGCGTGACGGACAACCGGTTTCGCATGTCGATGCGCAGGGGCCGGATGCAGGTGAATACGCGTTCATCGATCTCGGTGAGGGCTTCAGTCCGATTCTGTTCACCGATGGCGTGGGAACAGATGGTAAGCACCACGCGCACAGTTTTCGTCCGACCTATCTCGCACTCGCGCGTGGCGAGTTTCCCAAGGACCCCTACGGAGAGCGCGCGCAGAAGGACAAGTACCTCGAGTTGTACGGCATCATGCCCACGCTTGGTGTGCTCCGAAAGCGCCTGCATTGGGCGGAGAATCTCGAGTGCTCGAAGCATCTCGACCTCACGGCCATCGCCAACTTCAACGGTGTGGTCGCGTATCAAGGCAATGAGGAAGCGCTCAAGACGCGTTCGCGTTACCTCATCGCGCGCAATGCCGTGGAGCGCATGAGGGAAGCGCAGGGCGTAGCGGACGCGGCTGTACTCGATCTCGAGCAACTCGAAGACAAAGACAAAGCGCAGGTCAAGTACTACCTGCGCACCCACGGCGACTTCGAGGCCATCAAAGCCGCGCAAGAGCGCTTGTTGTGTGAGGGCTACTTCAAGGGCAAGGGTAAGTGGAAGAAGGGCGCCTTCGATTGGCCTACCCACGAGGCCTTGGCGGAGTTCGAGCGACGTCATCGCGTGTACAGCTGGGGCGCGATGGGCCGCGACACGCTCGAAGCGTTGCGCATGGATACGGCAGAGGTCGAGCATGAGACGGTGATTCGCGTGCTGACTGAGCGCGCCATGCACGGCTTTGGCGCAGTCGAAGACGGCAGCGTAGCGAAGGCCGATGGCTCCCCCGTCACGTACAAGGGGGCCGATGGCAATGAGTACCAAGTGCCGAACCTGGAGAGCGCACTTCGGGCGGCTGTGATCAAGGGATTCGGGCTCGAGACCGTCCAGAGCACTTCCGCGTTTTTGGACCGACTCGGCAAGTTCGAGCTCGACGGACACCACTACGTCGCAATCCCCGGTCCGCGTCGGCCTGAGTATCATTCGCCCAACATGGACCTCCGTGTGTCCATCGACCGCGGTGACGTTTGGTACGAGTTCCCGTATGACGAAAACGGCAAGGAGAAGCCGCAGCCTGTTTCACGTCGCCCTCGTGTGACGGTGTATGTGAACTATCTCGACCAGCGCATTCCAATCGTGACCTTCGGCACGACGATTGGGGGGTGGCGTAGCGAGCTTATCGACAACGTTGTGTACTGGAAATACAAGGGCTCGGAGTACGGCGAAGTGGTTTGGGAGGATGTCGTGTCCGCCCCAATCTGGTTGCCTCCTGCCACCACGCCCCATCGTGATTTGCTAAAACGCCGGGAGAATCGGCAACCGGGCGAGACCAAGTGGATCCCGAACTATCACGAGACAGGTCCAAGCTACGCGTCGGCCTATGGACTCGTCGCTGCCTACCACAAGCCGTTTGCGCGCCGAGCGGATGGCTCGATTCGTATCGCGGGCGACCAAGGCATTCGCTCTCACGGTTCAGTCGACTACATGAGCATCATGCGGCGCCATTCCCATGGTTGCCATCGCCTGCACAATCACATTGCCGTGCGCTTTTTCTCGTTCTTGGTGAACCATCGGCCGCACAGGCGTACGGGTCATGCACCGGCAAGTTTCTACATGAACCTGGCGCATGACAACGAAAAGCACTTCATTTCCATCAAGCAGGGCGGCTACGTTTTCAAGCTCGACGAGCCTATCTTCGTGATGGTGGAAGAGGGTCGGATCCGTGGTTCGGTGGAGAGACCCGTCACGACACCCATTCCGCGTTATCACGATGAGTGTAAGGGATACTATCTCCCCGATGGCAGTGCCGTGATTCCGAAGGCCAACGGCTATTTGGAGCCCGTGCCCAACGCTCGGCCCTGTGAGCCTATCTTGCGTGCGCTCGAGGAAGCGCAGGCCGCGCAAGCGCTGAAGGACGCGGCCCAGCCTCCGCCCGTCGTGGCACCGGCCGTGCCATCGGCGCAGGCCGCGCCCGCGGAAGCCAGCAACGAGGCAGCGCTCTAGAGCACCGAGCGGCTTTAGACTGGCTGCCGCAGGAGCGCGAAGACCACGCATCCGAGCACAATCGCGGCCACCACAAGCATCGTGAGTGGTCGCGATGAAGCGTTGTGGTGAGGCGCGAGCGGAAAGCGAATCTCGCGCACACGGCCAGCTTCGACGTCTACGAGAAGCACACCCGAAACCGCGAAGGCGAGCTGATATTCGAGCAGTTGGCGGCGCGTCTCGGCGTATCCGATATTCGGTGCCTGCCGGCCCGTCTTGACCTCGGCCACCGTGCGTACGCCAGCGCGCTCTACGATAAGATCTGCCACGACCTGAACTTCGCGCGGCGCATCGTCGACTTCCAGTGTGTACGTGGCCGGCACATGTCTGGCGCGCACGCGATAGCCCAGGGAGCGTAGAAGTTTTTCGGCGTCGCGTTCGCCCCGTTCGCCTCGGGCATTGGCTCGGCGGCCCTTCTGTCGCATCTGAAATCGCTGCATCACGCGTCCCAGCGCGACGCCGATCCACAGGAGCACGACGGCACAACCAGCCAAGATCCAGCGCTGAACGAGTGGGTCCATGATCGAGCTTCCACGGCTCTCATTCCCGGCCCGTGGCAGCAAGTTTCCGGCGCGCGCAACCGGACGATTCTCAGCCCGATAGGGCGCTGTGACATACCCCGCAGATCCTATTTCTCTTCTCACGCGAGCTGACCCCAACTGGCCGGGACGGCTCGACGAACTCGAAAAACCGCCTGAGCAAATTGCCGTCCGGGGCAGCCTGCCAACTTTTAATCAGCGCGTGGTCGCGATTGTCGGCACGCGTCGCGTAGATACGTTTGGGAGGGACTTCACCTTCGAGTTGGCACGCGATCTGGCGAGGCAAGGCTGGGTTGTGGTGTCCGGGGGAGCGGTCGGCGTGGACACTGCGGCTCACCTCGGCGCGCTCGAGGGGAGGGGGGTGACAGTCGCGGTTTTGCCCACTGGGGTGAGGCATCCCTATCCCCAGCGTAATCATCCGTTATTCCAGAGGATTTTTCAGGAGGGCGCACTGCTCAGCGAGGCGCACGACACCATCCCCGCATACCCAAGCACATTCTTGGAACGCAATCGTCTCATCGCAGCGCTCTCGGACGTGGTTGTCGTCACCCAAGCCCCCCATGTATCAGGTGCGATGTCCACGGCGGCCTACGCCAAACAGCTCGGTCGAACGCTTCTTGCGGTGCCCTATGCTCCCGGAATTACAAGGGGAGATGGCTGTCTCACGCTGCTCACCCAAGGCGCAGGGATTTGCAGAACGGCAAGGGATGTTTTATCCGTAGCGGCTCCGAGGCCGGCACAGGCCCGGCCCAAACGCACGTCGAACAGAACACGGAGACCAAAGAAAACTGAAGAGTTACGATGGCTTGATGAAGACGAATCAGCGCTTGTACGGGCTCTTACAGAAGAGCCGCTCGATGCTGACACGCTGTGTGAGGCAACCGGATTGCCGGCGCCCCGGGTTCAGCGAGCCATCTTCATGCTTCTGCTTTCCAAGGTCATCCAAGAGGTTGGTGGGGGGCGCTACACACGCACTATCCCACCCTGAAAGGACCCCGCCGAGATGGCCAAGTCGCTAGTCATCGTCGAGTCCCCCGCCAAAGCAAAGACCATCCA
>CAZEWA010000165.1:0-11502 GCA_964515685.1 uncultured Polyangiales bacterium | reverse complement strand
CATGTCGGGCGCCTCGACACCGATCCGGGCTACTTTCTGTGGAACACCTTCTTAGAGTCGTCCTAGAACAATTTTAGGACGGCGAAAGGCGCCGGAAAGAGCAGGATTCAAGCCGTTCGGTGCCCTAACGACTCGTGTCAGATGTGGCGCCGCGTGCTTCGATCAGGCTTGAGCGATTTGCGTGCGCGGCAAGCTCGCCGGATGAATCCCCAAGACTCCAAGGGCCGCACTCCAGCGCCGCTCCGCCGGCTCGTCGAAGATGACCCGCGCGTCCAAATCGACCGGGATCCAAGCGCCTTGACGCAACTCGATTTCGAGCTGCCCCGGCCCCCAGCCCGCGTAGCCCTGCACGAGCATCGCACGCCCAGGCCCATCGCCCCTCACCGCATCGACGAGGAACTGCTTGGACGCGCTGACACCGAGCGATTCCGTCACCATCAGCACGTCCTCGCGGTCGTGGGCCACCTCTGGGTTGGGGGCTTCGAATACGATCCAACCGGTCTGAGGGGATACCGGGCCGCCGAGCATCACAGAGATTTCGCGACGCACCGGAATGTCTGCCACCCCGAGCTGCCCAAGAATTTTGTGCAGGCTCGCATTCGCCACGCGATTGACCACAAAACCGAGCGCGCCTTGTTCTGAGTGTTCGACCACCAGCACCACACTGCCTGCGAAATTAGGATCACGCAGGATGGGAGCCGCGACGAGGAAACCGGGTGCCAGGGACGACATGGGTATATGGTGCCAAATCTGTGCGAACTACCAAGCCTTGATTTCGCCTGCGTATGAAGGATTGCCAAACAAGACTTTCACGCTTGACATAGGCCCCAATTACGGGTCCGAAGCCCGCGGTGTAAGCAGCACGTAGTAATAGTTGTCTGCGTACTTCTGAACGCGCGACACTTCGTAGTTCTGCATCACCCACGGCATCGCGAGTACGCGACGCTCCACGGGGTAGCCCTGAAACCAACGTATGTATCCGCGGGCGTCTACCTGTGGAGGCGCGCTGCTGTGCAGTACAATCAGCGCGGGATGTTGCGACTTTAGCCACGCAGAGTCGAGCTGCTTGTCGAGATGTCCTCCGCGTGCGTACGCGATGCGCGGCTCGGTAAGTCCTCCGAGATCCACGATGGGCCCGCTGTACACATCGCCCAACAATCCGACGTCGAGCGCAACCACAGGGCCGCGAATATCCTGCAGAGCCTCGGTGTAAAATGCGCGTGCTCGCGCTTGAAGGGAGCCCATTTCCCTCGCGCGCACAAGCTCAGGCACAAGGGCGACAGTCCGCAGCACAAGCAGGACGCTCAGTGCACAAAACGTGAGCGTTCGCCTGCGCATAAGCGGTCCTGTCATAAGCCGCGCGAAGGCTAGAAAAAAGGCCGGGAGCGCCGGCGCGAAGAGTCGAAAGCCGGGCATCCAATCGCCGCCTGCAAGCACGATTGCGAATGCGTGCGACGCGGTCGCCGCCAGCAGTGCGTCGGTTTGCGAAATGCGCGGCGCCTCCACCGCGCGGGAATGCCGTAACGCCTGTCGACGTCGAACCACCCAAAAAGCCCATAACAAACACACGGCGAGACACACGGCATCTGGACGCAAGAGTGCGCGACGCAGATAGGCAACACCGAAAAAAATGTCTGTGGGCTTGGCGGCCGCCGTCATCGGCAGCGCGTGACCAAACATGAAGAGCCGAAAGCCCACGAGTCCCAGCCCGAACAAACCCGCAACGCTCCACGCGATGAGTCCAGTGCGCAGCTCACGCGTGGAAAAGTAGAGGAGCAGGGAGAAGACCCAGAACGCGAGCTCCGGCCGCAACCAAGCGCACAGCCCCGAAAGCACGCCGACCCAAGCGCCCGGCCCGACATCGAGCCCGACTCGGGGCTTGGTCACCGCCAGCGCCAGCTCCGTTGCGCAGAGCGTGGCGAGTCCGGTCTCAAGTCCTCCTACCGACCAGATCGTGAGCGGGATGGAACTTGTGCACAGAGCGAACGTAAGTGGGGCCGTCCACCTGCCTTGGGCCTGGGCTCGGGCGCGCCCCACGACCCGGGCCACGCAGAAAGCTGTCGCGAGGGCACCACTCAGCTTGGCCGCGACCAAAGTGTCGAGGCCGGCATGTGCGAACAACCACAACGGGAGGAGCCACAGGGGCCCCGTCACACCGTCTGTGGGGGGCCCATCCGAAAATGTGTAGCCCTTGCCGAGCGAAATTCGGACCGCATAGCGAGCGCTAATGAAGGCGTCATCGACGCTAAACGGCCAGGCAAGCAGGGCGATCCCGAGAAAGAGCGCGCCTGAAAGCCAAGCGAAATGCCTCGACCCCTGCCCCCCCCAGGGCGCCTTGTGCGGCGAGATTGCACAGGTAAGCCATCGCCGCTTCTTGAAAGGTTCGAGAGAGAGCACTAGCCTCCTGCCATGGTGACGGAAATGCTGGGTGTTCAACACCGCCCGTTCGGCGAATGTTACGCACCCGCCTGATCGCAGGCCCGCGTGCGGGTCTCGTCATGAGCGCGGTCACCGCGACGCTACTGACCATCATTAGCGTGGGCGAGACTTTCTTCGAGCCCTTGCGCGTGGAGCCCGACCAGCCCGCGCCCGTGACCCTGCGGCTGCCCCCGGTGGCCATGCGCGCCGCGTCTGCCGACGGCATGCCGCACATTGTCCGCGTGGCCCCGGTGATCACCCGCGGTACCAGCACGAGTGACGCGAGTATCGCCGAGTACGTGACGCTCTACGAGAGCGCGCGCAGACCCGTACGCCTTGGAACGCTCTTGGGCGTGTGGTTCGTGTACTTCCTGATGAGCATCATGATGACCACGTACCTTCGGCGCTTCAGCCTGAGCTACGGAACGTTGCTGCGCACTCAGGTCGGCCTGCTCTCACTCACGGTCGGTGCCGTGGCTCTCTCGAAGCTATTTCTCCTCGTGACCGGAGTCAGCGCCTACGCGTTGCCCGTCGCTGCGCTTCCGCTTTGGGTCTCGTTGTTTTTGGATCGGCGCACCGCCTTCATGGTGGGCATGGCCGCAAGCTTTCTGTGCGCCTCACTGACCGATTTCCGCCTCGAATATCTCCTCACGTTCTTGGCGAGCAGCTTCACCATCACGCTCGCGCTGCGTGCACGACGGCGCACGGGCGACATCTTACTCGCCGGTTTTGCAGCCGCGATCGCCAGCGCCACGCTCGTCATCGCCAATACCCTGCTCTTCCGCGGCGGTATCTCCCTGCGTGGCGACCTCTTGGCCTGGCAGCAATCCGACATCTTGAGCGGTATTTTCGGGGGGATCATCCCAGGCGTGATCGGCGCGTTCTTTCAAGCCCCTGTCGGGCGCTTGCTCGGCGCTGTATCGCGTTCTCGCTTGCTCGACCTCGCGGACCTGACCCAGCCCTTGCTGCAGAAGATGGCGCGCGAAGCGCCGGGCTCCTGGGAGCACGCACGGGCGATGGCCAACCTCGCCGAAGCGGCCGCTTCATCCATAGGTGCCGACGCGCTGTTGACGCGCGTGGGGGCCTATTACCACGACCTCGGCAAGACCTGTCAGTGCAAGTATTTCATCGAGAATCTCGAGCCCGGCGAGGTCTCTCCGCACGAAGGGCTCGAACCCGACGTGAGCGCCGACGCGATCATGGCGCACGTGGTGGAGGGCGCGCGCATCCTGCGTGATGGCCGCGTGCCGGAACCCGTGGTCGAGTTCTCCTACACGCACCACGGGACAAGTGTGATCGAGTACTTCTGGCACAAGTGCCTGGGCCAGGGGAATCCGAAGAATCTCACCGAAAACTTCTTCCGCTACCCCGGGATGCGGCCGCGCACCAAGGAGACCGCCATCCTGATGCTGGTCGATGCCATCGAAGCGGCTTCGCGCACCATCGATCCGCCCGAGCGTGAGAAGTTCGAGGAGATGGTAAACCGCATCATGTTCGTAAAGCTGCGTCAGGGGCAGCTCGACGAATCGGGCCTCACCATCGAAGACCTGCGCGTCAGCTCGAAGAAGCTCGTCGATACGCTGGTGAAAATGCACCATCACCGCATCCGTTATCCCTGGCAGGAAGCCAGCGACCGCGGGGAGGCTCCGCTACCTGTCCCCGAGGGCGACGCAAGCGACGAAGAAGTGAAGCGCGCCGTAGAGCAAGCGCTCGAGAAAAAGAGCGAAGAATCCGGCCGCCAAAGCACCGATCCCGGCACGCCCTCCACGCGCGACCCGGCCTGACGGATTCGAGCAGCTCGCTCGCCGTAGGCTACAAACGCAGGGCCCATAGTCCTGCAGCGACCCTTCACACTCAGAGAGCGTTCACTCCGGAACTGGGTCGCCCCGCTCGGTGCGCTCTCGGCGGTCTTGGGCAATCGCTTCGAGGAAGTTGCCCGAGACATCCGGGTCGAACTGACTTCCCGAACAATCGCAGATTTCTCGCGTCGCAACCTCGTGAGGCAACGCTTTACGGTACGCGCGATCACTGGTCATCGCGTCGTAGGTATCCGCAACCGAGATGATGCGAGCAAAGAGCGGGATATCTTGGCCCTTTAGACCTATCGGATAGCCCTTTCCGTCCCAACGCTCGTGGTGCATGTGCACCCCGGGGATGAGCGGATGGAGGAAGCTGATGGGCTCCAGAATGTCGCGGCCGTAGACCGGGTGCTTCTGGAAGATGTGGTACTCCTCGTGCGTGAGCTTGCCTGGCTTATTCAGGTTCATCACGCAGCCGATTTTCCCGACGTCGTGCATCAACGCCGACTGCCGCACGATTTCCACGTCGGCCGGCGGTAGGCCGAGCTTGATCGCGAGAATCTGCGCATAGGCTGCAACGCGCTCGGAGTGGCCCGCAGTGTAGCGGTCCATCTTGTCGATGGCGCTTGCGAGTCCGCGAATGGTTTGCCGGAAGGTGCCCTTGAGGTCTTCGTAAAGTTTGGCGTTTTCGATCGACGCTGCCGCGCGGCTCGCCACAATCGTGAGCAACTTGCGCTGGCCTTCATCGAACTTCTTACCGCGCGTAAAGCTCAGCGCGCCCAGATAGCCGATGGTCTTGTTGCGGATGCGCAAGGTTGTGACCACCAGCGACTGCAGCGAAAGTCCCTTGGGTCGCGTGGAGAAGAAGGCCAAGCCCTCGAGTCCGTGCACACGCAGGGGCTGATCGTCAGCGAAATACTCGTGAAGCACCAGCGGGTCGAGCTCACCAAAATCCGCCTCGTGATCGACGTGGAACCTCGGGCTCATCTCTCGCGCGCGCTCGAAAAAGCCACCCTCGCCATCATCGAGCAAAATCGTGACAGCGTCGGCGTCCATCTCATGGATGGCCGCATCGATCACGGTTCCCATCACGCCATCGAGCGAAAGGCTCGATGCTATCGCCTCGCTTACCTTGTAGAGCGATAGCGCTTCCTTCAAGCGGATGTTCTCGGCCTGGAGGCGCTGCTTCTCGAGCCCACGGCGAATCGTGTGCACGACCTCTTCCACCTTGAACGGCTTCAGAATGTAGTCGTACGCGCCCTTCTTCATGGCGTCGATCGCGGTCTCCACCGTACCGAAACCAGTCATGATGATGGTCACGACGTTGGGCTGATGCTCACCGATGGCGTGCAGCAACTCGAGGCCGCCCATGTTCGGCATCTTCAAATCGCTTAGGACGAGATCGTACTGATTGCGCGAAAGCTCTACGAGCGCCGCACCACCGTCCTCTGCCGTGCGAACCCAGAAGCCTTCCATAGACAGGAAGTCCGCCAAAATCTCGCGGATCACCTGCTCGTCATCGACAACTAGGATGCGCGGGGTCTCTTGCACACTCTGTGAATCCATCGAAGCCAGCAGAACCCCTTCCCTTTCCGTATGCTGCACGATTCTTGCGGTCGACGCACCGTTTCCGGAGCGAGCAGCGGTCGATCTTTCGAAGCATGCAATCCGCCGCAGGCTAGGTCGCCCCCGAAGTCGCTCATGACGCATCGCTCTGCGCGACAGACTTGTGCGTTTGCGTGAGAAATTCTGATTTTTCGTTCTCCCCTGCTCGAAATCTTGCGCCCCTCTGGAATTTCCGCGCTCGAAGGAGCCGCGGATCGATGCCGTCACGATCTCAGGGCATCCGCCGCGCCTCACCCCATGTAGCCAGCGCGCCCTCGCGAGGACGCCGATCGTCCTCCGGCCGAGCGTTCCGCAAGGCGACATGACGTCGGCGCAATCCCGGTTTTCAGAGCAAAATGAGTCGCGCTTATCGATTGACGCCTACGTCTCTTCACATGGCCCGACTTGCCGTACAGGGGTCACGACCGACGTCTGTGTGCCCCCCAAAGCACGGGCTGAAGCTCGCAAGTCTTGACGTGCAACCAAAGGATTTTTAGGCTGTTTGGTAGCTGGTCAGTCCGCTGGAAAGCGATCTTTAGTCTCTTGGATTCCGAGGTCAAAACCCGCATCACGCCACTCAGCGAGGTCGCCCAACCCGAAGGCAGCGGCGACGATTGCTTGGTCGTGATTTACTCCCCCGACGCCCGAAACTTCGGTAAACGCCAAGTACTCGGCAGCGAAACCCTGCGTATCGGCCGCGAACGGGGTAACCAAATTGTGTTGCCTTCGGACAGCGTGTCGCGCCGGCACTGTAGAATCGACAAGCGCAAAATCGCTTGGTTCGTGAAGGATCTAGGCTCGACCAACGGGACCTACGTCAACGATGAACTGATCGAAGAATACCAGCTGCGACGTGGTGACCAAATCAAGGTCGGCGATACCATTTTCAAGTACTTGAGCGGCCAGGACGTGGAAGCTCAGTACCACGAGACCATCTATCGCATGACGATCATGGATGGACTCACCAACGTGCACAACAAGCGCTTCCTGCTGGAGACGCTTGAGCGCGAGCTGCCGCGTGCAATCCGCCATCAGCGCCCGCTCGCACTCTGCATGTTCGATCTCGACCACTTCAAGGGCGTCAACGACACCTACGGCCACATCGCCGGAGACTACGTGCTCAAGGAAGCGGCGGGCGTGGTGCGCTCGAGGCTGCGCCCCGACGACGTCATCGCGCGCTACGGCGGCGAGGAATTCGCTGTGCTCTTGCCCGAGACCGAGCTTCAAGGCGCAGCCATCATCGCCGAAGAGCTGCGTAAGCTCATCGCGGAGCACTCCTTCGAGTTCGAGGGGGAGCGCATTCCGGTTACAATTTCGATTGGTTGCACGCAGCTCAGGGCTGACGACGACCCAATCAAGCTAACCAAGGCCGCCGACACCAAGCTCTACGAAGCCAAGCGCTCTGGCCGCAACCGCGTCTGCGTCTGAGCAGCCGCTTTCTGGCCTCGCGAAGCACACGACGCTAGCCTGGGACGGGCCGTACTTGTGCGGTCCCGAGTTCCTATGCCCGTACGTCGTCACGCACGCCTCCTCACTAGCTGCCTCGCCCTGGGCCCCATGCTGCTGTCCAGCGTCGGCGCGCGTGCAGACGGTCGTCTTTTCGCCAGCACTTGGAGCCAAGAAGCGCTCGAAGGCGTGAGCCAGGCGCTTGAGTCGCCGGAGCTGCGCGCGCTACGCCTGGCAGAAGAGGAGCTGTTTGGCCCGGGTCCGCGGGAGCTCGAGCCGCCCTACGACCCTGACTGCGTCTACGGCCCTCCGGATGCGCTGACCTCCGAAGTGCCCACTTCCGCTCTCTCCGAGAGCGCCCGAAGTGTGGACCTGGGCTTCTTGAGCGACCTCAAGCTGCCGAGCCTGCCCGTGCGCTGGGACAGCCGCGTCATCGACTACCTGCTCTTTTTCAAGAATGACAGGCGCGGACGCGACATGGCGGCGGCCTGGCTCAAGCGAGTGGAGCGCTACGGTCCGATGATCCGTCGCACGCTTGCGGAACATTCACTGCCCCAGGACCTGCAGTTCGTCGCCATGATCGAGAGTGGGTACGACCCGCTCGCTCGCTCGGCGCAGGAAGCCATCGGTGTCTGGCAGTTCGTGAAGCCGTCTGGCGAACACTACGGCCTCCGCATCGATCACTGGGCGGATGAGCGCATGGACCCCGAGCGCGCGACTCAGGCCGCGGCGCTCTACATGCGAGACCTGTACGATCGCTTCGGCACCTGGGAGCTGTCGTTCGCCGCGTACAACATGGGCTACGGCGCACTCCTGCGTGCCATCCGCAAGTACAACACCAACGACTACTGGCTGCTCTCGCACCTGGAAGCGGGCTTGCCGTTCGAGACATCGCTCTACGTAGCGAAGATCACGGCCATGGCCATCGTGGCCAACAATCCCGAGCGCTTTGGGTTCAGTAACCTCTCTCTTGAATCGACCATCGAGCTCGCCAAAGTCGATGTGCCCGAGGGAACCTTGCTGAGGCCCATCGCCGCTGCGGCGGGCGTAGAGGTCGACGTGCTCAAGGCGCTCAACCCTCACCTCAAGCGTGGCCGCGTGCCGCCTGGAGAGCCCAAGGTCCAAGTTTACGTGCCGCGAGCGAATTACGAGCAGTTTGCTAGGCGCTGGTCCAAGAACAACCAGCCGCGCCAGCACGTGGGCTACGTGGTTCGTTTTGGTGAGACGTTCGAAGAAGTCGCGCGACGCTTCTCCATCAGCCCGAGTCGTCTGCGCGACATCAACGAGCTCAAAGACACGGCCGACGTTCGTGCCGGATTTCCTTTGATCGTCCCCGCTACCAACGATGTGAAGACGCTAGGCACCGACAAGCCCGTCGTGAGCGTCCCCGAAAAAAACTTCGCGTACAAAGACCGCCGGCAGATTTTCTATCGCGTCGCGGCACAGGATACCCCTCCAGCCGTGGCTCGCTTCTTCGACGTGACGGTCGACGAGCTCATCGCCTGGAACAACCTCACCGAGAGCGGTGTGTTGCAGCGCGACATGCTCCTGCAGGTGTTTGTGCGGCCGGACTTGGATTTGGGGCGAGCCATCGTGCTTACGCCCGACCAGGTGCAGGTGCTCACCATGGGAACCAACGAGTTCTTCGATTTCCATGAGAGCCAGCGTGGCCGCGTGCGCATGCGCTACCGCGTACAGGCAGGCGATACGATGGCCAAGGTTGGCGAGAAATTCGAGCTGTCCGCAGGCTCGATAGGTCGCATCAACCAGTTCGCGACCAACAAAGAGCTCAAGCTCGACGACTGGATCATCGTCTACGTGCCTGAGTCGCAGATCCCCGAACTCGAGAAAAAGAAGTTGATTGCGCGCATCAGCGAGCCCGCGAACACGCCTGCCGCGAGCGGTTCGACCAAGGCAGGGCTCGCCGAAGGGGAGCCGAGCAACGCAGATCTAGAGGAGCTGCCGTCTGATGCTGAGCCTGCGGAGGAAGTGGCGCCCGAGCCCACCCCGCAGCCTTCCACAGCCCCCAGAGCCGACGCAATCCCAGCAGCACAAGCTCCAGTCGCACAAGCTCGAGCGCCGCGCACAGCCGCGCTAGCAGCGGCCCCATGAGGCTTGCGTGAAAACGGTCGAGGAAGCCTCGCTCGAAATCCTTTCGGCGTTCGCTCCCATCGGCGAGGAACGCGTGCCCTTGCTCGATGGCCTAGGCCGGCACGCCAGCGTCGAAATCCTCGCAAGGCACCCGGCTCCCGCTTTCGCCAACAGCGCCATGGACGGCTATGCCGTACGTGCGGCCGACATCGCGCAAGCGAGCGCAGGCACGCCCGTTGTCCTGCCCGTGCACGGCGAAAGTCGCGCAGGGACGCAGACGCTCGAGCCTCTGGCCATGGGCGCGGCCATGCGCATCTTCACAGGCGCCCCGCTGCCCGAAGGCGCAGATAGCGTCGTCGTCCAAGAAGACACGGAGCGCATAGGCGCCGATGTGCGCATTCGATTCGCCGCCAAACAAGCCCACCACGTGCGGAGCGTGGGCTCGGACTTTACCGCCGACGCCCGCCTAATTGCGCAAGGCGATCTCCTGAACGCCGCGGCCCTTGCCCTGTTGGCAAGCCAGGACCACGCCTCGGTGCGGGTGTTTCGGCGACCACGCGTGGCCGTCCTGTGCACCGGGGATGAGCTACGGGACATCGGCGAGCCCGCGCGCCCGTTTGGCATCGTGAACTCCAATGCCTACGGCTTAGCGGCACAAATTTTGGAAGCAGGCGCGACTCCGGTGGTGCTGCCTTCTGTCGGCGACGAGGTGGAGCGCGTCGCGGATGCCGTCGTCCAGGGATTGGGCTGCGATGTCCTCCTGTTGAGCGGAGGCGTGTCTGTCGGCGACTACGACGTAGTGCTGCGGGCCCTCGAACGGGCTGGGGTCACGCTCGACTTCTGGAAAGTCTCGATGAAGCCCGGCAAGCCCCTGAGCTTTGGCCACGCAGGCCGCGTGCCGGTGCTGGGCCTGCCGGGCAATCCCGTGAGCAGTTGGGTGGCTTTCGAGCTGTTTGTGCGGCCCGGCCTACGAAAAATGCTCGGCGACCCAGCCCCCCAGCGTACGCGTTTGCATGTGAAGTTAGCACGCCCGATCTCGCGCACGCCTGGCCGCACCGAATTTTTGCGAGCACGCCTGACCTACAGCGAAGGCATCTGGCTTGCAGATCCTCTGCAGCGCCAGGACTCCTCCTCGCTGTCGTCGCTCTCGCAGGTGGACGCGCTGCTGGTGGTCCCCAAGGAGCGCGACGCCCTGCACGCGCAGGAGTCGCTCACCGCCCTCGTGCTGCGTACGCCTGGCCACCCGGGAGCCCTGTCCATTTGCCCGTGATTTCCCCCGGTTTCGGTGGGCGATCTAGCCTTCGATTCGCTGCGGGATCGCTGTTTGCACGGTGGTCGAGGTAACGCCATGGCTTGGCCGGCCCGAGCGCAGCGGCGTGAGATCGCACGTTGACGCTGGGAACGGCACAGCCTGAGGGCAAAATGGCAGCTCTTTTGGCAAAAGTGACCGACCTAACCTGGAGACTGGCTCGTTCATTTTTTACGCTGTACGGGCCCGCAACGCAGAATCTCTGGTATACTTAGGGTTGCCTCATGGGGTTTGCGGGGGCTTGACGCGCGCGAAAGGCGCCCTATCCTCTGCGGCTCCTTTTAAGGAAGGGACCAGGGGGCCACAATGACCACCAAGAAGTCCGAAGCGCTCAAGAAGACTGATCTCAAGCGTTTCAACCAGATCCTCGAGGAGAAACGCGACGCGCTGATTAAGGCCGCCCGCGATAGTCTCCAGGACGACATGGCGCTCGACACCAACGATCTGCCGGACGAAATGGACCTTGCGTCCAGCGAGTACCTGCAGTCGTTCACCTTCCGCCTGCGCGGCCGTGAGCGGTTCTTCCTCGACAAGATCGAGCAGGCCCTCAAGCGCATCGAGGACGGCTCATTTGGCATGTGCGAGTCGTGTGAGGAGCCTATCTCCATCAAGCGCCTCGAAGCACGCCCGGAGACGACCCTTTGCATCCGCTGCAAAGAAGACCAAGAGCGCGTCGAACGCGACTTCGGTTGATTTGCTCACCGACTCAAAACACCCGAACGTAATAAAATCACCCGTGCCGAACTCTGCAATCGCCACCGCCCGTAGTCGCCGTAGCTGCACCATCCGTGCAGCAGCACGCGCACGTACGTCCTAGGGTGGCCTGAGTTCAGC
>CAZEWA010000164.1:0-11511 GCA_964515685.1 uncultured Polyangiales bacterium | reverse complement strand
GCAAGCCGCGAGCGAGCAAGAAGTGCATATCGATGGCTTCTCGCAGCACCTCAGGTCCGTGACCCAAGAGGTCGTGCTGTTCGTAGAAGCCGTAGGTTCCGTCGCGACGCGGAAACAAGCGCAGCAAAGCCACTAGAGCGGACTCGGCTGCTTCACGCGGGCGCACGGCTTGAAGCTCGCCCTCCCGGAACAGCAGGCGGTCTTGGCCTTGCGCAGCCTGACCGCTCGGGTCGAGTGAGCGGCCGGGCCAGATGGCCAGCGTGCCCGACAGCCTCTGCTTTTGGACATACACGAGCAAATGCGGGAAAGGCGTCTTGTCCAGTGCGCCTTGTGCCGATGGAGTCGGTGTCATCGAGGCGCCGTAGGACGCGAAAAGAGCCAGGCCATCACGGACACGAGTTTGGCACAACGCGGGGCCAGATCGAAGTGTCTCGCGACTAGGAAGTAGGAGAAAAGCGCGCGTTGGCCCACAATCTGCGCAAGCTCAGGGAGACCCGAAAGGGAAGCGCTAGCTACCGAGCTGCTCGAGGCGGACGAGTACGCCCTCTGGCGCCTGGTCCTCGCGCAGGTCGATTCGGCCTTCGACGAACCACATATTGTCTTCTTCCGGGTCCACCAGCACTTGCCGCACGCGGTACAGGTGAGGCTCGAGCTGTTCGATGCTGGTCTTGTCTGTGGTGCGGGATCGCGAGTCGACTACCAGGCTCGGGTATTCCTCGAAGTAACGCTCCATGGCGAGCTGAATGTCGCGCGTATTGAGCGCGCTTTCGAGGTGGATCGCCGCGCTGGCCTCTTCGTAGTCCTGTGCTGCCAATGCACGCACGAGCGCATGCAGTTCGTGTCGAATGCGCGCGTGGAAGGCCTTTTGGTCGCGTGAGATGTCCTTCTTGCGTTCGGCTGCGGGGGCTGCCTCGCCGGCTTGGCCGCCGCCTGCCGCGAGCTCTTCCCACTCGGTGACCAAGCTTGCGTCGATACGCTCGAGCATGGCGCGCAGGAACGCGATGGCATCGACGATAGCGTCGTTCTTGGCAGGCTCCGGCACCGTCTGCACCAGTGTCTTGTACGCATCGCTCAAGTAGCGAAGGAGCACACCCTCGGAGCGTGATAGACCGTATTCGCGGATGTACTCTGCGAAGGTCATGTAGCGCTCGTACAGGTCGCGCACGACGCTCTTCGGACGAATGTTCTCGCCGACCCACGGATGCTTCGCGGCAAAGGCGTTAAACGTGTCGTAGATGAAGTCTGCGTGAGGCTTGGGCCAGGTAACCGTCTCCAGCTCCTTCATGCGGTCTTCGTATTCGACGCCTTCGGCTTTGAGGCGATTGATGAGCTCGCCTTGGGCCTTCTTCTGCTGCGCGATGAGCACCGCCGTCGGATTTTCCAAGATGGCTTCGACGAGCGTGAGCATGTGCAGAGCGTAGTCTTCGGAATCGCGTTCCAGGCGCTCGATGGTGTCGATGAGGTACAGGGAAAGCGTCTGAAACAGCGAGAATTCGCGCTGCAGGCTCAGGTGCACACGCACGAAGCGGCGCTTACCGTCCGGCCGCATGACCACTTCGAGAATCCCGGCATCGAGCAGCGAGCGAAACAGTTCACGGGCCTGCCGACGCAAGCGCTTCTTCGTGCTCGGCCTCTCGTGCGCGCGCGCAATGAGGTCGACGAGGTGGCGGTAGTCTCCGAGGCGGCCCGTGGGGGAGTCCTGGAGCTGGCTCATGATCATGCCGTGCGTGATCGAAAAGCGGCTTTCCAGAGCTTCGGGGGCACTGCGGATCAAGCGCTGAAAGGTGCCGTCGTCCCAGGGCACGTAACCCTTTTCCGGGGCCTTGCGCAGCACGACCTTTTTCTTGCCGCCCTCCGCCTTGGCGCGAAGACGCTTGTTCTCGATCTCGTGCTCGGGTGCCTGACACACCACGGTGCCCGCGCTGTCGAAGCCCTTGCGCCCCGCGCGTCCTGCGATTTGCTTGAAATCGCGCACGGAGAGAATGCCGGTTTTCGAGCCGTCGAACTTACACAGCTTGGTGAACACCACCGTGCGGATGGGCACGTTGATGCCCACGCCAAGCGTATCGGTGCCGCAAATAACCTTGAGGCGCCCCTCCTGCGCCAAGCGCTCAACGAGCCTTCGGTAGCGCGGCAACAGGCCTGCGTGGTGGATGCCTAGGCCGTGTTGAACGTACTTTTTGACGTCTTTGCCGTAGGGAGAGTCGAAGCGAAAATCGCCGATGGCAGCGCGAATCGCGTCTTTCTCCTCGCGCGTAGAAAAGTTTGTGCTCATCAAGGCTTGAGCGAGCTCGGCGCACTCACGCTGCGTGAAGTTCACCACATAGATGGGGTACTTGCGCTTTTCGATCAGGTCGTCGAGGGTCTCGTGAAGAGGCGTCTCTCGGTATTCGAAGTCGAGGGGCACAGGGCGGTCATCCGAGCGCACCACCGAGACCTTGCGTCGTGTGATCTCCTCGATGCCTTCGATGATCGTGTGCATGTCACCGAGCGTCGCGCTCATCAACAAAAAGCGGACTTCACTCAGCGTAAGCAGCGGAATCTGCCAGGCCGCGCCACGCTCGCTGTCGCCGTAGTAGTGGAACTCATCCATGACTACGTAGTCGACGTCGGCCTTGTCGCCGTCGCGTAGGGCCACGTTGGCGAGAATCTCGGCTGTGCAACAAAGGATGGGCGCTTCGCGATTGATGCTGGTGTCCCCGGTGGACATCCCCACATTGGCAGCGCCGAAGAGCTTGCAGCACTCGAAGAACTTCTCGCTGACCAGCGCCTTGATGGGCGAGGTGTAGATCGAGCGTAGACCGAGGCACAGCGCGCGAAAGTGCATCGCCGTGGCCACCAGGGACTTGCCCGAGCCCGTCGGCGTGTTGAGCACGACATGCCGGCCTTCCATGATTTCGAGGATGGCTTCTTCCTGCGCGGGATACAGGGAGATGTTGGAGGCCGACGTCCAGTCGAGGAATGCGTCCAACATGGTGCTGGGCTCGCACTGCTCGCGGGGCGGAACGAAACTCAACAACTCAGGTCTTTCTTGCGCTCCCACCGCCTGGCAATAGCACATCGCCCGTGCCGCGGGGACGTCCATGCCTATCGAACCTTCTAAGTTTCGAGGCCGGAGGCGCCGTTGCGGAGCGCAAGATAGGCGGCTGCCATGAGAACGAAGGTGTACGGCAGCGAAACAAACAGGCCGATGAAGCAGAAAGCCGCGCCGATGAAGGACAAGCCAAAGCAAAGCGCGAGATAGGCTAGTAGGGTCAGGCGTCGGGAGCGCGCGATGGCCCACGCGTTGCGGAGGGCGGCGATCGGGCCGACAGCGGGCTGCGCTACGAGTTCGAGCGTGGCGAAGCACAGGCCGAGGCCCAGGTATGTCAGTACAGCCACGACGACGGGAATCGATACCAGCGCAGCGATGGGCAAGGATTCGAGACTAAAGCTCCCCACGAGGAAGCCCCAGTAGAGCAGCGGGCCGAGCAGTAGCGGCAGCACAAACAACAGCAGTGCGTTGAGCAGGAGCAGCAGGAGTGCGACTCGGCCTATCGTTCGAAAATCACAAAATAGCTGCGACAGCACCACATGTTCACCGCGTGCCGCACGCACGCTGAGGTTGAGCGCTCCGACGGTGAAGACGAGCGGGAGGACGCTCTGCGGCACGAAGACCAAGGCCTGGAGCACTAGGCTGCCGCTCGATCCGACCTCGAACAAAAACGGCAGCGACAGGGCCAGTACCTGCGCTCCGACAGTGAGCGTGACGCTGATGACGAGGGCCACCGTGAGCACTGCCCAGTTGGCTCGGTAGGCCTGGAACGCAAAGACTACGAGCGCGAAGAACGAGTGATTTTCGCGGCCAAATGGGAAGGCCTCTGGTGAGGTCTGGGCGCGGCAGGAGGCGCACGTGCGGAAGGCACCGTCTTCTGTGCAGGTCTGGCACATGTACGTACCGCAGCGGCTGCACAGGGTTACGAAGGGCTTGCCTGCATGCAAAGTGCAGCGCGCTCCACGAGCCATGTTTTCGGGTGTTTGGGAATCCACGCGTTCCCGACTATCGTAGCAGGAAGATGGACCTGCTTTTGACGAACGACGACGGCATTGATGCGTTAGGCCTCAACCTCCTTCACGACGTGTGCAGAGAGCTGCCTGGGGTGGGCAAAGTTCGCGTCGTCGCTCCGCTCGAAGAGCAATCTGGCGTGGGGCACCGCGTGCATACGCGAGGCAGCCTCCGCATCGAGGAGCGCGGTCCAGAGCGTTTCGCACTTGCGGGCACGCCTGCTGATTGCACGCGCGTCGCGCTGCGCGGCCTGAATCTCGAGGCGGGCTGGGTACTTTCAGGACTGAACCACGGCGGCAATCTTGGGGTCGATATCCACATGTCCGGTACGGTGGCGGGTGCGCGTGAGGCGGCGATTTTGGGGGTCCCTGCCATTGCGCTCTCGCAAGTGCTGAACGTTGCCCATCCGACGGACCTACCGCGTATGGCACGCACCACACGACGTGTGCTCGAAGTGCTCATGGCGCGGGGGCTAACGTCGGGGATGCTCTACAATGTGAATCTTCCGTTTGCACCTGAGAGCGACGAGCCTGAGATCGTGTTTTGTCCGCCCGATCCGAGCCCGCACGATGTGCGCTACGAGCCAAAGTCTGGAGAGTTCGCGTACACGGGCGTATTTCTCAATCGACCGCGCATCGAAGGGGCAGACATCTCGACCGTCTTTGCGGGCAAGATTGCCGTCAGCGTGCTCAGCATCGTGTGAAGCGCGATTACTCCACCAACAGATCGCAGACGCGTTCGAAGGTCTTGAGCGCAGCGTCCAGGCCCACGCTGAGGTCGCCCTCGCAAATCGAGCTGAACACGACGCCAGCACCCGCTTGTTCGACGAATGCTTGGAGCCGTGCCGCGAACAGCGCGTCACCGAATGTCGAGCTGCAGATGGGGGCCGTGCCGCCGGCCATCACGGCGGCAGCCCAATAGCCGCGAAAGCCCTTCAAGGCGTCGAGCCGCGCGACGAAATGCTCCACGGGAATCAGCATTGAAGGGGCCTGACCCCCGCCGCCTTGCATGCTGAGATCGTCTTCATCGGTGATGATCACGATGGCGAGCAGGGCGTCGTCGCGCAAGAAGCCCGCGTCTTCTTGGTTTGCGCTCGGCCCGTCGAGCGCGGACAGCAAGGCGCGAAGTGGCTGTTCGTCCCAGTTGCCGCCGGTACCCACCGTGGCGAGCGCGCGAAACTTTGCTTCGAGGTTAGCCTCGGCATGAGAGAGCCACGGCCGCTCCATGTCTACGCTTTGCAGTAGGTTACCCGCTTCTCCTGGGCTTTCTGCAAGGTAGGGCGAGAGCGGGAAGGCGGTGGTGGTCACGCCGATACGAAAATCCACCGCGCTGTCTCGAAAATTTCGCAGCGAGCTGACGAAGCCGTTGAAGTTCTCGCTGAGATTTTCCTGCTCCTGGCGCATCGATGTGGAGTTGTCGATGACGAACAGGACGTCCATCTTGTCGCAGGTGACGAACAGCGGTTGGCTTGCGTCTACGAGGCTCGCGTCTTGCTCGAGGCCTGCGTCTTTGGCCCCCGCGTCGCGCCTTTCCACGAGAGTTGGCTTCGCGCCGCAACTAGATGCGAGACACAGCAGAAGCGGTAGCGATGCGCGTGGGAAGCGATAAGGCAAGACGACTCTCGAGGCGTCCACCATCCTCGCCCATCAGCGCGGCTTCGTCAGCAGCTTTTGCGACGAACGTGCGCGCACCTCGAGGCCAGGTCCGCGCTGGCCTCACTCAAAGCCAGGAATCGAGAAAGGCGGGAGGCAAAACGTGCGGGGGTCTGGGGTGCCCCGAAGGCTGGGGATGGTTCCGCACGAGTAGTTCTCGCTGGCGCGACAGTCCCGTGCGCTCTTGCACAAAGGCATGCAGCCAGGGGTGCCGAAGCCGGTTACGCAGCCCGAACCTTCTTCGCAGTCGTCGTTGGTGCTGCAGCGGCTTGTGCACATGCCGCCCGGGAACGGCACAGAGAAGTAGCTGAGGACGGAAATCTGCTCCAGGCACACGTGATCTTCGCCGGTACCGCACTCGCTCGCAGCGCTGCATGCGGAGCCGATAGGCAGCAACGCCTCGTCCGCTTGGTCGCCGTCTCCAGAGTCGTCGCCATCGCCGGAATCATCACCGTCTCCTGTGTCGCCGTCGCCAGGCTTGATCGGGAACTCGTGGCTGGTACGCGGCACGATCGACGGGATGCCGTTTGAGTAGTCGTCGAGCTCGGACCGACCGCCACAGGCCAATGTGAGCGAAGAGATTGCGGAGAGCAGGATGAGCTTCGATCTAAGCATGGTGCGTAAAACCTCAAAGCGGGGGCGGCGCGGAAAGGGTGATAGCTCAGTGAGTCGCAGAAGCGGCCGGATTTTCCCTTCTTTTGTGCTTGGTTGGGAGCTTCTTTTCGCAAATCGCGCGCGCGACTTCAGCTGGGATGAAACTTTGCGCTTGCAGTGTGTGCGGGACTTGCCAGTTAGGGGGGCTGGCGTACAACCCAGCGGTGCGCGTTCGAACCTCGTTTACATCCTGGGCCCTGACCCTGCTGGCCTTAACGGTGGCCGTCATTCTCTGGGGCGCATTCGTGCGTGTCACCGGCTCCGGCGCGGGCTGTGCCGACCACTGGCCTTTGTGCAACGGCGTGCTTGTGCCGCGGTCCCCCACCGTGGAGACGCTGATCGAGCTCACCCACCGCGTCACGAGCAGTCTGGTGGGGCTGATGGCCATCGCCGTCTATGTCCGTGCGCGCCGCGACTTTGCTGCGGGTTCGAGTGTGCGCACGGCGGCGCTGATAGGTCTCGTGCTGATGATCGTCGAGGGCGCGATTGGCGCCATGTTGGTCAAGCTGGGGCTGGTCGCGCAGGACAGCTCTCCGCTGCGCGCGTTGGTGGTGGGCCTGCATTTGGGCAACACGTTCTTGCTCATCGCAGCGCAGCTTTTGACTTACTTGTTTGCAAAGAGGCTGCCTGCGCCACGCATTCACGGGCGTACAGGCGTGAGCACTGCGCTTTTTCTCGCCTTGCTCGCGGTGCTCGGTCTCGGAGCGACAGGAGCCATCACGGCACTCGGCGATACGCTCTTTCCGCCTGAGAGCCTGGGGCAGGGCTTTCGGGATGACCTCGACCCGGAGGCGCACTTTCTGGTGCAGCTTCGGGTCTTCCATCCACTGCTCGCTGTGCTTTCCGGCGCCGGCATTGTCTATCTCGCGCAGCACATCAAAGCCACGCTGCCCGATTTCCGCGTGGCGCGTTGGGCGCAGCTTGTGACTGCCACCTACGTCGTGCAGCTCGCGGTCGGTGCCTTGAACTTGCTGCTCTTGGCCCCGGCTATCGTGCAGATAGCGCATCTCCTGCTCGCCGATGTGCTGTGGCTGTCTCTGGTCGGACTCACGGCGCAAACGCTCGCGAGACCGCTGACAGTGGAGGAACAAGCCCTGGGATCCGTGGCGTCGACCTGAGTCGGCTGCGGGCGGGCCTGTTCCTACAGAGCACTTCAGAGCGCTGCGAGCGCCGCGTCGTAGTTGGGTTCCTGCGCGATTTCGGGAACCTGTTCTGTGTAGATCACGGTGTTGTTTTCATCGAGCACCACGATGGCGCGCGAGGCGAGACCACTCAGCGGGCCGGACGTGATCTCAAGCCCGTAGTCTTGGCTGAACGTCGAGCGGAAGGCGGAGAGCGTCACGACCTGGTCGAGGCCTTCGGCTGCACAGAAGCGCTTGGTGGCAAAGGGCAGGTCCTCCGAGATGCAAAGCACTGTGATGCCCTTCTTGGAGACGACTTCATTGAACTTGCGCACGCTGGTCGCGCACACGGGCGTGTCGACGCTTGGGAAGATGTTGAGCACCTTCCGGCCAGGGAGATCCTTGAGACTGACGCGGGAAAGGTCCTGTTTCAGCAGCGAGAATTCCGGTGCTTTGGTCCCGACTTTGGGGAGCTCGCCCTTGGTCTCGATGGGGTTGCCCTTGAGGGTAATGGTCGCCATGAAGGTCTCGCTTTTCGCATTTCGGATTGCGGTGCATCCGAGAGTTAAAGATAACGAGCTAGTGTAGGGGGCACTCGGACTTCGTCCACAACGCATAATCGAGGCCAGTTGCGCTAAGCTCAGTCGCTGTGATGCGAAAGCGTACGTCTGTGTTTACGAGCTCGCTGGTTGCGCTGTTTTCGGTGTGTGCCTGCACTGCCGCGCACTCCGAGCCGAGCGTGCCGAAGAGTGCGCAGGCGCTCTCCGCAGAGCAAGCTTCGAACATTGCCATCTTAGGCAGTGCAGCCACTGTGGCGGGGAACGAACCTGCGGCCGGTGAATCCGAGGCCAGTGCGCCTGCGCCCGAACGGCGAGCGCCGTCCGAAGAGGCTGGGCCTGTGGCTGCGGCTAGCGACGTCCTCGCGCGGCTGCCGATGCCTTCGGTGAGTACGTCCATTGGCAGCCCTTCGAATGGCCACGTGCAAGGGGCGATCGCGCTTCCACTCGAGGCGCAAGGCATGCGCTACAACGACCGACGCAGCGAGAACGCGCGCTTTGGTACGGCCGAGGTGATCCGCGCCATCGTGCGTGCAGCGCAAGCAGTCGATAGAGATCTGCCGGGCAGTCAGCTCGTGGTCAATGACATCGGCTTGGAGCAGGGCGGGGCCATCGCCCATCACGGTTCGCATCGTGCGGGCCGTGACGCTGACATTTTGTTCTACCTGTTAGGGGATGATGGAGAGCCCACGGCTTCGGTCGGAGCGCCTATCGATCCAGAGGGCGTCGGCCACGACTACAAAGATCTGAGTGTCATTTCGGACGACGTGCGTGTGCACTTCGATGCCAAGCGCACGTGGCGCTTTGTGCAGGCCTTGCTCTCAGATCCTGAGGCGGTGGTGCAGCGCATCTTCGTGGTCGAGCACTTACGCGACAAACTCCTGGCCGAGGCAGCACGGGTGGTAGCGCCGCAGGAAATCGTCGCGCGCTTTTCCGATGTGACGTGCCAGCTTGGTGCTCCGCACGACGATCACTTGCATGTGCGCTGGTTTTGCAGCGAAGAAGACCTCGCACTTGGCTGCGAAGACTTGCCGCCCCTCTATCCGTGGCGCCTTGCGCAGCTCAAGGACAGCGGATTGAAGCCGGTGCTCGCCAAGCAAACCAAGTCGAAGGATCCCGCACCCGTGGTGACGCAAGCGCAGGCGAATGCAGCCGTCAAACGCGCGAAGCCCCATCCGAGTGTGCTTGCATTCCTTGCGCAGCGAAAAGCTTGGGAGAAGCAACCTCATCCTGGCCGCCCCTACTGTCGCTGAGCGTCGCTACGGGCTGCGCGTGAGGAAAAAACCGCACCAAAACAGCACAATGAGCCCCGCGCCCACGGCTGCAAGCTGCCACACGACGCGCTGCATGCTGTTCTCGATGCGCGTACTGGCCGCGGCCAGCGCTTCGGCGGGATTGCCTGCGGTCAGGGCCGCACACTGTTCGAGCAATCCTTGGACCTTACCCACCAGCGCGTCGCTGGCAGAGATGGCGTGCTGGGCACGTTGTTCGTGTTGTCCGAGTAGCAAGCGCTCGATGCTGTGCATGAGCGGCATGGCAGATTGGCTCAAGACTTCTGCTTTGATAGCGACTTGGCTGGCTTGCTCGGCAAGGGTCGTGACCTTTGAGACGGCGTGTTCGACTTCGCCGATCATAGGGCGTAGGCGCTGGGCGTCGTCGATCAGGGTCGACAAATGACCGAGCTTTTTGGCCCCATCGGCCACAAGCTCGAGCGCCCCCACGCGCGCGTGCAGTCGCAGAATGAACGGTAGGCGAGGCAGCAAAAACATGACGCGCTCTCCGAGCAACACGGCTTGGTCTGCTGTGCGGGTGGCAGAGTGCACGCTCGCCATCAGGCCCGAGGCTCGCTGTTGTGCTCGTGCCCCGGAAGCGAGCGACGCGAACTCTGAAAAGCGCACACCTTCGACGTACGTCTGCGCTGGGTGATCGTCCTGGTAGTTGCGGATAAGGTTCCGCAACAGCTGGGTTTGAGCTTCGTTTAATAGCTTGTGCGACACATCCCAGATTTCGTGTGTGGCGCAGTCCAGCACTTCAAACATTGGACGCGCCACTTCTCCGAACACATTCTTGAGCCAATGGCGCTCGAAGGTGTCGCGGCACAGCGTGACGAACACGGTCATATCGAGCAGATTCAGCTCTGGCATGGGGCCGCTCACGATGTCGAGTGCAGCTGAGGAGTAGAGCAAGGTCCGCTTGAGAGCAGGCTCCTGCAGCGCGACGTTGGGCGCTGCAATGATGTCCTCTCCAGCTTGCGACACACGCTCGCAGAACGAGGAGGCAAAGCGCTGCAAGTCTTGTTCAATCTCGAACTGGGACACGCGTGCATCCGGTTTGTGACGAGACAAAGTGCCTGCCAAGGCTGCGCGACCTCGACTACGTAGAGAGCGCCGGACCCCGGGTGTGTTCGAATCGTGCGTCGCCACAAGCCTCCATAGAGGCGCGACTGCGTGCGCGCGCTCCATAGACGATGGGCCCCGCACGGCGCTCGCGCAATGAAGTGGCTGTGTGTACTCGAGCCAGCATGGACGCCTCCATTCCCGCGGCGGCGAAAGCGTCGCGAAGTGTGCGCGGTGGCATGGATTCGCCGGAAACGGCTTAAATGAGAACGGCCCCGCCTAGGCAGGGCCGCTCGCGCTGTCCCGTCAGCGGGCAGCGTTTAGATCAGACACCCGCGTCGGGGTCGACGCTTGCGTCGGGGTCGACGCTTGCGTCGGGCTCGACGCCTGCGTCGGTGTTGCCGCCGCCAGTCTCGGTGGGGGGCAAGCAAGCCTTGGTTCCAAACAGGTCCCTGCAGGTGAAGCCGTCTTCGGCGCGCTTGCAGTCAGCGTCAACCGTGCAGGTCTCGCTGCAGGTGCCGCCCGAGCCGTAGATGGCGCCCAAGCACGAGCCTTCGGTGGCGCCGCAATCCGTGTCGGCCGCGCACACCGCTGAGCAGCTGCCCTTGACGGCTTCCGCCGTCTCGGTTGCAGCGGTTGCACCGAGGCAGTAGCCAGCGCCGCACTCAGAGTCCGCCGAGCAGCCCTTGCCGACGATGTCGTCGGGGATGGGCGTGACCTTGGGCTTGGGCTGGCAGGTCTGCGGCACAAGACCCGAGATGACTGGCAGGAGGGTGCCGATGCTGAAGCCGCCACCACCACCACCACCAGTGCCTCCGCCGAGGCCTTCCAGGGCAGATGCGTCGACAGCCGCGCATTCATACTCACCGCGGCAGTCCTTGTCTGCTGCGCAGGTCTGTCGGCATTCGCCGACCAGGTTGCCTAGCAAAGCCCCGAGCGGTCCGAGGTCCCCTTCGATAATGCCGAAGCAAGCTGCGCCCTCGCCACACTCCGCAGACGTTTTACAAGTTGCGGTGCAGTAGCCACCGGGGGCTTCCATGCTGAAGTCCAGATCGATGCCTGCAAATTGCCCGATCAAGCCGGGCAAGGAACCGCCGGTCAGCTTGTCTGCGCAGGTTGCCTTGGCGTCCGTGCCGCAGTCGGTGT